>JBELAJ010000133.1:0-16959 GCA_049508935.1 Terriglobia bacterium | reverse complement strand
TGGATTAAGGAGCCCGTCCGTGGTCCGTTGTCCGTGGTCCGTTGCAGACCTGTCATTCCTCGTGAGCGGCTGAATACAGCTCCTGAACCCTGAATCCCGAATCCTGAATCCTGCACTTCCAACACTGCCTCATCGCCCGTCAGGAACAGACCGTAGCCTCTTCCGTGCGAGAGGAACTTCACGCTTGCGTCAGCCTGACCCTGGTTCGCCTCGAAACTCAGAGGAAGCTTCCCATAGCCCGCGATGAGCCCGGGCCGGATTTCTTTATGGGTAGAGTTTCCAGGTTCAGACGGGATACTCTTGGGAGCTTGCAGTCTGCCGTGAATCGAAAACAGGAAGGCTGCAACCAATACGCTCGACATACAACTGGCGGAGATCACGGTCCGCTTAGTCGCGGTCCTCACGTACGGAACGAGCTCGGGTAACATAAGCACCCCCACAGCCCAAAGGAATTCGAATCGCGACAATATATCCCTGTCTCGCAGGGGATGCAAGGTTTCATCTCCGGCCACCACCGTGCCCGTCACGCTTCACAACTGAGCCCGCCTCCTTTCCCCATGTCTCCTGAGCCAGTCAGACACCACGTCGGCAAAGCTATCGTTCCGAAAGTCTCCCCGATAAATGATGCGAAATCTTCCATCGTCAAGCGTCTCGCGTGAAACGACCTTGAGAGCGCCACGGTCGGTCTTTCCTTCCTCGTGGACCGTGATCGAAGTTGTCTGGATTCCGCGAGGTTCGTGCAGCCAGAGCTTCAGGATGTCGCATAGGCGCTTTTTCATTTCGCCCGAGGTCAGAAGCAACATAAACAACTTGCCGAGCCGGTGGTAGCGCCTGCTCGACCGGGTGATCCCGAACATCTCGGGCAAATATTGAACCCTAAATTGGAGAAAGTCCTGGATGAAGACGCCGAAGGCGGTCATCACCTGGCCATCGACCAGCAGCAGGAATCCACGGTCGGCGGTTGTCGCCCCGAGCCGGTGGACGAACAGGTCCCGGTAATAGAGCGCCGTGGGCAGGCCCACCATGATGACGTGGAACTTCGAGGCCGGCGTGATTTCGTGGTCGTCATAAATCGGCAGCTTTCTAGTGTCTGGGAAGCCGGTCTGGTTCTCAGCGCGTGCTTCCATAGAACGATTGGCAATGATCCAGAGTGCGCGCTTCTCGTCGGGTTTGCCGTAGACCTTTTTCCAGTTTAATGGAATCGGCTCTTCCCATTCGCAGCGTCGGCACAGGAAGGCATGACACTTCGCTGGGCCGAGCTTCTCCAGGAGCACGGGGAAAGTCTTTGGGTCGAATTCCGGGATGCTCGGCTCGTTCCATTTCAGGTTTGGAGCAGCGAACATTTTGGTGTAGCCGCGAGCGTAATGAGGGACACTCGCGTAGAATGTCAGGTCCTCTTGGGAGACGCGGGACACAACATCCCAGATGTCGGCGATCTCGTAATGAATCCCGGCAATGTTCTGGACGAGCGTCTCTAACTGCCGGCGCATCGCATTGCGGCTTCGGTCCCAGGATGCAAGCAACTCCTCTCGCAGGTAAAGACCCCGCAGGTTGGTTTGCTTCATCTGGTTCAGTTTCAGAATCAGCATGACGTGGGCAGCGAAGTGGAATTCGTCAGTGATGCCTCTCGGTTCAAGCGAAGGATCGAGAATGCGGATTCCCAAGTCATCTAATTTCTTCGAGGGGTCGGCCAGATAGCCGATGATGGACGAGAAAAGACCGATGTCTGAGGCAAAGACGTTTTGAGGTGGGACCCCAGCTTTGATCGCCACCTCCACAACACTGAATCGGCCGGCGCAAGCATTGAAAAACGGCTTCTCAAGCGACACCACTATATTGGCGACGTAGTTTCGGGCGCCGGATGGGGTGACGCCGAGAAATAGCGGCTCGGTGTAAATCATCGCGGCCACTCCCGAGGGTCGAATGTAGGGTCAGTTGTCGGTTGAGAAAATGCAGGCTGCCAGGGGGATTGGCTTTCGCTTTTTCTTTGCATCGAGCACACTCCTGTGCTACCTTTGGAATGCACCCAAGAGTTCTTGAAGGCCCGCCTGGCAGCGGGCCTTTCGCATTTGCGCCTAACTTAGCATAGGCGCGACCTTATTGCCAGTCCTTTAAAGGCCTGAATCCACAGCCTTCCCACGATTCTGGACACCGGCTTAAGGTACTAGAAGGGCGTGATACGTGGATTGTTTCCGTGTGCGTGTTAAGTAGCCTTATAATGAGAACGCATTCCCGCCGCAATCGCGGGGTGCCTGGTCTTAGGCCGCCCGCCATGGCGGTCTAGGTGAGGCGGCCTACCTTAGTTAGACCGCAAAGGCTAATTACATGCCGCGCAAGACTGAGTTCCCGATTCCGACGCGCGCCGACGAATGCGATTTCCTGCGGCTCGTGTATTTTGCCCCCGCGCTCGATCCCCTCGCCGCCTGCGTGAGTCGTGCCTACCGAGACCTCAGCCGGACGCTTCATGGAGTCGTGCGCCTGCCCGATAGTTTTGAGCTTAGAGCACGAGCAAGTGCGCAAGTCCACTCCGCGCTTGCAGTCTTGGTTACCTCAGACAGCTCGAACCAAGCCATCTTCGATGCTTGGCACCGTGACAGCTGCGAGCGGCTCTGTACGACCTACACTGAGAGCGGCTTCCCGGCGTTCTGCGTTGGCCAAGCGCAGAAATGGCTGAACATGGCGTTCAAGTATGCGCACGTCTTCGGCGAGGAGTGCCTCCCCGGCTTCGAACGGCTGTACGGTCTTGGGCACGTGCCCCTGGACAGAATCATGCTGGAAAAGCTCGGCGCATACGGGGCACCACGGCTGTCTAAGCCTTGGAGCCGAATCCGAGATTACCAAGAGTACATGCATTTCCAGTAGTGGATCAGGCAACGGTTCCCTGACAATGCTCCCCTCGCGGTGGAGTTTCATTTGTGGCGGGTGGCACAAGCGTAGCGCGCAGCCGTGAGACCCGGGCCGGTGCGGTCTAACTGAGCGCCGAAATTAAGCGGTCTGGACGACGGACATGAATTCTTCGGAAAATCAAAAACGGGAATGGCTCGTCGAGCTTGGTCGGCGCGTCTCGCGTCGCCTCAGGTCCAGAGTTGCTTCAACAAGCCTTGTACTTCGACCTTGATCGCGCCTTCGCGCTACCTTGGCCAGGACCGGTTCTATCCAAGTCAGCCTGAACTGGGGTTAGGCAGGAGGAAATGCGCTTTCAGTAGCATTGGAACATGAAGAGACAAGTGCTCGGCAAGATATTCATTTGCCACTCATCGCTCGACAAGCGATTTGTCCGAAACCTGGCAGCACGAATCGGTGCGGCAGGGTTCGATGTGTGGCTTGACGAGCGCGAGCTGCTGGCCGGCGATGCTTTGGCAGCGGAGATCAGCGGTGCTTTAAATAAGGCTAAGGTAGTGTTGGTTGTGGTCTCAAGTGCCTCTGTGAAATCCCGTTGGCTTAAGTTCGAGCTCAATAAGGCGACGGCTCGAATGGTCAGGGGCGAGTGTCGAGTCATCCCCGTTGTGAGGGACGCGTCTCACCTGCCGCCGGAGGTGCAGGGTCTCCTCTACGCCGATTTCACACGCTCATTCAAATTCGGCCTCGCGGGAATCCTCTCCGCCCTCAAATACGAGGCTAGTCGCTTCAGCCAGTTTGAGTCGTTCTGGCAACAGACGGAGATGTTGATTGAGGAGGTCTTTGGGGGTCGCGGGTACGGGTCTGCAAATGGCGAATACTGGTCACGGGACTTTAGCTTTGTTACGATCCCGGAGCCGTCATACAAGGAAGACAAGACGACGGTGGTTTACGAAGTAGTGAGCGACTATCTGCACCGCGCAGAACTGCTGTCACGCCGATGGTGGGACGAGTACGCGGACGCAGGAGGGGAGCTTGGCGAGCACTTCTTCCTCGTCATCAGCGAACGCCCAATCGGGACCGAATTGCAAACGATCGATCCCCAGGACCCTCGCATACGCTACCGACAGGAGGCCATTGAGGGTTCCGGTATCGTCGACCGAACTGTGATGAGCGTGGATCTTTGCGGCGTCGCGCTGGCTGAGCGGCGAGAGCATCTGGCAGCCGCTCGCCGGTTGCTAATCGAACTAGCGCGGCGGACCAGGAGTAGAGCTAATCCCGGGCCGCCAGGAGGCGAAAATAAGCCGGCCCGAGCCTCGGGGACACCGATTCCATGAGGCAGGCAGGATCGGCGCGCGCACAAACCCCGGCGCGGCGCGCCACGGCCACACAAACACTGCCAAGGCAGATCGAACTGGCGGAGCGTAAAGGTATCGCCAGAAAGCACGGCCGCGGAAGCAACAGTCGGAGGTCTATCGGCACTCACAGGAATCCCTAAAAGGCCCGGACATTGTGGGACTCTCCGCTTTTCTGCCGTGAAGTGCGGCCTTGAAATTCCAGCAATATCGGCGCTATCATCTTTATAGGCTGTTATCGTGAGCGTTATACACGTCGGTCACATCAGGAACAGTTTGTTGGCCAGATTCGGCGCCCTGGTTGACCTTTCGGACGTCACAAGCGTGCCCCCGGAGCAATTGGAGACCTTTCGTTTGACCCGCAGTCTTGCCGCGTTCGCGGTGGCGGAACTGGGTGGCGTTGACGACGCGCCGGCGGCTCAGACCATTACGGATGGCCCTCAGGACAATGGAATCGACGCAGTGTACTTTGACCCGGTAGAACACACCTGTTTTCTGGTCCAGGCCAAGTGGATCAACTCCGGCAATGGAAGCATCGAACTCGGGGAGGCACTAAAATTTATTCAGGGCGTTCGCGACCTGCTGGAAGCCAAGTTTGATCAGTTCAATGCGAAGCTGAGGCGGCACCAAGAGAAGGTCTTTTCCGCATTGTCCGATACAAGCGCCAAGTTCACGTTAGTCTTGGTGTACACCGGCGAACAGCCAGTTTCAGCGGATGTCCTAAAGCCTTTTGAAGATCTGCTGGGTGAGATGAACAGTCCGACCGAAATGGTTTCCCTGGAGGTCTTGAATCAGGCGCGGCTCCATTCCATCGTGGCCACCGGTGCCGTCGGAGAGGCTGTTGATCTTGAAATAATGCTTCATCAGTGGGGACTTGTTAAAGAGCCCTACGTAGCTTATTACGGACAGGTGGCTGTGTTGGATATCGCGGCTTGGGGGACCTATGGCGTTCGTTTGACTTCAAAGAACCTTCGGCAGTTCAAAGGGCTCACCGAGATTAACGAGTCAATAGGCAAGACTCTGTCTGCGAGCCCAGAAAAATTCTGGTACTTCAACAACGGCATAACGATCCTCTGCGACAGTGTTCGGAAGAAGCCGTTGGGCGGCGGCAGCACCGACATCGGGACTTTCGAATGCAGGGGCGCCAGCGTCGTAAATGGAGCCCAAACTGTGGGAACGATCGTAGGAGCAGCCCAAAAGGACGACAAGCAACTTGCCAATGCCAAGGTTTTGGTTCGGCTGATCTCCTTAGACAACTGCCCTCCAAATTTCGCCGACGAGCTGACGCGGGCTACCAATACCCAAAATCGGATTGAGAGAAGGGACTTTGCGGCGCTGGATCCGAATCAGAAACGGTTGCGGACTGAATTGTTGCTTGAGTGCCAGAAGGAGTACGCATATCAGTCAGGCGAGAACGTACCCCAAGAGTCACTCGGCTGCACACTTGACGAAGCCGCCGTGGCACTGGCTTGCGCGATGCCAGACGTTGGGTTGTCAGTTCAGGCAAAGCGCGAGGTTGGCATGCTTTACGAGGACATCACCAAGGCTCCGTACACCCAGCTGTTTAACTCCGGTACTACCGCCAAACACCTTTGGCACGCGGTTGGTTCGCTGCGGGTGATAGATGCCGAACTGCGCCAAATCCAGACCGGCAGGTCTAGAAAAGAGCAGTTGATCGCTATTCACGGCAACCGTTTCGTCGCCCACTTGGTGTTTCAGAAGTTGCGTAACGGGGGGAAAGACCTGCCAGATCCAACAGGAGTCGGACCGCGCATAGGCGAACTGACCAAAGCTATGCTTGACCGAACGATCAAGCTCGTAGGCGATCAACATCCTGGAGCGTATCCGGCGAGTCTATTCAAAAATGCTTCAAAATGCAGGCTTCTCGTGCAGGCGGCACTTGCCGAAGAGCAGCCGCAGCTTCCGGTCTAGCAGGAACTGCAAGGAATGTAGTCTTCAACCAACAGAATGCAAGATTGTCGGCCCGCAGCCTATTCTTCGCTGAATCCGTCCCGTTTTTTTCTCAAGTCTCCTCTCCATGTCAACTGGTCGTATGACGCCCAAGCCGTACACGCGGCCGACTGGACCCGTTACCCTGCCTGGCGATCAACGCAGGAAGCGCAGGCCCGGCAGGATGCGGGATGATTTCCATGCTCATGAGAGCATCCCGAAATGGCGGAATGCCTTTTTGATGGCGGGCCGCTTATCGGGCGGACAGGGCTCCACGCGCTCCTCGCCCAGCCGATTGGGAGTAGCGCCGAGCGGCAACCCGTAAATCTCTTTGCAGTGCGCGATCCAGCAGGTTTTCGGCTTGAACCCGAACTCTTGCTGCACCCACTTCTGGATTTCCTGATAAGTGGCGGAGTCGCGCATGAACCGACCCTACCACGGTTCGGGGAAATGGCCAAACATACCGTCTTTTATGTTTGGCTTCTCCCTGCCCCGATCCCCCTCGTTGTCCACAACCACGCACCAACCCGCCGAAAGCACCGGCAGCCCTGACGCCCCCGCCGTGTTCGCCTTGCCTCTTGGCGCCTGACTCCGAAAGACGGCAGGGCGAAGGCACTTTATGGATTCCCCCTGCCCGGTGGAGGTGCCGAGCAACACGCGCCAGGAGGCGAAAATAAGCCGGTGCGAGCCTCCGGCACACGATTCCATGAGGCAGGCAGAATCGGCGCGCGCAAAAACCCTGGCGCGGCGCGCCACGGCCACACAAACATCGCCAAGGCAGATCAGACCAGGTCACTGAAAAGTATTATTCGGCTTGGGTGCGGGCGAGGCAGGACCAATTGGAGGCGGATGCCGGGGGCAGTTGGGGAAGTTCGCTCACGGCGCAGACACGGCAGCCTCTGTGAATTGGTGGCGAAAGGCATTGGATCAACTACGTCGCCTTGCTTGCGGAACTGGCCTCAGTAGCAACCTTCGATCTGCAAAGCGCCAAACATAAGAGAACGTGCATTACCCTGCTGCTTAACTGACGGCCAAACTGAGCCGGAGCAAGCCGCCCATGACAGACCCAGTTTCTTACATTTTGCCCGCGCTCATCCGCAAGGAAGACAAGGAAATAACGCCACAAGCTCTCTCCGAGGGCCTGTCGGACTTCTTCTTCTCGGAGAATCTCGTTCAGATTTTTCTCGTACATCATGCCCGTTCCCACCCTTGGCGGCCTAGTCACAGGAACACCGATCAGAGTTAGCAGCATACGGAGAGCGTGCTCGATTTGAGGGACGAGAACATGAACTGCTTTCACATGGTCCTGCTCCAAATAAGCTGCGACTCCTTCGCGGATCAGTTCCCTGCGCTCGCCATCGAAGACTGGAGAGCGATACAAAGCAGCTATAATGTCGTCGGGGTTCGGCGCGTAGCGGTTCCAAGCGCGCTCAAGTGACATGTCAAGAAACGGCGATGAAAGCGCGATGTTCTCGGCAACTTGCACTAGCAAGCGTCCCTCGGGATCATCATCAGGCGCGCCGACCAGAGCCTTAAACCGGGTGGTCGTCACCTGTGCTACCGGAATCATCGAAGACAGCGGAGCGATCTC
The DNA here is from genome assembly GCA_049508935.1 of Terriglobia bacterium. GTDB lineage: Bacteria > Acidobacteriota > Terriglobia > UBA7540 > UBA7540 > CAVROP01. Next base: position 9,225 of record JBELAJ010000133.1, on the reverse strand, counting down.
AGACGTGATCCTGAGACGCTCACGAGCTTGGTCCGCGCTCGGAATAAAATGGGCAGCGATCCTATCAAGCGCAGCTTCGAGCCCACCGCTGGTCATTTCCACCAAATATGACTCAAGTTGACCCTCGGGAATCCGGATCTCCGCCGCGACCTTTTTCATATCAGCGCCAATGTTTCTAGCTTTGGCTTCGAGAGCCAAATGAGCACGCTTTGCGTCTTCAGTCATCCCTTGGCGGCGGTAATCCTCATAAACCTGCTGAAGCCATGACATGGCAATCGAAGGACTGGCCTTTGCAGCGTAGAGCTCGACGGCCTGTCCGCACACACGATGAACTCTCTTAGCGTCCTCCGTTTGTCCGATTCGCTGATAATGCTGGCCGAGGCGCAGTGCGGCTGCTTTGGCCGCAAATAGGTTGGGTCCTGACCCTTCCGCCGTACAGTGCCTTAATATGCCTTCGAGTGAACCGATGATCTTTTGCTTCTGGTCCTCTTGAAGGGGAACTTTCTTGTTTCCATACAGCGTATCGAACAAGAACGGCCAGGTACCGGCGAGATGGGGAACCGCGACCCGGTCATACAACCGGAACATGGCGTCCCGGGCTCCCTCGATCCGGTCCTTGTGGGCAATGCCAACCGCAAGATTGAGTGCACGGGTCGCCCACCAAATACCTCTTATCGGAATCTTGTAGAGCACCCCATCGATCGCGGCGACATACGCGTCGATTGCGGTTGCAGCGAATGCCACATCTGGCGCATCGTTTGTGATTGCGCGCGCCAGATCCCACGCGAGGTCGGCGTACCTCGCTCTTAGAACTGGGTGCTGAGCTTCGGCACTTCGGCGCTGCCAATGCTCGACTGTTTCGTGGTCGAGGTCTGCAACGTCCGGTTTATAGACGGTCCTTCCTTGCTGCGGGCTACTGAGACTGAACATGGGACCAAAATACGTACCCCACACACTGTCTTCTCCGTCGGGCCTCGGCTGAAATTGGAATGCACAAAACTCGGCGGTATAGCCTTTGTCCCGTTCCGGCGTCGGAGCGTAATCGAGAGGCTTCGTCGCTCGGCCCAAGGCGCCCATTAATTCCACTTCCTCCAATGGAGCCAAGGTACGATCAAAGTCCTCGATAACGGCTTTCGCGAATCCTGGAACCTCAAGCGCCATCGATCCGCTCCCCTACCTTTGGCGTCCTTACAGGCTGGACGGTCGGTTGGCTGTATCGTGTCGTGCCAAGCGCGACAAAGGCAACCCCCTGGGCGCCTTCCTCCGCAGGACTGCGACATCCTGGCACTCTGCGCAACGAAGGGTACACCGAGGGTACACGAAGATAGCTTTGCCGGCAACTACACAGAAACAGAGGAAATAATCTGGCGGAGAGAGTGGGATTCGAGCTCACGGACTTTCAGGATTCTTCCGACTGCTGATCCGTTCAATTGGTCCGGCGGGCAGGCCATGAACCTGCATTTCCGACCACAGGCTAACATGCTGGCTCCTCGACGGTGCGGTTTCCAACACTTAGGCGGGAGCTCTGGCCTAGGCGGGCTTAACGTCGATTTGTTAGGTGGTAGAATAGGAGCCACGGCGAACGACAACAGGCGCGCCGAACCCGAATGGCGTTGTACGCGGCGACATCGCCAGCGAATCGGGTCGCCCACGACCGAGGAAAGCCATGGCGCGTTGCATGTGGCGGCTCGGGGGAAAAGAGGAAGAGCCAGCGCGGCAAAGGCCATGTTTTTCAACGGCTCTCCGGGTAGGAAACCGGCGAGCAGGAAGCTCCCAAGCGACGCCTTTGTGTGAAGGCGGGGCTTTCCAAGGGTGATTCTGCATTTGCGCTGAAAGGCCGGGAAGGCCGTGCCTTTAGGTGCCGGCAAAAGTTTGGTACACGCGCGGTCGTACCGGGAAATTGGATGGTTTATGAAATTCGTCGCGAGCATTACCGGACTTTTTGCGGAGAGCATGCTGGTTGCTGCTCACATGGCTGATCTATACCTTGGTCTTGATGGCATCCAGTAAACAACGTGAAATGCGCGTTACGTTGCTAACATTCTGTTACCTTGGAATTCGGCCAGACCGGCCTGACGGATACTACATTACTCCACTGAATGACTACGTTCAGCGGATCCTTCCGCATTCTTCGAGCTTTGCGCTAGAGGTCTATACGAGCCGAGAACATGTCAACCGCATTGGCAGCCTGCCGTTTGGCCGAGTATTAAGTCTAGAACCGGAGGAACTCATGGCTGAGGTGTGGGATGATCCCGAAGCATTGGACGCATATCACAATCTGATACAACGCAACCCTACCCATTCCGGAAGCTACCAAGCTAGATTTCGCCGTCTGATCGCCGTGTATCTCGCAAAAGTTGCCGCCATACGAAAAACTTTCCTATCGGGTTGCGACGCCTGTTTCTGGTTCGATTCTGGCCACTGGATAAGTTATCAGGCTGGGCATGATCTCTCACAGTATCGGCCGCAGTTGCAGGACGGAGTGACAGCCAACGGATTGTCAGAACGGTTACTTGACGCCGCTGCCCGGTATGGAGTAGTTGGATCGCAGGCATTGCCGGGCAAAAAGAAGTTCCATATGCCGCTCGCGTGGATGCACGAGTACGGTCCGGAGCTTGGGTACAACAATGCCCGCGACTTACCTTTCTGTTCAGCGGTGTTCTGGCTTGTGCATCGCAACAGTGTCGAGCTCTTCTTCACGCGCTTCCAACATTGGTGGTTGCGTCTTCTGGCAGACGGAAAAGCAGGGATTGAAGAAAATGCGCTGACGCTCATGACTTGGGAGCAACGTTGTCACGTAGCGACGTATGACACGTGGGTACAGGTTCTGCGTGGAGGTAATTTACCACGTTTCACTGGTATGTAATGCAAGGCTTGATCGAATCAACATGGTGGAAGCGTTCCACGCTGTCCCACCGTGAGGTTTCAAATGCGTGTTATTTTAGCTGTTTGTAGCATTGACGACATCTTCAAATTGCATCCATTTGCTGCTTTTTCTATACACGAAGCTCGCCCCCCCCTCGGATTGGGAAGCTTGGCTGCGTCGCTTGCCGCAGCAGGGCATGAGGTAAAGGTGCTGGATCAGGCAATTGCACCCACAAGCGCAGCAGAATTCGCGCGTCAGATATATGCGCTCAGCCCTGCTGTCGTTGGTTTCTCATGCACTTCGCTGAATGTGAGTACCACCAGGGCATGCATTACGGAGGTCAAGCAGCGGATGAATGCGATTTGGACCGTCGTTGGTGGCATTCATGCATCATTGTGCCCCGAAGACTGCTTACGGGAAACTGGAGCTAATGCTGTAATCGCTGGCGAAGCGGAAGATGTCCTTTGCAGTGTGGTCGATGAGATTGGCCATCAGGGGCGTCTTTCGTCAGCATTTCCGGGCGTATGGTTATCGGGGCAAAGGCCATTGGAACCAGAAGTTGTGCTGACGCATCTGACTCAACCGTATCCGGCCCGCGATGCGCTCCAAATCAGTCGGTACAGCAACCACGGATCTTTGGTTGCTGGGACCCCATGTCTCGCCCTATTCCAAAGCCGCGGCTGTCCCTACCTGTGTGCGTTTTGCTCAAAGCCAGGCTATCATAAGACCTACAGGACGCGTCCCATTGACAAGACAATGGCCGAGATCGAGCATCTTGTTGTCACCCATGGCGCGGCTTCGCTATGCTTTCGTGAGGATAATTTAACGGCCAACAGAGAGCACCTCTTGCTCTTGTGCGAAGCGATCCGCACGAGGTATGGTGACGACCTCGCTTGGGAATGTGAAAGCCGCGCCGATCTTCCAGAGCGATTCCTTGAGAAGATGCGCGCAGCCGGTTGTCGCGGGGTGTGGTGTGGCGTGGAGACTGTGGTGCCTCGCTGGCAAGCTTGGTTGAATAAGCTGGTGAACACAAAGGCAATCCGCCGCTTCTACCATGCATGCCATGCCCTAGGCATTCGAACTGGAGCGCTCTTCCTGTTTGGATTCCCTGACCAAACGGAAGACGAACGGTCGGTGGATGTAGATTTCGCGATGGCGCTGCCAGTAGTCTGGCGGTATTTCCAATGCCTCGCAATCTTTCCCGGAAGCCGGTTGACTCAGCATTACCTCAAGAATCGCAGGCGCCTGCTGCCTCTGACGACTCACGTCGCTATTGCTTTAACCGCCGGACATGGCGAGTCGGATATGCTAGGATTGGAAAGATCCCTGAATGAAAGAATCCGAGTCATAGAGCCAGCTACTTGATTATCACGGGATGCGCCGGCTGCAAACAGTCCGTTACGGAAGGATCTCCGTGCGCGGCACCGTGACCTCAATACAATGGGCAGGTCAGTCCACTTGCAGCTTCTGTTTGGATTGAGTTCGAGCGGCCATGATCACTGATTTACGAGGCACTTGCAAGGGGCGTAATCGTCCCTTTGTGTTCTCTATACAAGGACCACATGCGATTGGAAAGAGCACGCTACTCCAACAAATTGCAGCCGCCAACCTGGGCATTCGGGTGTGCCGCGAAACCGTTGCCGATCTTGAGAATAGGAAGGTGGCGGAACGGTTGGACATGGCAGTCTTAGAGGATTTCTGCACTAACCAGAGGCGCTTCATCCGCTGGGAGATTGAGCGATACCGAAGTTATCACCCGGGAGAGGTCGTCGTTGTCGACCGTGGACCCGACAGCACCGAGTTCTTCACTCTTAATTTTCCGAAGGTTATGGGCCTGCCATGGGACGCTACGATGGCGCTGTCGCCCGACCTGCGTGCGCTTCGGAGATGTTCAGCCGATCGGCTGCTCTACTTATGTGCGCGTGAAGCGGTAATTCGCCAGCGCGCGGCAAGTGACGACCGCGTTCGGCCAACATTTGATCGCTGGCTAACGCTCTTCGAGCCTGAAGCCCGGAAGTGGTTCGCCCTGAACCCTCGATGTGTTTTCCTTGACACGTCAGCGATGGATCCGACTGGCCTACGAGATTATGTCCTTCATTGGCTTCGAAGAGAACTGCTTGGCGAGGTCGCATCTTCCTAAACACGACACCAAGATGAATTTCATCGAGCCCCTTCCTGGGTACGAATTGTTTGACGCAACTAGTGAACTCCTCAAACTCATCTTGAGGAAGAAGAGAAAGAAGGACGGACGTCGCGTCCTGTGTTTCCACTCGTGGCGAGCAGCGATAACCGACATGGATGGAGCCTTGGATGCTGAGGAGTTGGCCTACTTCAAATGGTCAAACTGTGCCGACATTCACTTGGTGTCAAGTGAGCCGCAGCGGGCGTGGGTCAACGCGCAGTTGGGCAAGCCATCGATCGTACTACCCTACACCGTCTTCCAGAACTCCGCTATTTATACGAACTATGGCTCACATCGACAGTTCGATGTCGCATTCTCGTGCATGTTCACGCCTGAGCACTATGAGAGAAAGCGCGCGTCGCTGGTTCTGGGGCTGGCCCGCCAGCATCGCGATTTGCGCATTGTGTGGTACGGAGACTACTGCCCGTATGAAAGGTGGTGGATGGAATCTGCTTTTAATTCCCACTTTGAATTGGGGATGCCCGCACCAGCGGACTGGGGAGGGCTATGGACCGAGCGTGAATCATCCTTGTGCTGGTATGATGGCGGCGGAATCTTCCGGGAGGAAGTGGCTAAGAGCGAATTCATGCAGCGCCTCCTTATTCAAGCCAGAGAGGAGCGGTTGAACATCCAGTTCTACAGGAACCTTACACGACAACAGGTGGTAAATTTGCTTAATAGAAGTCGCGCGGTGGTTGCTTTAGGCCGGCTTGACCAGTGGCCACGGTGCGTCAACGAAGCTCTGGCGTGCGGTACGCCGGTAGTGTGCGTGCAGGATTTGCGGTACGGGACGGAGCCGATCACGCCAGAAACGGGTGCATTGGTTGCCCCAACCGTTAGCGCAATTCGTGCCGGCCTTTCGAAAGCGTGGGCGCTTGTGCCAGACATTGTCCGGGCAACCTATTATGCGAAATACGGGGCTATAAATGCTACTCGTCGGCTAGTCAAGGCGCTAGATGATATAGGCATCCACGATTGGATGGAGGTAGTGGGGATCCAGCGTCCAGCGGAAACTCGATTGAAGCAGGCCATTCGAGCGATCGGGTAGAATGCGGGAATTCCTTGGAGGCGATCATCAATGATGCACACGCTGTTGCTCGGGGCAGTAACGTTTGCATGCCTGCACAATGTGTGGGCGTTGGTCAACGTCCTATGGTCGCTGAGGTTCCTAAACTGTGCCCGCATCACCTACGATAATCATCCAGTCACCCGGTTTATTCTGCTTCTGCCGATGTACCAAGAAGCGGCGATTGCAAAGTTTACTTTGAGCTACTTCTGTTCGTTGGACTACCCCCTCGGGCTAGTGCGTATAGTCGTGATTACCACCGCCCGCGAAAGAGTTGAAATGGGTATGCCTACCACAGAAGAGTGCGTCAAAGAATGGCTGGCCCAAACGATACCCACCAGCCACAGCGTGCTCCACGTGCATACGGATGGAAACGATCGGTGCAAAGCCGATCAGTTGAATGCTGCGTTACGAAGCCTCCAGTCGCAGCGGCAGGGCAGGTTGACGCCTCATACGTTTATCGGCGTCTACGATGCGGATTCTCGTCCAGATGTGCGAGTGCTCCGGGACGTTGACCGACAGATCAAACAAAATGACCGTATACGCGCTTTTCAGCAGGGGGCGGTGTACTTTGCCAATTGGGCTCGATTGCCGTCCGATCTCAAGGGGGCGTACCTAAGGACACGCCCATTTTACAACCTCCGGTTCTGGCTCTATCGTGAGCTTCCGGGGCTGGCAAGAAGTGTTGTAGCGTCTCGGATAGGAAATGGATTGGCACGTGCGCTGATTTCTTCGCCGAATCATTTTCTTGGCCATGGAGAGTTCGTGAGAGTGGACCTCTTGGAGGCACTAGGTGGATTTCCGGCCCCAAGTGGTGATACGTCGCTGGGCACGATTATTTCCATGTTTGGAATCCCGATCGGACCGTTAGTGACATACGACGTGGCCGAAACACCTTCGTCCATCATCTCATTGTATCACCAAGGGATAACATGGTACTCGGGATGCAGCCTCTATGTGCAAGACCTTCAGCGCGCATGGCACTTGGGTGCGAAGGCGTCCTTGGCGCAGTTGGCTATGTGCATGCGCCGCTGGTTAGAAAACATGATCTGGTGCATGGGGCCGCTGCTGTTATCAATTGTGCTTCTGCTGGCTGCTACACTGCATGTGTGGGTCGCTTGCGTAGTCGGTAGTGCAGCGTGTGGCCTTCACGCTGTCACGCTTTTGGTGGCTGGGTACGGATACGAGCGGTTCCGGATGCAGATTCGGACATCTCCTGAGTTACCCACAGTTATGAGGGCAACCACGGTGATATCCTTACTAACTCTATACCCACTTATGCTTTTGATGTGCTGTTTGTCACCAATCAGTTACTATTGCCTTCGAGTGAGGTGTGCAGTAACGGGCAAGGCCGTGCCGCGTTTCAAGACTTCGCGCGAACATTAGTGGGATCGTATTCGGTTTCGTCCAAGCTATTTCCCTGAAAAAGGATCGCGGGGCACTCCATCCCGCACAAATTGCGATACTGGCATGCCGAACACCGCTCCCAGATTTTCAGTTCTTCCAGCAGCTCGCGGTTCAACCTGAGTTCCTAAGTGCCCACTCAAACCAACAAGTGGACGCCTACAGCCAGCTGTCACTTGTCAATACGGCCAGCTTCGGACGCTTACCCTTAGACGACGGTCCCGATTACAGAAAATAGCTCGCCTTCTCGGACGCTTGTCGTACAATCTCGTCATGCGGCGTTTGCACGGTTTACAGCCGGCGAGTGAGGCAAACCCAAGTCGGTTCCATTTTGGAATGGTCAAGCTGCTCCAGGCCATGGAATTCGCCCAGGCATTCCCTGGACGTAACAAATACCCGACTTTGGTTCCTTGGCCTCCGAAGAAAGCCAAGCGGATTTTGCTTGCATCGGGGAAGATGCAGGACGCGTTTTGGAAGTTGGATCGTTCGGCCGAACTTCTTGATCGGGCGCGTCAAGAAATCACTGATTTTAAACCTCCCTCCACCACACTCGAAGAGATTGAGAAAATGCAGAGCGTGCAGCGTGACGTACCGATGTTTCTCGACAACATTTTAATTTATCTGCGGATTCTCGTCGATTGTATTGCAGACATCACCAGCCAGCTCTATGCTGAAAAAGATGTCCCTTGGAACAGTTTCCACGCCCAAATCAAATGGTTTACGAATAAGATGCCGAGGGTCGACCCGGAGTATTCAGAAATACTGACTGCCCACTCGAACTGGTTCCACACTCTTGCGGGAACGTCAGACAAGGGGAAGGCGCATGATGGCCTGAGGGATGCGGTTGTTCACCGCATTGTGCGCATGCAACTCTTCTATCAAACCGGCGGCCGCCTCAATTTCAACCGCGTGCATGCCTTCCTTTACGGGGACACCGCCAATGAGGGCCAGAGCCTGATCCCAATGATACAGAAGATGGTCGATGGATTCTTTCAGTTTCTCGACCGTTATGTGGCTCATTTCAATGATCGAATATATCGAGAGTGGGGAGGGCGGATGTTGGATCTTTCTGATGAACGTTCAACAGTCCTATACGAATCGGTACTCAACATTCCATCAAGTTGGCTCTATCCCGTCATAGAATAGATACGACAACTTTCTCAATTTGAAGCCAGTGGTTGCCTTCCTTCATTTGGTCCGGCGGGCAGGATATGAACCTGCGTTTCCGGTCACAGGGACCGGCGTCCTACTTTTAGACGACCGCCGTGTTTCAAAACTCCATCGGCAACTGCGGCGTGGCGGGATGAGCATCCCACTTCGATGGCTGCTGATTGAAGGGCAGTGATTCTGCCCGCTCATGCTCCAGTTCGGGCACGACGATTCCGAGCTTTTCTTCAAGCCACTCGGCCACCAGTCGCCGGTGGCAACGCACGTTGAACGACTCCCAGCATAGAATGATGGCATTGGGGCCGAGGTCCTCCGCGACTTGCTTTGCGTCGAGCGCCTCAAGCTGCTTGCGGTATTCCCGGTCAAACAGTTCGGGGTCTTTCGCCTTCAAAAGCCAGCGGGGTGGGGCAAGCGGCATGTATTGCTTGACGTGCGGGTTGAACCTGGGAATCCCTTGGCTGATCGCTACCGCGTCAGGATGGTTTCCGCTCTTGGCAAAATTGGAAGTGGTAATCATGCTTTCGCCCTACCTTCGCCCCC
>JBELAJ010000132.1:0-17018 GCA_049508935.1 Terriglobia bacterium | reverse complement strand
CGGGGAGCCAACGCCATCCTCGCCTTGCGTTGTTGCCATCTCAATGGCCGCTTTGAGGATTATTGGGAGGGCCGTCGGGCAGCTCGCGCCGCCTAATTCCAACTTCTATGTCGCGCACCCATTGTCGTGATGCCTCTCGGCTACGGCGCACCTGAAATCGTCTCGCAAGGTGTGGCATCGTTTCGCGACCCCAGCCTCCGCCAACGCAACTACCAGCGGTTTCGTGAGGCCCTGGTTAACGAAGTCCTGCCCCAGGTGGAAGCGTCTTATCGAGTGGTCAAGGACCGCAATTCTCGAGCCATCGCGGGCCTCTCGATGGGAGGCGCTGAATCACTCCTCACCGGGCTGAATACACTCAACGATTTCGCGTGGATTGGGGCGTTCAGCTCGGGCGGGCTTCCTGACGATTTCCAGACGGACTTTCCAGGACTCGATTCCAGTGTCAACGCGCAACTTCGATTGTTTTGGATTGCATGTGGCACCGACGATCATCTCATCGAAATAAATCGCAAGTTCCGCGACTGGCTCAAGTCGAAAGGAATTCAACACACCGACATCGAGACGCCGGGCGCACACACCTGGATGGTGTGGCGGCGCAATCTGGCCACCTTTGCACCGCTCTTATTCCGATAACACCGGCGCCGGGAGCGCGGGCATTCCTTCGCTGCTTTGAAAATCGTGGCACGGGCGTCCCGCCCGTGCGTTGCCAGGCCGAAGCCACGGGCGAGACGCCCGTGCCACCTCTGCGCCGTCGGCCCATTTTCATGGTTTCCGGGTGCCCGTCATCCGACGGGCATGAGCGACTGCTTTGAAAATGACTCCCCTCCTCAGTGGGAGGAGGGGCCGGGGGTGGTGGGTGGTATCGTCCGCGAGCGGCAACCACCCCTAACCCCTCCTTAGCAAGGAGGGGAATCGTTTTCATGATCGCTCGTGAGCCGAAGGATCATGAAGTCTTCGGTCAGGACAGACACTGCCCGCGAGTCCTTGCGGGAGCGGGACGCTCCCGCGACTGCGGGCGGGACGCCCGCACCACGTCGAACGCTGTCACAATATTCTGAAATTCTCGTTGGCGTGAAACCCTCCGTTCGACGTTACCATGAGGACCCGCCATGTCTAATCGCTTCGAACCTCTTCTTCTGGCATTGATTCTCAGTTTTGTTTTCATCCTTCCCGGCTGTGGAGGCGGCGGGGGCATCACCTCGCCCGCTCCGCTACCAATTGGGGAGAGTCTTTCTGCGAGTTCGTTGACTATCTACCAGAACGGCACATCGGGAACTGTCAACGTCTCCATTACGCGCCCGGCCGGCGATACGAATGACGTCACGCTGACTATGACACCCTCGCTCACTTCGATGAATGTAAGTATCCAATCGCCTGGCACTGGCAATACCGGCTCGGTCAGCTTTTCGACCGGCGGCCCCATCCCTCTCCCTAGCCAGGGCATTGCCGCCACCGCTTCCACGCCTGCGGGTACATACAACCTCACCGTTACGGCGAGCGATGGGACCACCACCGCCACCGCAACACTGGCGCTGACGGTCGGTGTCGCAGCCGTCGTGGCAGAAGCCGTCGATTCCACCCTGGGCGTCAAAGGCCGGCTTGAGGAAGCCATGTCGACATCGTTCCAACTGGCATCGTGGGCCGATCAGTTCTTTGTCCAATTTCCCTCCGCCACGACCCCGCTGGGAACTCTCCAGCCCCACCATATCCGCATGCAGGTGCTCGAGCGGGACATTCCGGAAACCGCCGCGGGAGTTTGGGACTTCTCCTATCCCGACGGCATAATCAATCCCATCATGAGCGTCGCCGACCATAGCCCGGAATATCAAATCGCCAAGGCGCCCGCCTACATGTATGACGGATCGGGAAACCTGCTCGATCCGACTTTCAAGGCGTTCGGCGCCTATACGGCGGACCTGGTGAGGTATTACAACACCCCGGCCGGGATTTCCGATGCGACCTCTTGCAACAAGACTCCGTGCGTTTCGACGCCTCCCAACGGCGAGGGCCGCGTGGACTATTGGGGCATCTACAACGAACCGAACATTAACGACGAATTTAACGACAGCAGCGAGCCCAATTCGCCAGGCCCTCAGAACTACGTGAACATGTACAACCTGGTGGTGCCCCAGATGGAAGCAGTCGATAGCAGCATCAAGTTCGTCGCCGTCGAACTGGCGGATTTCGGCAGCGAGGCCCAAAACTACATTCCCACGTTTGTCCAGAATGTGACCGCGCCTGTGGATGTCCTCGCTACGCACTTCTATGCCACGTGCAACCAGGCGGACACCGACCAGACACTCTTCGACGCCGTCACTCAGTTCGTCCCGCACATTCAATATCTCTATTCCGAGCTTCAGTCGAGGCCCGCCCTTTCGGGCGTGCCGGTGTGGATGACCGAAAACAATGTGAACGCCGACTACGACAAGGGGGGCGGAATCAGCGCCTGCAACGGCGGGCCGTTCGTTCTGGACCAGCGCGGCTCGAGCGCCTTCTTCGCCGCCTGGCGGCCTACGGCCTTCTCCATGTTCGGCAAGGCGGGGCTCGAGGCGTTGTATCACTGGGATTTCGCCGCCGACGCACAATACGGCGAGATCAGCGCCTCGAACATGGCACCCCAGCTCGGCTATTGGGTGGACTACTGGCTCGGCCAATACCTCCCCTCGAACCCGGACGTTACCCCAACCGGAGCCGAGATTCTGCAATTGGGCGTCAGCGAAAACTCCAGCGTGGAAATTCTGGCCGTGAAAAATGGCGATGGCAGCGTGGTGGTGATGGTAGCCGATCACGCTGTCCAGTCGAGCACGGACAATAATGGGCCGGGCGATCCCCGCATGGTGGCAATTGACCCGTCGGGCCTCGGCACATTCTCCTCTGCCTCGTTGCTCACGATTGATAAGAACACCGACGTTGCCACCGGACCTGCCGCGGCGCCGGTTACCCCCACGGCACATATGACGATTCAACTGGGAGGCTACGGCGTGGCGTTCTTGAAACTGCTGCCCTGATGAACGGCGAGGAGGCCTCTGGGGTGCGTGCCGAAGGCACCTTGGAGTGCGGCGGCTTGACGCCGCCTTGGGAATATCGCGAGGCGACTGCTTGCACAACGCGCCCCTCTCACCGCCTAGAGTCATTCTGACGAAAGGCATCAGTCGGTTCAGAGCGAAGGCGGCGTCAAGCCGCCGCACTCCAAGGCGCTTCGCGCAATTTCAGCGCCGAGGCCTTCTTACCAAGACTCTGAAGGCGGGGGCTGCTAGCGTTATTTCTTGAAGTCTGCAGCCGCGCGTTGGTACGCCGCCTCGAGATTCTTCATTGCTGCGTCAAGGTTCGGCTTCATGTCGCGCCAGGCCTGCTGGCTGGAAGTTTTGAGCTTATCAAGTTGCTGTTGGAGCGTCGCTCGCTGCCGGTCCAGGTCGGTAATCTGCCGGTCAAACTGCTTCCGAGCCTCAGTGCCTTGCTTGCTGGCTTTGGCGTTTAAGGTATCGATTTTACGCTTCAGCTCCCGGAGCCTCGCCTCAGCTTTGTCTTGATAGCTATCTCTTTGCTGGCTGGCAGTTGCGTGTTCTCCGTTCTTCTGCTGAGTGGACGCAGTATCCTGGCCGCGGCAGGGAATCCACGTCAACAAAACCACCGCCATAAGAAATGACAGCCTTTTCATAACCCGTGCCTCCTTACGTCCGAAGCGTGCAAGATCCGTTCCAGAACCAGTATAAAACAGGCAAGTCCAATCAGATTAGAGAATTGGAACCCAACCCGAGGCGAACGCGCCGCCGGCACACAGGTTGATATTTCCGGGTGAGCGTAAGAATGCGCCTGGTGCTCCCCGAAGGGGAGCTAATTGAGTAGCCGGGGGTGAAACCCCCGGACCAAGCCCCACACCCCGCCTTCGGCACCCCTCTCCCCGCCTGCGGGGAGAGGGGAAAGGGGGTGAGGAGGCCAGCTTTCCGGGGGCTCTGCCCCCGGCTACTCATGTAAAGCCCCTGCGGGGCTGAGGTCGGGATACCTGGTTCGGTGTACTTCGCGGCGCTCGGCGGACTTTCCATTGCTTAGTGACTTCACGCAATTCGGTACGTTCCACTAGATTTTGACACAGCATCTAGTCATTCACAACGCTCGGTCGGCTCAGTGCCGCGGCTAGCTGGACCAGTCCTTGGCGGAGAGCGACTTCATCGAAGGCTGCAAAACCCAGCACCAGTCCCTTGGGGTCAAGGCGCTTCAAAGTGAATCGGTCGAGGGCTAACGTCACAACACCCTGCGCAGTCGCGGCCCTCTCCGCTTGCCACGACGTCATGCGGTTCTCGAGCAACGCCGCCGTGTAAAGGCCGGCCCTGACACTGGAGATGGTAAGCAAACCCTTGAGGTACTGTCGTCCGCCATCGATCAACGCGGCGAGGCGAGCGGCATACAGGTCGCGCATCCGTCGGAGATGACGTCCCAGGTGTCCGCCCACGATAAAGTCACAGAGTACCGCTTGGTCGAGGTTTAGAGAGCGGAAATCGGTTCGATGCCGAAAAGCCAGGAAATAATCGACCAGGGAGGAAGGCAATACCGCATACCCCAGGCGCAATGACGGGAACAATAGCTTGCTGAAAGACCCAATCAAAATCACGCTGGAACTCCGATCGAGATTCTGCAAGGCGGGCACAGGGCGCCCTTCGAATCGGTATTCGCTGTCGTAATCATCCTCGATGACGAACGCGCCGGTCCGCGCGGCCCACTTCAGGATTTCCATGCGCCGTTCGAGCGACATGGTCATGCCAAGCGGGAACTGGTGACCCGGCGTCAGGTACACTCCCCTTGGATGCGGGCACTTCTTGATTCCGGCGGAGACGCACAGTCCCTGCTCGTCGACCGGCACCGGAACAATGCGCGCACCTACGTTGCCGAAGGCGATCGTAGCCCCGAAATATCCGGGATCTTCCATCCACACGGGATCGTCCCGTTTCAGCAGAAGTCGTGCCAGCAAATCGAGCCCTTGCTGCACTCCGGAAACAATGATGATTTGATCCGCACTGCATCTAGCTCCGCGCGAAGTGCCCAGATAGTGAGCGATGGCCTCGCGAAGCGGGCGATATCCGCGCCCATCATCTTCGGTTTGCAGCCATGATCCGAAATTCCGCGCCCTGCGTGCCGCAATGCGTCCCCAGAGTTTAGCCGGAAACGTGGCGAGATCCGGGTCTCGCATCTGAAACGGGCGGTTTTCCGTCGCAACCAGGCCAACGAAAGGCTTCGGCCGTGAATAGCCTGAAATTACCCCTCGGATGTACGCCGGCGGTTTCGATAGCGCAGTCCGAGCCGGCTCACTCGCCGCCACGCGGTGATTCACCCACGTGCCGGAGCCGACCCATGAGGAAAGGTACCCCTCCGCTTGCAGCCGCTCGAAGACACTTACGGCCGTGCCGCGCGAAAGGCGATGCAGGCGCGCAAAATCTCTCGACGCCGGCAGCCTGGTTCCCGGCCCCAGGCGGCCTTCCAGAATCGCGCTGCGCAATTCCTCGTAAAGCCACTGCGTCAGGGTCTGGTGCGGCCGGCGATGGTTGAGCGTGAGTTCAAAAGAGCTGATCGTCTTAGGCACGCGTTTTCAGTTGGTACAAAGATATCGACCTAAAATGGCTCTATCCATTGTACCAATAAATACGTAACATCAGCATGGGGCTTCGACGGACACGTTGCAGTTCTGTGGGGGCGGCCCTTGCGGCGGCCCAAGGGCGACCATCCGCCCGTCGACGGATCGCCCCCACAGTGATTCGGCTCACTAAACGCTAAGGAGGAGCTTGTGCTTACAAACTACTTCTATTGGCGCTACCTGTTTTTGGGGCAGTTGATCGGCATAGCTTTCCTCATCGTGGGGCTCATTTCCGTTCGAAAGCAATTGTCTTTCAAGCCGGATGACTGGCCCGTTTTGGGCCGCGTCTTTGTGGCTTCTCCCCTGGCGTTGTTCGGGGCAGGACATCTGGTTGGAGCGCAGTTCCTGGTGGCGTTGGTCCCGGCGTGGATGCCGTGGCGCCTGTTCTGGGTATACTTTGTGGGTCTGGCGGAAATCGCCGCATCCGCAAGCATGGTGGCGAGGAAGCACGTCCGCTTGTCGGCCACGCTGCTCGGAATCATGTTCTTTACCTTCGTGCTTACGATCCATTTGCACGACGTGCTCAGGACTCCATACGACAGATTCAGGTGGGCCGTCATGGTGCGGGATCTGGTTTTCGGCATCGGCGCGTGGGCGCTGGCGGGCGCCAGGATGGAAGAAGATCACGTTCCTGGGGCGCGAGCCTGGATCGCAAGCTGCCGCACCGTTTTTGGCGTGGTGCTCGTGTTTTACGCGGTCGAGCACTTCCTGCATCCTAAATTCGCCTTGGGCGTTCCGCTCGAACTGCCGACGCCCGCATGGGTGCCGCTCCCTTCGCTTTGGGGCTACGTCGTAGGCGCGATGCTGCTCGTCTGCGGCGTCTCCATCCTGATCAACAAACATGCCCGTGCCGCCGCCACCTGGCTTGGATTCGCCATCACGCTCGTGGTGGTGTTCTACTATTTACCTATGATCGTACCAGTGAAACTGCCGTCGCAAATGAACACGGCGGTGGATTACATTGCCGACACATTGCTGTTTGCGGGAAGCATTTTTCTGCTGGCAGGAGCATTACCAGCCGCGCGGAGCCTGTCCTCTGTGCCTCTAAAGCCCCGCACGGAGCCGGCGGAAGGACTCAGTGAACTCCGTGCTTAGTTTTTTCCCGCCGTAGTGAACCTGGAGAGTCCTGTGCTCAAAAGGCAACGGGAATGGAAACAGCACCAAGGCACAAAGACACAAAGAAGTCGCTCAGGCCTGTCGGCTGACGGGGCGCCCAGAAACCATGAAAATGCGCGAAGCGCCTTGGAGTGCGGCGGCTTGACGCCGCCTTGGCGCGGCGCGGACCGAGGTTTTTCGTGGCATGAACTGGATCGAGGCGTAATCTAACTCTGCGCCCCGCGCTAATCCTAAGGCGGCGTCAAGCCGCCGCACTCCAAGGTGCCTTCGGCACACAGATTCTCAAAGCAGTGCGATTTTTGATCGCATGGTGTCTTGGTGGTTCACGGCGCGCGTGAATCGTGGATAAACGACACCCCCTTGGCTTCAGGGCCGGCGGAGATGATGGCGACGCCAACGCAGAGCGCCACGACGGCGAGGCTTCCCATGGAGATCGAGTAGCTGAAGTGTTCGCCAAGCAGGGCCTCGATGTAGGCAATCGCCGACGCAATCAGTACTCCGAGTTGGTAGGCGAAGCCCGGGAAAAATCCTCGAAGCTGCGGCGGCGACAGCTCGTTGATGTGCGCTGGAATCACGCCCCACGCGCCTTGCACCATAAATTGCATGATGAAGGCCCCCAGAATGATCAGCGGTTTGGTCGGCGCCAAGATCCACAACGGCACGGCGGCCAATCCCAGCACCTCCGCCCAGACCATGGCGCGCCGCCTGCCCATGCGATCCGAGAAGTGCCCAATTGTAAGGCCGCCCAGAATCGCGCCCCCCATCGAGAGCCCCGTGATCAGCGCGGTCGAGTCGACACCGAAATGGCGCTGGCGTTGTAGGAAGGTCGGGTACAAGTCCTGCGTCCCGTGCGAAATGAAATTCATGGCCGCCATGAGAGCCACCAGGTAGAAAAACAAGCGTGAGTTCTTGAAGATGGCGCGCCGGTAGGTGGACCAATCGGTGCGCGACTCTTGCCACGCCTGGGGATCCTCGACGCGCAGGCAAATCAGCATGGTCACCAGTCCCGGCGCGGCCCCAACGAAGAACATGGCGCGCCAGCCCCAGTGCGGGAATACGGTATAGTAGGCGATCGCAGCCAGCACATTGCCGAGCGCATAGCCCTCCTGGAGCAACCCCGAAAGAATGCCTCGCCATTTCGGCGGCGCCGACTCCATGGCCAGCGATGCGCCCACGCCCCAATTGCCTCCCATGCCGATTCCATAGAGCAGCCGGAGCAGGAAGAATTGCGTGTAGTTCTGCGCCAGGCCGGACATCACCTCCATCAGAGAGAAGAACGCAACGTTGGTCAGGAGCACAAGCCGCCGGCCGTAATGATCCGCCAACAGGCCAAAAACGAAAGCGCCCACCGGGCGCATCGCCAGCGTGATGGTGAGTGTCAAAGCAAGGGCGGGAATGGACCGGCCAAAGTTCTTGGCCACCGCGGAGAGAACAAACACCACCACGAAGAAGTCAAACGCATCGAGCGTCCAGCCGAGAAATCCGGCCGAGACAGCGTAGCGGGCGGTGCTGCGGCTGTCCTGGAGATTCATAGGGAGCTTCCACCACCAAGATACATAGACACCAAGCATTAACACTGCGAGAAGTTGTTGCTTGGTGCCTTGGTGTCTCGGTGGTTCAAACGGCAGCGCACAATTCAGGGTCGTATACTAGCAATTGCGCAGTTCAAGAACAAGGGGCATCCAAAACGGCAAGCCTCGGCTGGCTGCGACCGCCCGCCTCGTTGCGACCGGCTACCAACAGGCGATTCTACAGGTTATACTGCCCCATCGGAGAGGCCGACCGCTCCCGGTAGCTATGGAATACGTTGACCAACCAGAACAGTACCGCCGACTCCAGGAACTATACGCAGAGATGAGCGACGAGGAGATTGAGGACCTGTCGGGACAGACGGAGGACCTTACTGAAATCGCTCAGCAAGTTTTGCGCGGCGAGATTTCCAAGCGGCGGTTGGGACCGTCCGGTTTTGATTCTCCAGAGGACCCTCGGGAAGTTGCCCGGCGCGCGGTACGCGCCGAAAAAGCCGAAGAGCCGGCGGCGCAGCAATCCGCCTCGCCAGATCAGCCGGTGGGGCCTGCCGAACTAAAGGACTCATCGCATGCGACCAATCTCTGGTTCCATGACTCCGGACTCGATCCCGCGGCCTTTGACTTGGTTGGAATTTGGAATGTGACTGACGCAGCGGAGGCCCGCCGGATTATGGACGTTCTGGAAGCGGCAGGCATCAAGGCCTACTTGGGTCCTGACGATGTCGAGAGTGTTGACGACTACAAGGGAAACTACGAGGACGGCGTTGAAATCAAGGTCATGAAATTCCAGGGGAGATTTGCCTTGGAGGGACTTTTACGCCTGTTTCCTCCGCCGCCGGAACAGCGGCCTCCGGATGATGCGGACTACGCTATCTTCTGCCCAATCTGCAATTCCCGCGACGTCGTTTTTCAGGGCCTCGATGTCCCACCCGGCGAAGACCCCACTCCTGCCGCGATGTACATTTGGACGTGCGCCGAGTGCGGCCACGAATGGAAGGACGAGGGCCTTCAAAAAGTAGCGTGATGTTGACTCGTCATTTTCCACCCGCCACCACAATCGATCCCAGGCGGTAGCGATGGCGCCCGTCGTCATCGGGCAAGGGCAGCGCGATGACCGGCTCGCCGGTCGCGGTTCCGACGGAGACGTAGACGTCGTACTTGCCGGGTTTCAAAATGTGCGCGGGAGGCAGAGTGTAGGTAAGCAGCGGCTTGTCATTTTCTTCCACTGCCTGCCCGAAATCTCTTCTGGAAATGATCTTCGCCTGGCCCGGCGGCGCCACCGGCAACTCGCGCACGTCGAAGTCCTGGTCAACAAATACGCCGGCGATCCCGCCTTTCTCATCCTTGAGCGTGACGGTGGGATGCCCGCCCGGGAGGCACGGCGCCACACCGGCGTTTCGCCAAGAGTAGCCTATCCCCATTGCCCCTCCAGCCCGGACCTCCGCCGGCCAGGACGCCTCTACCAGTTGCAGCCGATAGCCGAGGCGCAGGTTGATCTTATCGATCAGTTCGCGGTTGTCGGCCAGGAATTCCCGCGGATACCAGTGCACCGTGGCGTAGCTCGCATGGTAGTCCTCGATGGCCTGCAAATACAGGTGGCCGTCGCCCCAGGCGCCTTCCTTCTTCGAATCCCCGTAATGCTCCGACTCGAGAATCACCGGAACGCGCGGCCAGAAATTGTAGGCCAGATAGGCGTGGTAATAAGCGTGCTCGCCCGGTTCCACCAGGATGCTGTCGTCCCTCAGTCCCAATCCCCGGTCGCGAGCGTAGCCCAGCGCCTCAATGCCGCGGCCCTGGATCATGAAGTCGTCATTCGCGACCAGAAGCGTGTGTTTGAAATTCTTTTTGTAGAGATCAATGTGCCGTCGAATCGTCGCGAGCGAATAGGGAATCCTGGTGCTGGCCACGGTGTGGCCTTCGCCCCAGACGCCGAACGAGCCCACGTCGATGAACGCCACGTGCGGGTTTCCGTCAAATCGCGCCGCCGCTGCGGCCAGAAAGTTGTCCAACTTATCGAGGAAGATCGGGTCGTCGAAATCCGGCTCCCACATAGGACCGTCCGATGCGATTTTTCCTTCGCCGCTGAGGTGGTACCCCTTGGCGCCTGCCTTTTCCACCCATCGAGGCGTGGCGTAGGGCTCTGCTTCCTCGGCCTCCGACGTGCAGAACCGGAAGGCCACCGTCTTGCCCGCCTCTACCCATTTCTGCAGCGGGGTGTCCACGATAGACCAGTTGAACTTGCCTTCTTCGGGCTCGAGGTCGGACCAATCCAGGCGCATGTAAACGGAAGTGACCCCGGGGAATTCCGGCACCGTGTCCGAGGGAGCCAGGTCCACCGTGTAATGTCGGAGATCGTTGTCGTAATGGTGGAACATCCACCCCATGCCGGGATTGATGAGGGCCGCGCCCGTATCTTGCGGGCGGACGACAACCCGAGCCGATTGGGCGCGAACGAAACCTGCCGACCCCGCCAGCAGCAGTAAACCGCATAAGATGGTTCGTATCGTCTTCAATGCCGAGTCCTCCTAAGGCTGTACAGTGCACTCGGTAACATGCGTCTTCCTTTGTTTTCAATGACTTCTTAGCTTCGTTCCCACGATTTTTGTGTTTTCTCAGGCTTCTCGGGGTTCCCCTTCGCGGAGCGATTTCGGTCTCTGCCCCATTCCCCCGCCGCAGCCCCAACACGAAGGCGCCTGTTGTGTCCGAGAGCTCACTCTTGGCGCTAAATGTTTGCATTTGACGCTCTAAAGTTAGGTTCGTTTTCGCACCGTGCAATATGCGTCATCCTTTGTTTTCAATGACTTCTTCGCTTCGTTCCCACGATTTTTGTATTTTCTCGCGATCCTGCGAGTCTCCGAACGATGGCCGCTTCCAACCGCCTCGGGATCTCCGGGCACAATCCTCCCGCCTGGACGCGTGCTTTACAGGAACGCTCACTTTTTGGGTCCGATCTGCGCATTTAACCCTCAAAGTTGGGTT
Organism: Terriglobia bacterium; assembly: GCA_049508935.1. Classification (GTDB taxonomy): domain Bacteria; phylum Acidobacteriota; class Terriglobia; order UBA7540; family UBA7540; genus CAVROP01. The sequence goes on along the minus strand of JBELAJ010000132.1, from coordinate 5,768 downwards.
CTTTTTCGGTTCGTTTTCGCTTCGTTTTGCAATGGCCATCCTGTGCTTTCAATAACATACTGGCTTCGTTCGTATTATTTTTTGTGTTTTCTCGCGCACTCTCCCCCGTTCCGAGCGGCCGCCCCTGCGGACCGCCCATAGGAGTGAGAGTGCCCGGTGCGGTCGCCCCCGCGAAGCTTGTCCTCCGCGAAGGCCGAGGAGCGGGTACCGGCCTGTGGATTTCCCCTTTCGAGGGAATGCTCTGATCTTCGGCTTGAGGCGGTGTGGTCAAACATCGTGCGTGAGACAGGGAAGGTTGGAAATAGGGGGCAGGAAGCACAGGCAGGGACGACGGACGAAGACTTAGACAGACTTCCCAGCATAACCTATCCGGCAGGACCTAACCTCCTGCCCAGGTACCGGACAATTCTAGCCTATGCTGTGGCATTTGTCAAGCGAAAAATGTGGGATGACAACAAGTCCGTTCCGTGGGAAGCGCAGCCCTGCGGGCAGTGGAGTTGCCTTGCCCGAACGGAGACCGCAGAGCTTTGCTCTGCCAGCCGGGCAGTTGTGTTAAGCTTCCATCCACCACAATACTGTGAAACGGGGTAACCCATGCCCAATCTGCGCCTCACGCAATTTGCCGACGGCAACGACCGGTATCGAGTGGAAATTGCCTTCGAGGACGAGGGCTCCCCCCGGCGGACCGCTGTTTCGCACTTTGCTTTTGCCGTGAGCGAGAAGGACCGGGAGGATCTGCGTTGGTATCTCGAAGATTACCTGCAATACCCGCTTGACCCGGCGCCGAAGATTGCCGCGCGCATCGAAGCGCGGATAGCGGAGATCGGCCGTGACCTTTTCGGCCGCATCTTTCAATCGAATGACGATGCCCGCGACCTCTGGACCACGACGCGAGCCAAGCTGGCGGACACGCGCGTCGAGATCGTCACGGACGTGCGCGAGGCCACTGCCATCCCCTGGGAATTGATTCGCGACCCGAAGACGGACATGCCGCTGGCGCTCAGGGCAAAGGCCTTCGTGCGCGCAAGTTCCCAGGCCGCGCTGACTCCGTACCTGCCGAAGAAAGCATCCGGCCCCATCCGCATTCTGCTGGTGATTTGCCGGCCGAGACGCGGCGATGATGTTCCTTTCCGTTCCGTCGCCAGCCGCCTGCTCAAGGGCCTCAGCGGCGCCGATCCCGATGCGGTTCGGCTGGAGCTGCTCCGCCCGCCTACTTTCGAGGAGTTAGCCCGCAAGCTTCGCGAGGCCAGAGACCGGGATGAACCCTACCACGTGGTCCACTTCGATGGCCACGGCGCATACGGCGAGAGTGACCAGCGCCCTGGGGAGCACGGCTACCTGATGTTTGAGAATCCCGCGCTCGATCGCAACCTCGAGCCGGTGGACGGGACTGCGCTGGGCGGCCTGCTGGCCGAGACGAACGTGCCGGTGCTCGTGCTGAATGCCTGCCGCTCGGCGCACGCGGATCCCCCGGCGGCGCCCGTACAGGTAGCGAGCGCTCCCAATCCCCATGCCGAGGCGCGGGCCTTCGGCTCGCTCGCGCAGGAGATCATGGACGCGGGCGTGGCGGGCGTTGTCGCCATGCGCTACAACGTCTATGTCGAGACCGCGGCGAATTTGGTGGCCGACGTTTATAGCGGATTGGTCAGGGGGCTGGGGCTGGGCGAGGCCGTCACCTTTGGGCGCAAGCAACTGGTAGCTCAGCCCTTGCGCTCGATTGCCTTTGATCCCCTGCGCCTTGAGGATTGGCCGGTACCGGTGGCTTTCGAGGCCGCTCCCGTCACCTTGTTTCGCAAGCGTGCCGGAGCCCCGGCGCTCAAGATTTCCCTGGGCAAGGGCAAGGCCGCGCCCGGGCGCGGCACGCTTGACAAGGATCTTCCCAAGCCGCCCGACGCGGGCTTCTTCGGCCGCGATGAAACCCTCTACGAACTCGACCGCGCCTTTGATTCCCAGCATGTGGTTCTGCTCCACGCCTATGCGGGCAGCGGCAAGACCACTACCGCCGCCGAGTTCGCGCGCTGGTATACGCTGACCGGGGGCCTCGAGGGGCGGGTGCTGTTCACTTCCTTCGAGCAATACAGACCTCTGGCCCGGGTGCTCGATTCGTTTGGGCAAATGTTCAATAGTGCTCTCGAGCAGGCGGGCTTCAACTGGCTCGCACACGACGACTCCGAGCGCCGCGAGGCGGCACTCCAGGTGATGCAGCAAATTCCGTTGCTTTGGATTTGGGATAACGTCGAGCCGGTGGGCGGCTTCCCCAAAGGCACCGCTTCAAAATGGAGCCAGGAAGAGCAGGGCGCGCTCGCGGACTTCCTTCGGGATGCGTGTGAGACCAAAGCGAAGTTCCTCCTCACCTCGCGGCGCGACGAGCAGGCGTGGCTGCACGACCTTCCGGCGCGTATCCCTGTCCCGCCCATGCCTTTCATGGAAAGGGTACAGTTGGCTCGGGCCTTGGCCGTTAAGGCGGGGCGGCGGCTCAATGAAATCGAAGACTGGCGGCCCCTGCTCCTCTTTACGGCAGGCAACCCCATGACCATTACGGCGCTGGTAGGGCAGGCGCTGCGCGACGGGCTGAGAACGAAGGCCCAGATTGGGGAATTCGTGCGCAAGCTGGGCGCCGGCGAAGCCCAGATCAAAGATGAAGAAAGTGAAGGCCGCACCCGTTCGCTCGCCGCCTCACTCAACTACGGCTTCGAGCATGCCTTTAGCGAGCCGGAGAGAAAGCAACTGGCGCTGCTGCACCTGTTCCAGGGCTTTGCTGATGTCGATGCGTTGTGCTGGATGGGCGAGAGCGACGGGGAATGGTGTTTGCCCGAGGTGCGCGGCCTGACGCGCCAAGCGGGCATCACCGTGCTCGACCGGGCGGCAGAGGTGGGCCTGCTGACGGCCCACGGCGGCGGCTACTATTCCATCCATCCGGCGCTGCCCTGGTTCTTCAAGAAGCTGTTCGACGCATACTATGGGAAGTCGGAAGACCGCGCCATTCGCGCCTATGTAGAGGCGATAGGTGGGCTGGGAAGCTACTATCACAACGCGTACGGGGATGGACGGCGGGATGTGATTGGCGCATTGCAGGCCGAAGAAGCCAATCTCCTCCGCGCTCGCGAGCTGGCTCGTTCCCACGGTTGGTGGCGGCGAGCGATTTCCACCATGCAGGGCCTGGATGATCTATACGATCACACGGGCCGCCGGGCCGAGTGGGCACGCCTGGTTGAGGAAATCGTTCCGGACTTCGTCGATCCCGGTTCGGATGGGCCGCTTCCTGGACGGGAGGATTGGTGGAGTTTTGTTACTCAGTACCGGGTTCCGCTCGCACGGGAGGTTCGGCAGTGGGAAAAGGCAGAGCGGTTGCAGCGTATGAATGTCGAATGGAGGCGCGAACGCGCCTTAGCGGCCCTGGCTACTCCTCCCGAAAAGCTGGACCACGGCGAGCGCCATACAATTCGGACGCTGGTGGCTTCAGTCCACGAACTCGGGCAGATTCAGCGCGAACTGGGCCAACCGGCCTGCGTCGAGTCCTATCGAGAAAGTTATGAACTGGCCCTGCGGATCGGCGACTCTCCCGCCGCAGCAACCGCCGCCTTCAACCTGGGCACGGCCTACACGGATATGGCGGAAATCCGTGACTTGGCAGAGGCTGAGCGCTGGTACAATCGGGACCTTGAGCTGGAGAGCGACGAGGACAGTCTGGGTCGAGCCAGGTGCCTGGGCCAACTTGGGCGCGTGTCGTACGGTCGATTCGAGGACGCGCGAGAGGCCGGCAAGCCCCCGGCAGAACTGGCCAAGCACCTCCAGAGTGCCCTTGACTTGTACAACCAGGCCCTTAAGCTCATCCCGGAAAACGCGATTGATGACTTGGCGGTTTCCCACAATGCGCTTGGCGGCATTTACAATGCCGCAGGTGATTTGGACCGAGCGCTGGCGCACTATCGCGAGAGCATCAGGTACAGGGAATCCGCCGGTGATCTCTACGGCGCCGCCAAAACACAGTTCAACACCGCCGTCGCCCTCGCCCGGCGAGGCCGCTTCCACGACGCCAAAGAGTACGCCCTGGCCGCCCTGCGCAATTACCAAACCTACGGCGAGGGCGCGAAGGATGACGTCCTGAAAACCCTCAAGCTGATCGCTTACATTGACAATGCCATGAAGCCGGGCCCCTGAAGCGCGAAGCGCCTTGGAGTGCGGCGGCTTGACGCCGCCTTGCAGTCTCGATATTCATACCGACCACCCTGCGAAGCAAAGCCATTCCCTTCGTTGGCAGTCCGGCATTAACCTCGAAGGCAAGGCGGCGTCAAGCCGCCGCACTCCAAGGTGCCTTCGGCACACAGATCTTCAAAGCAGCCGCGCCCGCCTGCCCGGCTTCCTCTGATCTCACAACGCAGTTTTTACAAAAAAAGGACTATGGCCGGACATTCGCATGACAGCAGCCCAGGCCTCGTTTGCGATACTGCAATAAGCGCATCGGCAGGCCGAACCATCGCCTCGTGCGACAGACTCGAGAAATCCAAAAGGAGATGAAAATGAGATTAGTTCTGCGAGCGGGCTTGGCAGCCTTGATGATCGCGACTGCAACCCTTGGCTCAGAATCGGCAAGCGGACAGGCAGGCACGCTGGATCCCATCTTTGGTGACAACGGCACGACGATCACCAGCTTTGGCGCCACCGGGGTGGGAATCGTCGACGCGCTCGAATTGCGAAGCGACAGCAAGTTCCTCGTGCTCGTCGTGTCAGGCGTCAATGAGGTAGCGCGCTATACGGCATCGGGCGCGCTTGACGCCCAGCGGCGAACTGGACACCACTTTTGGCAGCGGAGGGACCGTGGCCAATAATGACCCTCCTTCCGTGTCCGGGTTCAGTGCCGTCGTTGTCCAGCCGGACGGCAACATCGTGGTCGCCGGCATCACCAGCAATAGTGAGTTGTTCCTGAGCCGCTATCTGGGGCAGTAGCGAGTAGCAGCGCGGAGCCTCCGGGATCGAGACTCCGCGCCTCTTCCTGCGGCATTTCCTTGCTCGCCGGAGTGTGCCTGTGATTGTGAAAACTCGATTGGTCTGTCATTCCGAGGAGCCGCAGGCGACGAGGAATCCCGCTCTGCCCTTGGAAACATTCCGAGCGAGATTCCTCGCTTCGCTCGGGATGACAGCCTGAATCAGGTTTTCACACGATGCGGACGACGAACAAATCAGATTTGGCAAGGGCTATGACCATAATTTCGTCTTGAACCGCTCCGGCGCCGGCCTCGGCCTCGAGGCTCGAGTCACCGACCCCGGATCGGGGCGCCTGCTGGAGGTGCTCACAACTCAGCCTGGGCTACAGTTCTATACCAGTAATTTCCTCGACGGCAGCATTCACGGCAAGGGGGGCAAAGCATACGGCCGCCGCTCGGCATTCTGCCTGGAAACTCAGCACTTCCCCGATTCTCCCAACAAGCCGAGCTTCCCATCAACGGAACTCAAGCCCGGCCAGACCTATCGAGAGAGCACGGTCTTCAGGTTCTCCACGAGCAAGTAAGCAGCTTCTGGTTTGCGCCCGTGTCCTTTTCCGGGGTTATAGCTGCGCCTGGGCGCCTAACCAGCCAAGTGAATTATCAACCCTGCGTCGCTGATCGCCACTGATCGGAACGGTCGTGGCCCATTTGGGACAACTTCCGAGTAGTCGGAATTAACCGGCCAATCTTTTTAATCACACCTCTAAGTGCTGTAGCTGCGAAGCGTTATTCTTCTCCAGTTGGGATTTTTCTCTTCAGGAGGAGGGGCTCTGCTTCCAGCTC
>JBELAJ010000131.1:0-17157 GCA_049508935.1 Terriglobia bacterium | reverse complement strand
CGCAAGTACCAAAAGAAACAGGACCTCGCCGCCCTGAAAGAAACTTGGGCCTTGTTCCAGCAAATCTCCGCCGACACCAAGGACCTCGACGATATCCCCCATTATTGGCCGCAGATGAAGGCTCACCTCCTCCCCGCCATCCAGTACACCGCCCGCGAGGTGTGCAGCGGTCTCCAGTTCCTCGCCTACGCCTCCCACCGTTCCGCCCGGGCAATCGCGTGCGAATCTCCGTGCAACTGATCCAAGTTAACCCCGAAAGGCACCTGTGGGCGGCCTGGCTGGAAAGCCGGAGAGGCTTTCCGCAAGCCGGGGCAAGTGCCGCTCTGCGCTGTCGTTAGCTGCTAACGTGGCCAGCCCTTGCAAGCCCCGGCCCTACGACCTATGGGAGCTCCTTCCAGAGCAGCCGCTCCTCACGGTGAGGATCGTCCACCACCCGGCATTCCGCATCGATGATCATGGTCGAGCGCTTACCGAGAGTGTAGGGGGGCCACACCGGAATGCCGTCGTGGCTGGGATTTCCGTTGCGGGCAAAGGTGGCCCACGCCCGGCTCATATGCTTCGCTGCGCGAGCGCCCTTGTCCGTCTTGGGATCTCCCGGAACATGGTCAAACTTGAACGGTACTTCTGAGCCGTGGGGCGATCCTGATCGATAAGGCACGCCGGCAGGGGCAGGCGATGGCGAGTCGAACGCGAACTCGTACATGTACACAGGATCGGCGTTGAGGGCCGCCTTGCGCTCAGCCAGTGTGATGGCGTCGGAAACCATCCACTCTGCCGTCGTGATCGCGACGAACAACTCCGCGGGCGAGGCCCCGGGACGGCTGCGGCGATACACCTCGAGCACTCGGCTCGACTTTTCATGGAACATCGGTTCAAGACGCCGCCGCAGTTCCTCCTCGTTCATTGAAAGACCACCCTCCGGCGTGTTGCGAAACAAGAACAGCGTTTCATCCTTATCCGTGCCGACGATCAGCGGAACCTTCGCCGAGATCGCAGGTGCAACCGGATCGTAGGGATGCACGGGCAGATAGTGGCCGTCGACCATCGGACTGAATCGGACCAAGGTGGACAGCTCCCTAGTGACCTTGGACACCGGTGGCACGGGTGGCGAAACCCTCTGCATGACCTCGATCAGTGTATCGGGGGGCACTTTCAGCAACTCGCCCGCCTGTTTGTCGGTCAGGTTCAGCGTGGTGAGCACGTCGCGCGTGGCTTCGTTTGCCGCATCACGCGACTTCATGCGCAGAACGGGGCCGCTCTCGATGCTGGCGCGGTGATACAAACCCTGCGCGCTTGGCATGGCCGTGAGCACAGAGGTCTTAGCGCCGCCGCCGGATTCACCCCAGATCATGACCGTGCCGGGATCGCCGCCGAAATGCTCGATGTTGTCGCGCACCCACTCGAGCGCGGCAACGATGTCCAGCATTCCGGTAATCCCGGAAGCCGCGTATTCGTCACCGAGCAGGTCGCCCAGGTACAGATAGCCCATGATCCCGAGGCGGTGATTGTGAGTAACCACCACCACGTCGTAGTCTCTGGCCAGCGCAGCGCCGTCGCAATACTGATTCTCGGGCGAGCCTTCGGCGCCGCCGTTTCCGTTGGTAAAGCCCCCGTAGTGCGAGTAGAACATTACCGGTCGCTTCCGCCCGTTGCCCACCCCTTGCGTCCAGACGTTCAGATAAAGACAGTCTTCAGCGGAAACGGGCGGCTTCCAATCTTTGGGCCGACCCCGACCGCGTATTTGCGGGCACTGTGGCGCGTAGACCAGCGCATCGCGGACGCCCGCCCATGGCTTCAATTTCGGCGCAGGCTTGAAGCGATTCCCGCCTGTCGGAGGTTCGGCGTAAGGGATGCCCTTGAAAACGAGGATTCCATCCTTCTTTTCGCCGCGTACGCTTCCACAGGTCGTCTTCGCGATGATCGCGGCACCCTCGAATTGCGCACGCAACTTCCGCGTGAACGCAGCGGATGCAGCCAGCGCTCCGGCAACAAGCGGCGCCCGCCGCAAGAAAGCACGGCGATCGAGTCCGGCGCTCGAAACGAGAACGCCCGCTTCGCCCTCGCCGTCCGCTGAGTCATCGTAATATCCCTTCATTTTTGTCCCTCCCAGGCCGGGGGAATGGCCTGTACTGCTTCCCCAACTACTCTTGAAAGGTCGTGAACGAACCCTCATTCAGATGAAGAATGCAAGCGCTTTCTTCGCTCGCCCGGCCAACGGCCCCACTTTTCTGCCCAAGTGAGCTCGTCCCCCCAAGGTTCTGTTGAATACCCGATGTTAGCTCACGTGACCTACGTAATCGGTTGCGTTCACTTGAACGTGGAATCCATCCGGATCAGAGAACTTGAAAGATTCTTTTGAAGCGGAATCCGAGAATTTTAGGCCACGTTCCCTTAACTTTGAGCGAACTTCATCGGCGTTGAAGTGGGCGATTCCGAAGTCGTAATGATCGACAGCCGCGGTCTTACTTTCGCCTTGCACGATGCCAAAGAAGGAGGAGTCTCCCACTCCAAGGATATGTACCGTCGCCGACTGCTGCTTGAGCGGCATCCCGAAGAACTCCTGGTAGAACTGCGACGTGCGGTGGAGATCGGGGACCCGCACGGTGACGTGGTTTATGGTAACTGCCCGGAAGCCTGTCTGCGAACGAGCTGCGAGTGCACCCGGCACTGCGGATGAGCCAACGGCCAACGCAGCCAGGGAAAGAGCGCATTGGCGGCGACTTAGCTTGCCATGCTCCAAATCACTCAGCATCTTTTCTATGGTTTCGATCATATGGTCCTCTCTATACGGGGTGTAGCTACTGAGGGTTAAGTAGCCCCGGGGAGTTGCACCCCGAGGCCCTTCCAGATCCGTACGTGAGCCTCGCACGTTGGTGGTTCATTGACTGGAGGCCGGGGCGGAGGGCGCGGAAGGCACACCCGCACTATTCAGGCTGATGATTGTGTAAGTGTGCTTTACGCCGGGCTCGGCTGCGGTGTCCACGTAGAGCATCTGGGGGAACGGCGCTTCTGGCGTGTCGTGATACGAGAGCCCCTGGAAGAGCGGACGCCCGAACACCGACTTTGGCGGATTCTCCGGCAATCTCGCCACTCCCCGTCCGTCGCGCAGCACGACGAAGCCGCCGATCCCGCTCTCAAAGTCCGCCTCGGCATCCCAAGTGACTTCGATTCTTTGATCCTTTCTGGTTGACACACGCACGTTGAACGGAGCCTGGGGAGGAGTCGAATCACTGACGGTTCCTGTCTTTAGGTATTCCCTCCATGCTTGGGCTACCGCGGAATTCGGAAGCCAGACCGCTTCCTTCGGGTCTCCCTTAAACTCAGCCGCCGGCACCGCCATCTCCCCCATGAACGGTGCCAGCCACACCGAGCTCAGGTCCACCAATTTGAGGGCTGCGTCGTTGGTGCTCCTGTCCGGCAAGCGTATCCCGAGGCAGGCATCGAAAAATGGGATAGCGAGGTACCGGGAGTCCCCGCATTCGTGCCCCGTGCGCGGATCGGGGGCGAAGCCGATCGGTGCACCCTTGGCGCGATACTCCTGGAAAGTCGCGATTGAACCGCCCCACGGGACCTTCCCCTTTTCCCCCACACCGACGTTGACCATCGTCGGGATCGCATAGATGGCGTTAGGGACCTCCGGCCGCGGAAACTCGGCTCTGCTGCGAAACATGGCGGCGGTGCCGGAGCGCAGAAAGACCGCGACGACGCGGCTGGGATGGAGCATGCTCATCACATTGGACCAAATGCCCCCGCCCGAGTGTCCCCAGAGGCACCACGGGACGGTAGCGACCTCCTGGTGGCCCGAGTTGGCAGCAAGCTCGCTGAGCGCCTTGAGAAAAGTCTTGTCCGAACCCTTACGCGGATCGAACCACAGTTCCGCGCCGCCGGGGGTCAAGTCGGTGGCATCGTTGAGCACATGGTAGGAAGGGCCCATCAGAGCGCAGTCCCACTTTTTCGCCAGTGCCTGCCAGTGCAGGTCGTAAGCGGCGGTGGCGCCGGCCTGGGCGGCCGGAATGCTAGCACCATGCTGATGCACGATCACCGCGCGGATAGTCTGGATGTCTTCGGGGATCCAAAGCGTGTAGGTAACGCTCAGTGACAACTCGCCCGGGGCGGTTGAGGCAGGATAAATCACTTGGAAGTATCGCCCGACATGATCAGATGCAGTGAAGGGGCCCCACCCCGCTGAACTCGGAGGAGTTCCTGCACTTGGTCGGGTCGCGGGTGCAGCCTGGACTTGGGCTTGAACGGTCTCCGACCGGAGGGAGGAAATGCTAAGTGCACTCCCCAGCGTGGCAACACTCTTGATGAACGAACGCCGCCCTAGAGATACCTTCGGGCCGTTCCCCTTCGGGTCCTCTTGTCGATCGCTTAAGTTTTTTTCCATTGAATACGCCCAGTAGATGGCAGTACGCCAGCAGCAACCAAAGAAGTAACCAGTACATTGCGAAGTACGTTTTCGGCACGTTTCTGCTTCGCCACCGTCTGGTCGAGAAGGATGAGCTTCGCAATTTGGACAGCATCTGGAAGCCCCGGCCCTACGACCTATGGGAGATCCTTCCAGAGCAGCCGCTCCTCACGGTGAGGATCGTCCACCACCTGGCACTCCGCGTCGATGATCATGGTCGAGCGCTTACCGAGAGTGTAGGGGGGCCACACCGGATCGTTGTCCGGGCCATTCGGTTTAGGATTGTGCAATGATTTTCAGCCCCCTGCCTTCCGGATCGTAACGCACTTCACAGGGTGCGTCGAAGTACATGGTTGCGCGGGTGTCAGCGGTGTATGTGGGCCAATGCGGCAGGCCGCTGTGATTGGGATTTCCAGTCCGCGCGAAACTCGCCCACGCCCCGCTCATCTGCTTCGAAAGGACAAAAGCGTCCGGATCGCCGGCGCTGTAGTGATCGCAAAGCTCGGCATTGTCGAACACAAACGAGATTTCAGCCGCGTGGAATGCGCCAGGGCGGTTATCCAATACGGGGGTCCGCCACGCATAAATGTAAGCGTATGCCGGCGCCGCGCCCTGGGCGGCTTTCCTGCTTGCCTGCGCGAATGCCGGGATGCGAAATTGAGAGGCGGCGATAGTGGCGTAGAGGCCAAATGGAGTTGCTTTGGGATAGTCCTGCCGATAAGCGGCGATCATCGCCTCGCTGTCCCTGCCAAATGCCTCACTGACCAATCGATTCAGTTCCTCAACTGTCATTGCGTCCGCATTGGGACGGTCGAGTGCGCTGACAGCCTCATTGAGATCCGTACCCGTGATTAACGGAACTTCGGCCGAAATTGTAGGTGCTACTGGGTCGAATGGATGAGATGGAAGGACGCGGCCGTCGACGGTGGGTCCCCAATCGCTCTCTCCAAACGTCCTGCGAATGGAAGGTTGAGGCTTGGGCATTTTCTTCATCGCTTCCACGGCTGCTCCCGAGAGACGGTCCACGGTAACCTTTTGCAGTTCCTTCACCTGCGATCTGGACAGTCCAAGCTCATCCAATAGCAATTCAGCTACCCGCTGTGAGTAGTCAGGAGTGAGCACTTTCAGCATTGGCGCGCTTTGAATGATGGCGCGATGAAATAAGCCTTTGGCCGCAGGCATAGCCATCAGAGCCATAACTTTTCCACCGCCTCCCGACTGGCCGAAAATGGTCACACAGTCAGGATCGCCTCCAAAGGTAACGATGTTAGCCCGGACCCACTCGAGAACGGCTATGATGTCAAGCATCCCGACATTAGCGGACATTGCAAACTCTTCTCCACCAATGGCTCCAAGATTGAGATAGCCGTACACGTTTAAACGATGATTGTGAGTCACGACAACAACATCGTGATTGCGCGCGAGACTTTCGCCCTCGTAAGAGAGAAGATCGTGGTCGCTGCCGCCAGAGTATCCTCCCCCGTGCATGTAGACCATGACCGGGCGCTTACGCGAGCCGTTAATCTCCGGTGTCCAGACGTTGACGCGCAAGCAGTCTTCGCCAGGCACAAAGATGGCTGAGCCGCGATGGAGCAGGAATGCGTCTTCGTCGTGGCTCGCCAGGTTATGCCCGTCGGTATTGATTTGCGCGGTGATCTCCTGTGGACAGACGCGGCCATAGGCCAGCGCGTTGCGTATTCCGGTCCAGGGTTCCGGTTTGACAGGTGGCATAAAGCGTCTGGTGCCGGAAGTCGACGCGCCATACGGCACGCCTTTGAAAATGTACACGCTGTTCCGCTCAAATCCACGGATCTTCCCCGCGCTTGTCTCCACCACCGTAGCCTCGTCCGAAGCAACGACCTTGCTGCGTTTGGAAGGGACTGCAGCAGATTGCGGATTGGACGGCGCAGCGGTTGCGGCCAGCAGTTTTGTGGGTGCGGTGGCCGAAGCGGCCAAGCCTGCCCAAGACGCTGCTATGCCGCCCAAGAGGGCGCGTCTTACACTTGAAAAAGGTGTAGAGCGGTCATCCGATATTTTGGCATGCGATTGCTTCTCGAATTCTCTCACGGTTCACCCCTTGTCCGAAAAAATGACGCTTACATGGCTTCGCGGATCGGAAACTATCAGACGCCGAAATCGGATCCTCGCCGCCAGCCCAGCCGCTGAAAACTGCCAGACTCTTCGTCGATCCATGAAATTCCTCCCGAAAGGCTCGCAAGGGCACGGACAATGGCGTGACCCTGCGATTTGCTTCCTACGCCCCTTTGATCGCTTGCCGCAACTTGCGCATCATCTGCCGAGAGGTTTCTTCAGTCGTGCCCTCCTGGTAAATTCCGATGTTGATCGTTGTGACGGCTTGGTGCTCGACGTTGGCTTTGACGTAAGCGATCAGGTCCTCGGCGCCAAATTGAGGGGCCGGAATCGGGCCCGGTTCGCTGTGGACCCATGAACCCAGCATCGTCAGCATTCCATGCGCCTGGAAACCCTTCCCCGCTCCGCGCTGGATATAGCGAGACAGGAATGGATTCTGCAAAGCATTGAGCTCCCCAGCCCAGTAATCCTGCCAGGGAGTCAAAACCGGAAAGATCCAAAAATTGAAGGCAGTAATCCGATCAGGGTTTCCTGCCTTGCAGAATTCGTAGATCGACTCAATGCGGACGTCCGGATAAGCAGCCAGTGATTGGTACCAGGAGTCGAACCAATATCCGGCCAGCCGCTCGCCGTATCGCAAGCCGATTTCGGTCAGGATGTTTTTGTGAATTTCGGTAAACTGCTCTTCGCTGTAGGTCAATTGATAGAGGCCTGTTTGCCGGATGTCCTCCTCCAGTTTCGTCATGATGGGGGAATTGAGATAAAGAAGGAGTCTGATCCCGCGTTGCTTCAAGGCATCGGCGATTTCACCGATCAGGTCGCGGTGGGTTGTCCATCCCGGGTGGACGGCTTCCCAGGATTTGATGGGAGCCGCGCAGTGAGCGTGGGCGTGGTTCAAGGTGAAGATGACGTAGCCCGCGCCGGTCTCCTCCACCCTATGGGCAAAGGCTTGCACGTCAAACGCCTCGACCGCATCCGGATACGACTTCTTCGGGCCTTCGCGGGGTAGCGAGAAATCCGTCCAATGAAACATCACCCCGTACTTTGCGTCCACAAACCAGTCTGTCCTGGACCGATGGGTGCGGGCATGCTCAGCGGAAGCTTGCAGCTCTGCGCTTGCTGAGACGGGAACAACCTCGAGGCATCGAAAACGGAGGATCTTACTTTGATCTGAGCAGGCTATTTGCAGAGTGACAGGGTTCACTCCGCGGCTGAGGTGCAGCTTGCCCTCCAACTTGCACCTCTCGAAATTGTAGAATGGCTCATGGCCTTGATAGACACCTTCCGTCATATTAAGGTTCGCTTTAACCAAGCTAGATCCCGAGCGAACCTCGGCCACAAAGCCAGGGTCGGCGGCGGCGTAAGATAAGAAGAGGTCAAACTCACCCGCGTCACTTGCGGTAACGTTCCAATTGATGGTGCCCGAATCACTACAGTTTGATGAGATCTTCAAGCGATCTAACTCTGCATTGCCACCAATCTTTGCAGCCGTAGCTCCATACAGCCGGATGTCCTGGCTGAGTTCTGGAATAAGAGGCCCTGCTGCCCGGGAAGATTCTGTTCCCAACGAACGCGGCTGCACCATCCCTGCCGATAGAACACTGGCAGTTCCGCCTAGCACCGCTTGCAGGAAGCCCTTTCTGCTCAATCTGAAGGATTGAGGAGAAGCTTTCATCTTGTAGTCTCCTTATGAAAAGTTTGCGGAGCGAATGGACCTTCACTTCCAGATGTACCAAAGCATGCCCACGAAATCGGAGCGCAGCCGTTCAAGATTGGGGCTACACGCGCCATTGCTCAGGGAAGTCAGGCAATAGGCCCACCTTTTCAACATCAAAATTCTTAAACCCCACTTTGATCGCGGGAGATTCAGGCTTGACGTGGTAATCACCCTTGTCGGGATCGACGAAGATTGGGTCAGCGTAAACAGAGTGTTGATCGAAGCCGAGTTTCCGCCACTGATCGAGCGTGTATCGAATCCCTCTCTTACTGCCGCGAGGCGTAACGGTGGCGTAGAATTCTCCCACGTCGTTGAAGAAAACGTTGTAATCGATTTCCTGGAGAACAGGTCCTTTCAGGGGCGGAAAAATGACCTGGTAAACGTCTCCTTTGGCTTTCCCTTTCTGGAAGTTGATGTCGAGTGCCGGTCTGTCAAACTTTGTGCTGGTGACGATAATGTTCCGGACGAATCGGTCGTGGTTATATTCGTAGCCAACGTGCAAACCCGGTGGGTTGGCTGGATGCACGAAGGTATTGTTTTCGACGAGCCTGTAGTCTCCCTCCCGAAGCTTGATACTGATTCCTACACAGAGGTTATTGTAAACATGAGTGTTGGAGGAACCATCGTCCAAATCAATGCCCCACTCATGGTTATCTTGAAAGTAGTTGTTCCTGATTAGGATGGGCCACTTCGTCATCTGCCGCACGTTCCCTGCACCGTGTGAAACCGAGCCATGGGACTGCTGGGCGCACCAGTATTCGCCTCTCCCCCAGGAGTTAAAGGGGCCGTGGTCTTTGGTTTCAAGCACCGTGTCATAGATCTTGTTGAACTCAAGGATATGGCCACCACCCCAGCCGTCATTAATGCAGATCCCTGCCCGCGGCATGTTATAAATGAGGTTATGACTGACGGTGTTCTTTTCGCTGATCGAAATGAACACGCCCGCGACTTGCTTGCCGAATGCGCCGCAATCGTGAATCAGGTTATTGGAGATCGTGTTTTCGGCCGGAAACGGCCATTGGGAGCCTTGGACTAGACTCGCCGTCCCCACAAGACACACCGCGCTATCCCCGGCCCCGGTGAACCTGTTGCCATAAAGCCGGATGCGTCGGCTGTAGTCATTGATGAACACGCCATTTCCTCCGACCGCATCGAAAAAACAATTCTGAATGCTGCAATCCTCTGCGCCCTCCAGAAACACGGCGCCACCGCGATGGAGGGTCCAATCCCCTCGCGATGGCGCTTCATACTGGGCCAAAAACGTGCTCGCGGTATGAGCGATTCGGAAGCCCGAAAACGTAATCTGTCTAACGGGATTGCGTTGGGAACCACGGAATTCAATCACACGGTCAAGAATTGGAACTTCGACAACGGCACTGGCGAGATCTATGTCTTCCGCCGGCAGGTAATAGAGAAGGCCTTCCTCGTTATCGAGATACCATTCGCCCGGCGCATCCAGCTCTTCAAAAACGTTCTCGATAAAATACCGTGATGCCGGTCCAAGGAGTGAAGAAATATTTTCCGTATGGGAACCGTTTATTTGAAAACCACCCCACCCAAGGTTTACGACATGCGACTCCCAATCGACACTCTCGACGTTCCACTGCAGACTTCCATAGTAGTGTTTGTGAAAAATGTGAACGACGGCTTCCTGAGGTTTTGCCCACCGCTTCTTCGTGAATGTCCCAGGATTATACGGGAACCCCTTGGCAGGCCAATTCTTCGCCTCGTTGGCGACATCGATGTAGCCTGTTCCACCCACAAGAGGGTTTTGGTGATCGAAGTTTGGATATCGGGCGCGAATCTGGCGCTTGCCGTTGATGAAAAGCTGGCTGAAATCACATCGTCCCGCTCTCACCTCGGGCAATTCACATCTCATGATGCCGTCCTTGTAAGGATTCCAGCGGCAGGTCAGCTTCCGACCCCCACTGAGGGTTACCTGCTCTCCTGTATAGGCTGCATAGGTGATCGGCTTCTCGGTTCCTGAATCAGCAGGTTCAAAGACCAATGGCTCTGACAAATAATAGGTTCCGTTACGGACCCAAACAACAATCGCTTTGCGGGACTGCTTTCTCAATTCCCGGACCACTTCCTTTGCCCGAGCAACAGTCGCAAAGGGCTCTTGCTGCGTGCCGGGATTACGATCAGTTCCGTTCATCGCAACAAACAGCTCGTCGTATTCGCCCGATGGGACGTTAGAGGCCGCTACGCAGCATCCCGGCTCATTTCCCGCTTCCACCGGCACGGATGGAAGCAATGATCCCACACCCGCAATGCAACTCTTTTCGAAAAACTCCCGCCGATTCATTTATTTCCTCTTTACACGGTGAGATCAACCCAACCCCCACATTTTTCCTGTCGAGACGGCAAAGTTCCTTGGTAACGTGGCGCCTGAGCGGATCGACCAACAGGCCGTGCCCCTTACGTTGTCAATTATTCGGTTCGCGACTGTCCCGCAGTTCGAGGATTTGGGTGTGAACCATCCGATTCCGCGCGCGGGGCTGCCTGGTATGGCAGCCCCGCACGTGGACTTTCTGAAGTTTCCAAACTTCAAGCCCAGATGGTGGCATGGGGTCCGGGCCTCAGAAATAGAACTTCAACGCAAACTGGATCTGGCGTTCGGTGCTCCGGGTACTGAGAACTTGAACGTAGTGAGGATCGTTATAGTTGTTGTCCGGGGTGCCCCACGTCGGTGTGTTCGTAAGGTTGAACATCTCGGCTCGAAATTCAAATCGCTTTGTCTCGCTCACCGGAAATTCCCGGAACACAGAAAGGTCCAAATTCTTGAACCAATCCCCCCTCAAATCAAAACGTCCCTCGGTTCCGAAGGTAAAAGGCTGGGGAACTTGAAAAGCAGCCGGATTAAACCATTGCCCGGTCGTGGGATTGGCCTGATTTGGATTCCCGACAAGATTCAGGCGCTCGTATCCGTAACCGTTCGATCCGCTATTCCCAGTATTGGCAATATCGCCTGATATGCCGACATCATAAGGTTGCCCGGAGGTCAGGGTAGCGATGCCGTTAAGCCGCCAGTTGCCAGCGATGAAATTCACAACTTTATTTTGTGAGTCAAAACGCTGACCTGCGCCAAACGGCGACTTTGCTACCCAGCTGAAGCTGAACATTTGAGGGAGATCATAGCCGGCAACGCTCCGGTCTTGGTTCAGATTATAGGGATTTTGGATGGAGCAGCCTTCAACTCCGAAAAAGCCATCGCAGCCAAGGTCCATTGTCTTAGACCAGGTGTAAGACAGCAAAAATGAGAGTTGACGCCCCATCTGGTGTTTCATTGAAAACTGAAAGCCGTTATAGCTGCTACGACCGATACTCTGATCGTAAAAAGTGGGTGAGATGTAAGGATAGGGTTGCCGGGCCGCAACTTCGGCAGCAGGTCCAGGGCCGGGCGTGACAGCGACGTTGCCATAGATACCGATCATGAGCCGGGAACTGTGTGATCCGACGTAGTTGGCGGTGATGACAGTGCTGGCACCGAGCTGATGCTGGACCCCGAACGTCCACTGCTCAGAGTACGGATTCTTCGCGAGAGGGTCTTGCTCCCACTCCACTTGATTAAAAGGCGTCGGTGCCGGCAGGGCAACTGCGGCGCCGAAAGGACTTTCCGTGAACGTCGTGGGAGGTGCGGTGGGTGGGTTCAGATTTTGAACCAGTACCTCGGTATTTGAGGGCCAGTCCCCCTGGTTATTCTGCGCGGTCTGGGTAACTCCCGCCCATTCGTCATTGAACATACCAAATGAGCCGCGGAGCACGTTATTGGGGGTCAGCCGGTATGCGAGGCCGAGACGTGGCTGCCAGTTGTCCCAGGTGGTTTTAAACATGTGTCCGTTGGGGGAAACTGTAACGTTAGGCTGCGGCAAACCGCCCGGAATACATGGCGCTTGCCCGAGTTGGGCGCAGGAGCCCACCGCAGTCTGTAACTCATAAGTTCCATTGTTGAAGTCTACTTCGCCAACGGCATTGGTCCCATTGCTGGCATCTCCGTATATCGAAGTGAGCGCAAAATCGTAGCGCAAACCGGCATTCACAGTCAGTTTTGAAGAGGCTTTCCAACTGTCCATGAAATAAAATCCGTCAACTTGCAGGCCATGAGTGGAGGCTATCGGAATAGTTCGGCGGGTACCGCTGCTCGGCACCCCCAGCAAGAAGGACGCTAGAGCGCTTCCGGTGCCTGGCGCCTCAGGATTCGATGTTTGAAAAGCGTCGAAAACAATGCTCGGGCTAACACCCAGAGAAGTAGCACCTTCGACTAACTGGTTCGTCTGGATGTCAACCCCCGCGCTGAGAGCGTGGTTCCCGGCGATCTTGGTCAAGTCGGCCCTCCCTTGATAGATGTCGGTCAGAACTGTGAATCCCGCGGTTCCTCCTCCCGGTTCGGTCACGAAACCCGGTATGCTTATGCTCGGGATGGCGCCACAGTAGCCGGAATTGCCGGAGTTACAGGTAAAACCGGAGGAGAAGCCGGCTGCTTGGTCGACCGCGGCTGCGTTTAGACCTGCTGGGACCGTGCCGGACAAGGGATGATTGAAGAAGTTATGGCCAAACACCACCGTAAGAACTGTCGTGGGATTAAATGTGTGGTTGTAACCGATGGCGTAGTTTCTTGCGATATAGTTGTTCACCCCGTTATACCCTGCAAGGCCGTTAGGCCCTGTGACCTGCTGACCCGCATGGCTATACCGAAACCAAGCCTGGTTGGCAGGACTGAAGTTTTCGTCCACTCGAATATTATATTTATTCTCGCCGGTAAGTAGCGATTGGCTATCTACTCCGTTAAATCCGTTGGGAAGGGGTGTCGGAGCTGGCAAGGTCGCCTTGGCGAACGATACCGCATGCGAGTCAAGGAGGCTGGGAGGAATCTGGTTCCCTAGAAATGGATCGCGAATGAATTTTCCGGGGTTATTGGGGTCCGGGCGCGTACTGAAAGGGTTGTAAATCTGGGTGGGGATACTGCTAAGGTCCCCGGAGAGTTCCGCAGGGGTCGGCACGTCGTAGAAACTGGCCGTCGATGCCGTCGACTTGCGAAACCCCTCATAGCTCCCAAAGAAGAATGTCTTGTTGTGTCCGTTATAGTGCGGCAAAAGGACAGGGCCGCCGATGTTAGCGCCAAACTGATTCTGTTTCAGCGGAGTGATGCTCAGGGCGAAAGGATCTCTGGAATCCAACGCGTCATTCCGTAAATATTCCCAGGCGGCGCCGTGAAACTGATTCGTTCCAGATTTAGTCACGACGTTGACGATACCGCCCAGCACGCCGCCGAATTGGGCTTCGTCGTTATGCGACTGTACTTTGAATTCCTCAACGTCATCCACAGTGGGGGCGAGAGAATATGTGCTAGCTGTTTGTTCGTTGTCATCGATTCCGTCGAGCATAAAATAGTTGCTTCGGTTGCTTTGACCGTTCACCGCGGGGAAAACGAAACTCCCAATGGGGCTTGTCTGAAACCCCCCAGCGTTCTGTGCGGTGCTTACAGGGCTGACTCCAGGCGTAAGGGATAGAATTTCAGTGAAATTCCGCCCGTTGAGCGGTAAAGCATTGACCTCTTGCGTCGCAACCACCGTTCCGATGGCAGCGTTCGCGGTTTGCAGGGCGGCAGCCTTTGCCTGCACCGTGACCTCTTGTTGCACGTTTCCGACAGGCAGGGTGAAGTCGTAAGTCGTCGCCTCGTTAACTTCCAGCACAATGTCCTCTTCTTTTGCGGGTGCGAAGCCCGCCTTGCTTGCGGAAATAGTGTACCGGCCCGGAAGTATGTGGACATAAACGTAGACGCCAGCGTCGTTGCTTGTAGTCCCTGTCGTGACGCCCGTATCCTCGTTCTGCAAAACAATCTCCGCACCGGGAATGACGGCGCCACTCGCATCCTGTATGGTGCCGTTGACGGTAGCCGTGCCCAATTGAGCGTTTGTGTTTCTAGGCACGACCATTACCAGAAAAAGCGCCAGCATGACAAAGATTCTTTGCGTCCTTCGAAGCAGATTCCAAGTCGTCATACCATTACCTCCGTGAATTAGGGACCAGCCTGCCGGTTGCCCGATTGAGCGGCCCTCTTTACTACAACCCTCCAACGGCCATTTGTTCGGAACTGTTGATTTTCTGTTTGGACGCAACCCGACGCTTTAGCAAGTATAGCCAGTCTGCACAATTGTCGTGCGCAGATGAACAGATGTTGCACCGTCGTGTACCATCCCAAGCGAGCATCCCTGTAAGTACACGCTATAGGGTGGCAAGTCTGGCATGGGCACTTATATTTGTCAAGGACTTTTTTTAGCGGTACAATTGCCACCTTTACCGGTAAAGGTGGAAAGAAATACCATCGTGTAATATGATTAAAGGGGTGGTACCTTAGTGATCTGGCGGAACCACGACTGCGCGTAAGCGTCCCGGGTAGCGCAATGCCTGCCGATGGGTTCACTGCGAGTTCTTCTTTGCCTCAGTTTACGGGAGGGTTTAGCCAGGAGGGTCCATATGGCAGTGCGGATGAGAGATATCGCTCAGGACTTGGGCGTGTCGTTGATGACTGTTTCCAAGGCGTTGCGAAACCACGGTGATGTTGCCCAAGAGACCCGGCGCCGAGTTAGCCAGCGCGCTCGTGAGCTCGGGTACGAACCCAATCTCATCGCGCGCAGCCTCGCCGGCCATCCCAGCTTCTTAATCGGGCTGATTGTACCCGATTTGATGCACTCCTTTTTTGCAGAGGTTGCAAAGGGCGTAGACAGCAAACTAGGACCCTTAGGCTATCAGATTATTATCAGCAGCTCCGGCGAGAATGCGGAGACTGAATTGCGCCAGATCAAGCTCCTGCTGGCGCGCATGGTCGACGGCCTGATTATCGCGTCTGCGGTGCCGCACGAGCCCTGTTCGATGATCAAACTGTTGGAGGGGGGAAAAGCGCGTTACGTGCTGATCGATCGCATGTTCTCGATTTGGAAGGCCAACTATGTCGGCGTGAAGGACGAAAAGATTGGTGCCTTGGCAACCGAGCATCTCATCGAGCAGGGCTGCACCCGCATCGCCCACCTTTGCGGACCAATGGTGTCGACTGGAAAGGGAAGGCTGCGCGGCTACCGTCGGGCCTTGGCCGAACACGGACTGAAGCTCCCGCCTGAGTATGTCGTCAGCGGGGCCCATGAAGACAGTACTGGATATGACGCCATGCAGCGCCTCCTGCAGTTAAAGCCTCGCCCCGATGGGGTCTTCTGCTACAACGATCCGGTCGCAGTCGGCGCCATAAGGGCCATTCTGGAGGCTGGACTGGACGTGCCCCGAGACATTGCTGTTGTGGGTGCAGGTGACGTGCACTACTGCGACCTGCTGCGCGTGCCCCTCTCAACAATCAATCAGAGTAGCTTCCAAATCGGCGAAAGGGCAGCAGAACTGTTGCTCGAGTGCATGGAATCCAAGACGCCGCTGCCGCCCAGGCGCATCTTCTTCCCACCACGGCTGGTCGTGCGTGAATCCAGCCTGCGTCATCCATCGTATCCTGGCGGAGTCCGGCCCAGCGCGGGAAATAGCTGTCGATGAATTCCCCTCGCTGATGATTCTGTTCGCTGATTTGTGAATCTCTCCTACAGACTCTAACTTCACTCCCCATGGGTCCTCGGGGTACGAGTTCTTGCATTCTCACGGCTTGATGAATGCACGGCCCACCGAGCCGGCATTCTGAACAGCGGAGCTACGCTTGCACCGCCCTCTCGCCAGCTTGCGCCCCGGGTAGCCGCCGTCCCGCTCCGGAAGGGACCGCGGGCTCGTAGGGTCGGGCAAAAGGAAAACCCACCACCTCAAAACCGTGCCGTTGCATGATGCGCGGCGACTCAGGCGGCTTTGGCGACCTGCGACTCCGCATGTTCGGCGGCGCGGCTCCGGCTCATTGCCCAGCCCACAAACGCGCCGTACAGCAGGCCCCACACGACCATTTCAATGCGCGTGGGCGTGCGCAACGGGCGGGGGCATAATGGGGTTAGGCAGGATCAGCTGTGGGCTCCCGTCGAACGCCACGTACATTAACGCGGTTCCCAAAGCCACGCGCAGGGCTCCGCCGCGGAGCGTCCGGATCGCCGGCAGCGTCAACCGCTTCAGGGGCGTCGGCACGTTGTGGGCGATCACCGCCAGCCGCAGCTAGGCGGCGTTGGCCCCGAAGTACTTGCTGGGCCGCACCCCGCCCGCCAGCTCATTCTTCACCACCTCATGGCCCGCTTCCATGGTCCCCGCCTTCTCCCCGTGCACTCCATCAGTCGCCACGCCCTCGAGTCCCAAATATCGCTCATCAGCGCAAAATGCTGGGTGGCAGGACCTCAAACAAACCGCCCTGCCGCTTGCGAATCCGAATCCCCATCCCGCCAAGCGGGACAAAGGTTTGGTCTGTTTGTGTTCCGACTTCTAAATGGCACCTCGACGCATTTCCGAATCCCCGTCGCGTGCGGCTCCCCACACGGCTTCCAGGCTTCCTCCGGCACTGCCGGGATCGCCCCCCCGGGGTGCCTCGCTCATGCGCGCGAGTTCTTCGAGCTCTTGTACCCCCCTCTCCTATATGGACTTCGGCATGAAAAACAAATTGCAGATTGACGCCGATGGCTACGCTCATCCTCCGCAGAAACCGGGAATTGGGGTCGATTTCGACTGGGATTTTGTCGACAATTGTACCGTCAAGAGAATGTGAAAGACCGAGTTTTCAAGTTGGTACTTCAGTGCTGTCCCAAGAAAGTTGGGGCACTTCGCCGTAACTGCTTGATGGAACCGAAGTAAGAGGTCGGGATGTTACTTTTCGATTTCAATTTTCTGCGGCTCTTTTGGCATCATTTTGCTGATTTCCAGCCCATGCCGGAGGCAGCAGATGAATCTTGGCCGCAGTGTTTTCTCGCAACTTTTGGATTTCCTCCCGACCTACCAGTTCGAGATTTGCGTCGATCGCTACCAGGGCAATCGTTAC
>JBELAJ010000130.1:0-17283 GCA_049508935.1 Terriglobia bacterium | reverse complement strand
CCTGGCCGGGATAGGTGAACCCGGAGTTGAGGCTGGCAATGGTGGAAATCGTCTCCGCCGCCTGCAATCCTTGCTCGTTCATTCGATAGGAGGTTTTAACGCGAGGACATTCAATCCAGAAAGCGTCGAAGGTGTATCCCGTGCCGCCCTGCATGGTCGGAATCTTGATTTGGCCGGACTTGATTCCCGGCAGAGTGGCATCCAAATACTCACTGACAATGGCGATGTGAAGATTGGTTTGCGGGAAGGCCTGCTTCCACTGTTCGAGGAATTCACTCGGGTAGTCCTTGCGCAACGGGGCTCGGCTGTAATCGCCGCTCCCAGCTAGAACCAAAACGGGCGCGCCAGGCGGTGTTTTCTTCGCCCACTCTGCGAGTTCGTCCGCCAGCTTCCGGAGGTCGTCCGCGCTCAGCCGTTTTTTCGAGTCGAATAAAGAGCTGAAAGACGCGTATCCGTCGGGGCATAGCGATAGGATGCGCGAGCCATCCGGCGACTCGGTCCAATGGATGGTGCTTCCCGTTTTGTTCATCCGCTCGTACACCATGGCCTCGAGACCGAGACTGGAGGCGATCTGCGCCATCTGATCATGGAATCCGCAGGTGTCAATCATCCACATGAAGCGAGGATGAATTCCCATGACTTGCTCCTGCCAGCGCAGGCCCTCCACCCCTTCTTTCAGCAAGGCTTCACCACCCGCCAAGTTAACGGTCATCTCCAGGAAATTAGCGTCGACCAGCTCCACCCGCCCTTCCTTCGCCCGCTGCTTGATCTCCTCGATCCGCTGCGGTTCAAAATTCATAATGGCGATAATATTATTGACTTCAGAAAGAGCGAACTTGTAATTAGGATCGTCGCGCACCCGGTCCAGGTGGTCCAGATAGTCGTTGGCGCAATAGACGCGTTCCTTGGAAAAGTTCGTCAGCCAACCGCAACTGGCGGGATGGAAGTTGGGAACAATAAAAGCTTCTTTGGAAGCGTTTTCGGGAGCCGTCAGTTCGCGGCCTCCGCAGCTCAGCGCCATGCCGGCCGCCGCGCTGGCGGCCAGCCTTCCCAAAAACTCGCGCCGGTTGACAGAAACTGGTGAAAATGGGCTGTTCATAGGAATTCACCCTGCCAGACATCAGGGATTGCGGGCTTCGACCTTCGCCAAAACGCCCCGCATAAATGTGTCTTCCGGAAAGAGCGCCACGTAGCGTTTGAGGGCCTTGTCGGCCTGTTGAAATTGCTTCAGCGTCACGTAGCGCAAGATCAGCGCCTTTTGGATGTCGGATGAAAATGGCCAGGTGTCCACACCTTGCTCGAGAACCCTGGCGGAATCCTCAATTCGTCCCAGGTTGGCTAAGGCTTCGCCAAAGTCAATGTAGGTAGCTTCAAAGTTGGCTCCCTTTTGAAGCGCGCGCGTCAAATACTCGACCGCCTTGGCGTTGTCCCCTTCCGTTATGGCTCTCCTTCCCAAGGCGGCAAGGAGGGTAGGGTCGTCGGGCATGGACGTCCGAAGTTGATCGAGAAGTTCATAGTAATAACGGGTCAGGCGAGGATCCTTGGCAGAGACCTCAGCGTAGGCGCGCAGCTTGGTCAGCGGCGGTATGGCTTGATTCGCATCCTCCCCTTCACGGTTGATGCAAACCAGCCCCGGCAAGTCGGCCGTGGGCTGGTTAAAAGCGTAGTCCGGGTACGGCTGGCCGACTTGGCGTACGATCCGATGGCTCGTGTCGTCCGAGTGGGGAATGCCGGCCACCGGTTTCTTGGGCATATGGCAGCCGACGCAATTATTGGGAGGATTCTGCCGCAGGCGCTCCGCCAGCGCCACTTTGCAACTCTCGTTATTATGACATGTGAAACATCTTTCACGGTAATACTCTACTTTGTTCGCTTGCGTCGGCGGATGGTGAATCACGTGACAGGTGATGCATTTCAGCTCGCCGTTGCTGTCGTGAAAACACCGGCTCATTTGCAGGTTCAGGTTCTTCCACCACAGGGGCGCAACGATACTCCCTCGCACGGGCGGCAAGGTTTCCAGCCGGTTGAGTTCCGCTCGCTGATCGATCGTTAGAGGCACCTTGAAAAGCGCCAGCGTCTGGTAAAGCGGGGTCCCGGGGCGAAAATCCAAAAGCGTCTTGCCCGGCTGCAAAACGTACGTTTGGCCTCCCTGGTGGCAGAGCATGCAAACGTCATTGGCGAGTTTTGCCGAGAGCCTTGCCGGGTTCACGATGGTGGGATCCGCCTTCCCGTACTTCCGATTCGGGTGCTTGGTCAATGCGGCGACGTGCAATTGGCCGGGCCCATGACAACATTCGCAGCCGATACTGTATTCCACGAACCTGAAGGGCGGATCGCGGTACATGCCGTCACGGTTCGCCACCGGTTGCGGTTGCCCGTTATGGCAAGCCAGGCAGCCCGTCGGCACAGGCCGATTGAACGCTATATCCTTGGTGTCGAAACCTGGGGAAAGGTCCCACTGTTGAGTCTTGGTGTAGTAACTGAGCGGCGCTTCAAAAAGG
Organism: Terriglobia bacterium; assembly: GCA_049508935.1. GTDB lineage: Bacteria > Acidobacteriota > Terriglobia > UBA7540 > UBA7540 > CAVROP01. Next base: position 14,782 of record JBELAJ010000130.1, on the reverse strand, counting down.
AATTGACCCATGCGGACCACATAAGTGTAACCCGTATTGGGACCTCCCACCGAATACTCGAGCTTCTCGGTCGACGTGAAGACCTTGTTGCCGTTCTCATCCAGTTGGTATTCCGTCTGATAGAGGTCGGAGCCCTCGCGGACCACCTGAAAATACCGGTCAAGTTTCTTGTTATAAACAGTAATCCGGCTCGGCACTCGGCTGAGTTCGGAAGGCGCGTTGGCGGGCGCCATGGAGTTACCCATGGGCGTGGGGCGGTAGGTGTGCTCGAGATCGGCGTGGCAATTCGAGGCGGCGCATGACTTCGATCCGGTATACGCCACTGCCGGCGCTGTGTTCTGGAACACAACAGGCTTGTGGTCCTTGCTCCAAGCAGGCCAGGAGACTAATAGGAGGCAGACCATTGAACCCAGTTGGTACAGTCTCATCATGGGTTTCAGCCCCAGGGTTCCTGGATCAAACTCTTGTTGGCCTCGCTTTTGAGGCCTCTTGTCCTCGGGTTCACCGTATCCCAGATCCTCGGCCGGGTACCCCGAGTTCGAAATGAACGAGCCCTAAATCAGCCGCCTACGGGGGCAGTCGACTCACCGATACGCATCTCCGCTTTCAGCACGATGCGATCACTCTTGTCACCGTCAAGACGCTGACCAGAATCCAACATGACCTGCACCAACAGTTCAGCCGCGGATTCGCCTATCTTGTAGGACGGTTGGACCATGGTTGTCAACCTTGGGCTAAAAAGCTGGGACCAATCGAAGTCGTCAAAGCCCACCACACTTACGTCCTTGGGACACTTCAGGCCCAGTTGCTTGATAGCATGCATTAAGCCGAGGGTCAATCGGTTATTGCAGGCAAAGACGGCGGTGGGTCGATTGGGTAGTTGGAGAATTTCAAGCGCCGCGCGGCAGCCGGCTTCGGTAAAAAAGCCCGTAGGTCGTACATACTCCGGAGGCAGCCGAAGATGCGCTTCCTCAAGCGCCTTGCGGAAGCCCGCCAGACGTTCAATGCCCGTCAGGAGCGTCTGAGGGCCGGCGACCACGGCGATCCGCTCATGGCCCAACTCAATCAAGTGGCGGGCAGCCTGGAAACTTGCAAGCTCGTTATCAACCACGACGACTCCGCCTCGGAATCCTCCCGGCTCGCGATCAAAGCAAACAATCGGGGGGCGCCTCCCAGCAAGCCCGCTCTCCTCCAGGCGTGATTCCGCGGAAGCCAGCAAAATTCCATCGACGCGCCTGCGGACGAGCATGGCGAGCAATTGTCGCTCCTGTATCGCGTCCTCATGCGAGTCGCACAGCAGAACGGACAAGCCGTGCCGGCGAGCCCTGGTTTCAACGCCGCTAAATACATCATTGAAAAAGAAGTTCGAGACGTCGGGGACAACCATGCCGATGGTGAACGTGCGGTTCACTCTGAGGCTGCGGGCGACTTCGTTGGGATGGTAGTCCAGAGTCGCCATGGCGTCCTCGACGCGCTGGGTCAGCTCTGGACTTACCCCGCCTCTTCCATTAACAATCGTCGATACGGTAGTCACTGACACGCGGGCGAGTCTCGCCACGTCGCGCATGGTGTAAGAAGTGGGCTTTGCCATGGGTAAAAGACCTAGCCGTATGGGGTGGGTGACGGAAGTGCTCTCCGTTCGGAGCCGTCTCCCTCACCTGTCAAGGATTATAGAATAGAGCGACGAAAACTGGTTCTGGCGGCGCTCTGTGAGTGCCGATAGAGAGGCTGCCGCAGACTGCCGCCACAGCAGTGATTGTCACCGTATTCTGTAAGCCTCAATAGAGCAGATCACCTGACGCAATCGGCGCACGCTCGGAATGTGCCGCCAGCAGTATATTAATTTCCTCTTTGAACTGCAAATGTTTCCTTACAGAACTTCCAATGAGAGATATAAGTCTTGTATCGCCAATGGCTTAAAGAAATCAGCTCAGATTTCTCCGTAACGTTACACTTTTTTCTTGACAGACTAATAAGTTTATATTATAAGGGTGATGCTGCAGACATTAGGGTTATCTCCAAAAGAGAATTGAAAGTTTGCGTCGGTCTTGATCAGGTCAAACAGGAGGCGACATGGAAGGGTCGACTGCACCGTTCCGAAAGAAGGGACTGGCTTCACTGAGACTCTCACTGGCCGTTGCGTTTCTCGCGCTGCTGGCTTTTCCCGGCGCGAGTTGGGCGCAACGCTCCGCAGCCGCGATCAATGGCACCGTTAGGGACTCTACCGGAGCTGTTGTTCCGCAGGCCAGCATAACCTTAACCAACACCCAAACCAACGTCACGCAAACGGCGACGACCAACGACACGGGTGAGTACGTCATTCTCGAAATCCTGCCGGGAACTTACGTTTTGAAAGCTTCCAAGGAGGGGTTTCAGACGGTCACCCAGCCTGGTCTAACTCTCGAGGTCAACCAGACCACAACGTTTGACTTTAATTTGCAGGTTGGCTCGACCACGCAAACTGTCACCGTCGAGGCCGCCGCAGGAGCTATTGAAACATCCACGGCTGAGTTGGGTTCGGTGGTGACGCAGAAAATGGTGAACGATCTGCCCTTGAACGGGAGAAACTTCACCGAACTGCTCGAGTTGACGCCGGGTGTCAGCCCCATCAGCGTTGCCCAGAATAGCGGCGGATGGGGTGGACAGCCGCTTGGCTCCTTCACCTACCCTTCCGTCAACGGGCAAACCAACCGTAGCAACCTTTTCTTGATGGATGGCGTGAACAACCAGGGTTCTTTCGAGAGCACTTACAACATTGCGCCGCAGATCGACGATATTGAAGAGTTCAAGGTACAGTCCCACAACGACGAAGCGCAATTTGGCGGCGCTTTGGGTGGGATCATCAACGTGGTCACCAAGGGCGGCACCAACGGCGTCCACGGAGGCGCTTTCGACTTCCTGCGTAACCGTGTTCTGGACGCGCGGGACTTCTTCCTTGCCCCCGCCGAACCCAAGGTGGCGTACGAACAGAACCAATTCGGGGGGACCATTTCCGGTCCCGTGGACATTCCGCACATCTACAACGGCAAGAACAGGACTTTCTATTACCTGTCGTTCGAAGGGTTCCGCTACCACAAGGCCGGCTCGTCTTTAACGCGGGTGCCAACACCGTCCGAGTTGAGTGGCGACTTGAGCGACTTCACGGATGCCAACGGAAACTTGATTCAGATTTACAACCCCTTCAGCACCACTCCAGACCCCGCCCATCCCGGCTATTACACGTTGACTCCTTTCCCCAATAACCAGATTCCCCAGAGCCTGATCAGCAAGAGCGCGCTGGCTTACGCCTCATCCTGGCCGGCGCCGGTCAATACCGGGGTCGCAGGATACAACGCGCTCGACACTTCCCCGTCCATTACCCGCCAAGACGAGGGGAACCTGAGGATTGACGAGACGATAACGAGCCATGACACTATGTTCGTCCGTTATACCGCGCTCAGCCAGCCCGTCATCTCCTCCAACGGATTCGAAGGGTTCAAGTCTGCAATATTTTTCCACACCGACAATGCCGCGGTGACGTGGACTCACACCTTTGCAGGCAGCGCCGTTTTGGATGTCACCTTTGGGCGCAACAATGCTGAGTATAACAACCCTACCTTCTATACCCACCAGCCCTCGGGCTTCATTGGAAACGTGGGGTGGTCGGACACCTTTGCCGGGAGCTTTATTGGCGGGGCGAGCCAGGTTCCAGGCTACAATATTCAATACTTTGCCGGCGGCGGAACGAGCATCAGCAACACGCACATGTCCGACGTTTGGGAGTACAAAGGTGATTTCTCGAAACTCCACGGACGTCACACGTTTAAGATGGGAGCGGACTTTGCCGCCAATACTGCCTCGGCTCTTTACGAAAGCGCGAGTGTCGCTTACGCCACTACGGAGACCTCGTGCACATTCTGTTACGCGCCCGTCTCGGGACCGGGCATATCCCCGGGAAACGGCGGTGTAGCCTTCGCAGGGTTCCTGCTCGATGCGCCTGACAACGCCGGCCGGCGCAACGTGCATGAAACCGAACACGGCGGATGGATCGATGGGTTCTACTTCCAGGACCAATGGAAGGCCACCGATAAGCTGAGCGTGAATCTGGGACTGCGCTATGACACTACCATCATGCCCGTCTATGGAGACGACAAAGAGAATACAGACACGACGGGCGACATTGACTTCAACAACGGCACCTACGTACTTCAGAAGAGTTCACCCGCGTGCAATCCTCCCACGGTTATCGCACCTTGCATTCCTGGCGGCACTCTACCCCAGTACGTGACCATTTCGCCTCACAAAAACCACGCCACGTTCAACAACATGACGGACAACTGGCAGCCGCGCGCAGGCTTCGCCTACCGCTTGCAACCGACCTTGGTGATGCACGGCTCGTACGGACGGTTCTTCGAGAACTGGGCCGCGATAACGCAGAGCGCCCAGAACACCGAAGGGACTTGGCCGCAGCTCGGGCAACTCCTGGTCAATAATCTGAACAAACACATCGTGCCCAACGTCACTTCTGAGAACCCGTTTGCCAACGCTTCGACGGCGGGCGTCCCAGCTCCAACCCCCTTCCTCAGCAGCGGATTTGTCGAGTGGTACATGAACCCGTTGCAGAAGAACCCCTATTCGGACCAGTGGACCTTCGGGTTCGAGAAACAACTGGGCACGAGCACCACGATGACCGCAAATTATGTGGGCGCCCACAGCAGCCGCCTGGACGTAGGTGGTTACTACAACGTAGCCACCACACCGGGGCCGGGTGATGCGGCCGTGGTCGCGTCCCGCCAGCCATACCCCTTCATCCCGCCAACCTACTACGACCGGGATACCGGGCACAGCAGCTACAACGCCTTCCAGTACTCGCTCAACCACCATTCGGCGAAAGGCTTTTCTTACCTCGTCTCCTACACCTACTCGAAGAACATGAGCGTAGGGTGCGACGGGTGGTACGGTGTGGATGGATGCTCCACCGAAAACCCCTATAATCTCAACAACGATAGGAGTGTTACGGGCTTTGATCTCACCCACATCCTCTCCACAAGTTGGGTGTATCACTTGCCCGTCGGCCAGGGTATGCGCTTCACCACCCACAGCCGGCCACTCGATTACGTCTTGGGGAACTGGCAGTTCAACGGAATCTTCTTCACCGCCAGCGGCCAACCGTTCTTTGTCGGAATTCCCGGAGATACTGCGAATACCGGGAACGTGGGTGAACGCGCCGACCGGCTGACGGGAGTTTCACCTTTTGCGAATAAAGGCGCTCCCTCTTCGGCCGGATATATTGATTGGCTCAACCCGGCCGCATTCGCCGTTCCCACCGCATACACGTTTGGGACGGAAGGGCGAAACGACCTGCGCAGGGATTGGTCGAGGAACTTTGACCTCTCCTTCTTCCGGTCGTTCCCCTTCACGGAATCCAAGAGGTTGGAGTTCCGGGCCGAGTTCTTTAACGCCTTTAACACGCCTCTGTTTAACCAACCGGACAGCACGGTTGGGGATCAATACTTTGGCCAGGTCAACTCCACAGCCAACAGTCCCAGAATCATTCAGCTTGCCTTGAAGTTCTATTTCTAAGCCTCTAGACTGAGGAGTCTGGAGGGCAGTACGAAGGCGAGCGACTGGATCATGCAAGTCCGACGGGAGGCGCGGAATGCCCTTGAGTTGGGTGGCCGCGCCTCCCGTTTTTTTTCTGCTCTCGCCATTTGGGCGTTGTATCTAGGGGTAGCGCTTGTGGTCGTCCCAACTCAAGGCCGGCCACAAGCGCCGCCCCTACCGGATTCCTGCCTGATGGAACCCGGCCCGTCGACCCCAATACGAAACCTTCTCAAATCGCTGGAAAGTCATCCCGCCGCCGAAGCCTTTAACACAGTGGGCGCCCTGTGGGCCCAGGACAAAAGGTTTGACTGCGCCATCGCCGCCTTTGACGCTGCCTTGCGCCTCGATCTCACCGTCTGGGATGCACGCTACAACAAGGGCTTGGCATTGATATCAAGCCAAAAGTTCGATGTGGCCGCCAAAGAGTTACAAGTTGCGGTGAAAGATAGGCCGGGCGCCTTCGCCGCGCACAATGCCTTGGGAATCGCCTACCGTTCACTCGGCAAGCTCACCGAGGCCACGGAGGAGTTCAAGAAGGCCTTGGCTTTGAACCCCGGCTTTGTGGATGCCTCGCTGAATCTGGCGGACATTGCGCTCGAGCAGAAGCGCGAAGTGGCGGCCATCTACTACCTTCAGCATGCGCTGGCCAAGTCCCCTCCCCAGCCCTTCGCCGAGCGACTCGAAATGGAGCTTGGGGCTGCTTACTTCCAGAACCGCGAATACGAGAAGGCCGCAGGTGTCTTCAAGAAGTTGCTCGCCACCCGTCCGGACTCGGTCCAGCTACATTTCAATCTTGCCAACTCGTATGTACATTATGATGAATGGGCCAAGGCGCCCGCGGAATACAAGGAAGTTCTGCGGCTCGAGCCCAATAACGACTCTGCCCGCTTGTCGCTAGCGAAAGCGTACCTCAGCCGGAACCAAGCCGACGCAAGCCTGCCCTATCTGAGTGACTATATTCGCAACCAGCCGCAGGACCCCGAAGGCTACAAGATCGCGGGGGAGGCCTATCGCAAGTTGGGACGGTTTGCCGAGGCCGTGCCGGTTCTGCGGCGAGCGGTGGCCATGAATGGCAAGAGTTACGAAGCGCATTATAATCTGGGCCTTTCCCTGGCGCGCCTGGGCGAGGCGGAAGAGGGCATTCAGCAGCTTCGGGAAGCGGCGCAACTCAAACCCGAGGCCCCCGAAGCGGCTTACGAGCTCGGCCTGCTGCTATCCAAGACCGGGAACGCCAAATCGGGGCAGAGTGAGTTTCAGAAGTTTCAAGCAGTGAAGGAGGAAAACCGGCGCGCCTCTCGCGCCGACACGGTGGAGGAACAAGGGAACAAGGCGATGCGTGAGGGACGGATGCAGGATGCGGTGCAAGCTTACACCGAGGCGCTGCGGATGAATCTTAATGACGCACCGTACCATTACAACCTGTCGCTGGCCTACTCCAAGCTGGGCAATCGCGGTGCGGAAGAGGTGGAGTTGACCAAGGCGGTTCAATTGGATCCCAAGTTGACCAAGGCGCACAATCAGCTCGGACTGCTCTACACCGAGGACGGAAAAGCGGCCGAAGCCGAGAAGGAACTCCAAGCAGCCATTTCGCTCGATCCGCGCTTTGCGGAGGCGGAAAGTAATCTGGGAGTTCTTTACGCCCGCCAAGGCAAAACCGATGAAGCAGAACCGCTGTTTCGCAAGGCCCAGGAGGACGACCCGCAGTACTCACAGGCGTTCCTTAATTTGGGCCTTATCCTGGCCGGTCGGGGAAGGCTGAAGGAGGCCGAGCAGGAGTTTCAGAGCGCCCTCAAAATCTCGCCCGACAATAGCGGCGCTTACAAGGCCCTGGGCATGACCGAGGCCAAGCTCGGGCATGGCAAAGAAGCGGTCGATATCTTCCGCAAGTTGGTGAGCCTCCAGCCCGGCTCTGCCGAGGCGCATCTGAATCTAGGCATCGCTCTTGCCGACCGTTACGATTTGCGCGGCGCCCTGGAGCAATTCTCCGAGGCTGTACGTCTTGATCCAGGGTCTGCAGCCGCGCATTACAACAAGGGGCGGGCGCTCTACGATTCGAACCGACACTCCGAGGCCGGCACCGAACTCGAGACCGCTTGCAAACTGAAGCCTGACTATCCTGCTGCCCTATACCAGTGGGCTCAGGTCGAACGGGAACTCGGCAACCTGCCCAAATCCACGGAACTGCTCGAGCGCGTGGTGAAGCTCACACCGGACTATGCCGATGCTCAGGCCATGCTGGGGCAGAACCTGGTACGCCTCGGCAAGACGGACGATGCCATCGAGCACTTGCAGCTCGCGGTCCGAGCGGACCCCAATAACTCTCAGGCTCTCTACAACCTGGCCCACTTGCTGGAAAAATCTGGAAGGCCGGAAGCGCAAGAGTACCTCGCTCGCTTCAACCAGCTCGAAAAGCAGCGGCAGCTCAGCGACCGAGTTCAGCGCCTGGGCAATTTCGGTTTGGAAGCCTACAACGCTCGCAACTGGACGCAAGCGATCGATAACCTGAAGGAAGCTCTGCAAATCTGTGGCGGCTGCCGCTTCAGCGCCGACCTCCATCGCAACCTAGGACTGGTCTATTGCCACAAGGGAGACATCGAAGAGGGGAAGCGCGAGCTCGAAACCGCGCTGAAGCTCAATCCCGACGATGATGACGCCCGAAAGGCGCTGGAAGCGGTTGGTTCGGTTAAGGCCGGGCCGTAACGTCTTGTCGTGCTGAGAAGTGGAGCCGGGACCCGCAAGGGCTCGTTGTACAGTTTCCCAGACAGCGCCGGGGTGAGCACGCCTTTGCGCTGCGCATTGAAGGTGGCGTGTAAACGTCGAAGTTCGACGCAGCACGGACCACCACTATTTGGAAAAAGGAGGCTTAAGCATGTCAGCAAACAAGATTTCCAGGCGGGATTCTCTTTTTCTGATGGGCACGGGGACTGCCATTGCTGCAACTGCTTTCAACGTGAGCTGCGGCAAGCAAGAAGCCCCCGCGCCGAAACCAACCCAGACCGAGGCGGAAAGCCCTGAGGTCAAGGCCGACCGCGAGCGGCGCATGAAGTGGTGGCACGATGCCAAGTTCGGCATGTTTATTCACTGGGGCCTTTACAGCACGATTGGCCACCATGAGTGGGCGATGGAGATGGAGGGCATCCCGGTGCCCCAGTACGAAGAGCTCGCCAGAATCTTCAGGCCGCAGCCCAACGCGGCGCGAGCCTGGGCCAAGCTGGCCAAGCAAGCCGGCCAGAAGTACATGGTGATGACCACCAAGCACCACGAAGGCTTCTGCAATTGGGACACAAAACTCACCAATTATTGCGCGCCCAAACAGGGGCCGGGCCGCGACCTGGTGGCGGAATATGTGGAAGCCGCACGCGCCGAAGGTCTGCGAGTTGGTTTCTATTACTCGCTGATGGATTGGCACCACCCGGACGGCGCACGCTGCGCCACGGACGAGGAGGCGCGAAAGCGTTTTGTCGAGTACACGCATGGGTTGATCCGGGAGCTGCTGACCAACTACGGGAAGATCGACGTTCTCTGGTACGACGTGGATTGGCCTCTCACGGCCGAACAGTGGGAGTCGAAGAAGATGAACGAGATGGTGTTCAAGCTTCAGCCGGACATCATCGTCAACAACCGGAATGGCCTGCCCGGAGACTTCTCGACACCGGAGCAGACGATTCGAGCCGAACGCGGAGGGCGCGCCTGGGAATCCTGCATGACCATGAACAATAGCTGGGGCTATACTCCGGCCGACGACGACTGGAAAAGCGCGAAGACCGTCGTTCGCAACCTCGTGACATGCGCGAGGGGTGGAGGCAACTACCTGCTGAACATCGGCCCCAAACCGGACGGGTCTGTGCCGGAACAGTCAGCCAGCGTCCTAACCGAGGTTGGCCATTGGATGGACAAGAACGGGCCAACCATTTACGAATCGGAACCGTGCAACGCGCATGGCCACACGTTTGCCGGATACACGCGCAAGGGCAACAGGCTTTACATCCACGTTCACTTCTGGCCGGCTCAAACGATAGGAACCCAGGCCCTGGAGTTTTACAAACCGCCCACGGTGGTGGCCATCGGCGGCATGCGCAGCAAGGTAAAAGCGGCGCGCTTGTATGCCTCAGGCAAGAAGGTGGACTTCGTGCAGGACGACATCTCGGTGCGCTTCACGGGACTTCCGCACGACGCACCAGACCATCCAGTTAGCGTGATCGAAGCGGAATGCGAGTCAGAGCCGGCAATCGACGCTACGTATGTGCGTAAGAACCGCCCGAGGGCTGCAGTAGGCGTCGGGCAAGCGTCCTGAACGCCTGTAGTGGACCAACTCGGAAGCAACGGCCCTCTCCATTGGGGAGAGGGCCGTATCAGCGATTCTATTGCTAGTAGAAATATGAGATACGACATATTTATACGACCAATAACGTGGTTGTTTGTTGCCGCCCTGCTACTTACAACAGTGGACCTCCAAATCCGATGCCCGCGCCACCTGTTCGCGCAGTCCGGATCCGTAGCCCAACAGCAGCCCGAGTTGAACCGCGCGCCGTGGTACAAGCCGCCGCAACTCTTCGTCATGACGGGATTCATCGCCAACACTACAACGGGCGTCTGGGGGCCGGAATACATCGTGAATGGCACGTGGACTCCGGCCAAGCAGGCGGCTGCGCTGCGGGCCTGGGAAAAAACCTTGGGCGACAGCTATGACGCCGAAAAGACCATTCAGGAGTTTCGGGATGCCGGCGCGACGGGCGTGATCTTCTATGACAAGTGGCACGACGGGCTGGTGAATCATGACACGCAGCTCACCGATTTCAAGACGCACCGCGACTTTGTGAAGCCCACGCTGGCCGCCCTTCGCAAGCAAAACATGGCCGCCGTGGTCTATTACTCCGTGGGGCTGGACAACAACCCGGAAGCGAAGTTTCGAGACTGGACTTGCTTGGACGCCCAAGGCAAACCCATGGGGCTCGCCTTTGCGACGGAGTGGAAGTCCTTCCACTCACCTTACCGCCAATACGTTATTGATCAGTTGACGGAAATTCTGAAAGAGGACGGCCCGGTGGACGGCTTCTGGCTCGACCTCTACACGCAGCCGAACCCGATCTCCTACGACCCGTTCACGCTTCGCAAATTCAGAGCCAGATACCACCTCGCGGCCAGCCAAGCATCGCCGAAGCAGTTTTCAGAGTTCGAACTGGCCACTCTCCGGGACTTCCTGCTGGAGATTCGGCAAAAGCTGCAAGCCATTCAGCCGGGTCTCAGTTTCACGTTCAACGGCGCGGGAATGGCGGATGTGGTCGAGCCCGCTCGGGCGCGGCAAGTAGATTCGGTCGTTGACTGGTTCTCGGTCGAAGGCCACACTTGGCCCAACATCGACAGGTCATCGCGCATCATGCATGCCGCAGGCCGGCCATGGGAGGAAGGGATTTTGATCAGTTCCTCCTGGTACGTCCCTCCCAGCGACGATGCCCCTGCACCGGTGGAATCCCAATCGGAAGCGGTGGACCTGGCAGCGGCCACCTGGATTCAGGGCGGCAATGCTTACGCGGCCATCACGCCCGGCCATGCGGGTGTGTACGATCCGCACGGCGACCTTGTTCTGCTGCGAGCCATGGGGAGTTGGCTGAAAGATAATCGCCCCTGGCTTGTGGACGCGCGTCCCTATGCCGAGATTGGCATCTTGACAGGCCACCCTGCCGATGACGTTGAACACATCCCCGACATGGGCGAACTGTGGAAGGCATCTCACGGCTTCCGCCGGGCCGAGGCGGACGCCGATCCTGGCCGCGACACCTCCCGTTATTTGCGCAACCTGGGGTACATTACGGAGCGGGTGGGAGGAACATTTTCGTCGCGCCGCTTCGACCTTGGCTCATATCGAATGCTGCTTTTGCCTGAAACGGCCCTTCTAAGCGACAGCGACATCGAAGAGATCAGAGAATACGTCAAGAAGGGCGGCACGCTGCTCGGCTTCGGCCATGGCTCGCTGTTCGACCAGGAAGGGCGTCTGAAGAGCAATTTCGCCTTGGCCGATCTGTTCGGGTGTGAATACACCGGGACTTTAGCAGGTTATAAACGGCTAGCGTTCTCGCCTGGATCGGGACTGGCGGCGACGCTCCCGCTGTACCCTGGGGCACTTGAGGTAAAGCCCACGACCGGGAAGGTCCTGGCCCAATGGGAATACGCCGGCGATTCTCCCGCCATCCTGGAAAACACTTACGGGCAGGGGCGCGTGATTTATGTGAGCGCGGAAGAACTCGCGTTCGGCGAGGGCAGCGCACTGCTGAGCGAACTCACTGCCCGCCTGATCGGAGCACCGGCCTTCGAGGTCCATGGCTCGCGCCATTACGCTCTGCTGGTGAACCGCAAGGGCGACGATCTGCTGTGCTATCTGCTCAACCGCGATACGGCCCCGGCACCTTATACGCAGGGACGTCTGCTGAGGCAATCCGACTTGCCAAAACTCGAGACCCCAGAGTCGGTTCGCCTGACTATACACACCGATCACCTTGGCGACTTCGGATCGGCCGAGCTGATTCCATCCGGCCAAGTATGGATGAGCCGGCAGAAGGATTCGGTCGAGTTGAACTTCGATGCCACACCCTCGGTAACCACGGTGCGACTCAGCCAGGCGCGGCCGTAGCGTGACGCGGGCGTCTCGCCCCAGCAAGAACTCGCGGGCAGCATGCCAGTCTGCCAAGTGGCGAGTCGCCCGAGCGACAACTTTCCTAGCGGGTATGCCGAGTGGACTAACCCTCCAACACAATTACCGAGTGCACATCAACCATGGGGAGTTCTATCTCTACCGAGTCTCCGCGCTTGTTCATTTTGAGCGCTCGCGTCGTGGGATGAATCTGTCTTGCCGCGGCGGGCTTGAAGAACGAAGCATCGATGAACAGCGTACCCCCCTTCAGCGGATTCACATCGCCCTGCAAAAGAGGAACGGTCCTGTTGATCTGGTGCACCACGAGCATGTTCTTGCCGCGCTTTTTGTAGAAGGTGGTGCCCACGCCGCGGCGGTTCGCTAGGCCGACTCGCAGCGGGGGATTCTTCAGGTTCGATTGCAGCAACTGACGATGAAACTCCAGCGGCCACTGGTAGTCGCCGTTGATCATGCCATACAGATCGAAGCTCGCATAAATGACCTTGCCTTTTCCGTGGGTTGTCTCAAGGAGAGCAGGGAACTCCGTTGTCTCTCCCGGCGGGGGCGGTTCCCAGTTCACCCAGCATTGCTCATTCTCATCCGCATCTTTACACCATACCGTGGAAGGCAGAATGTGGGTTGCAAGAATCTTGGATCCGGGCCGCGCCTTAACCGCCACGAACGGCGCGCGCACCACCAGGGTGGTGTCGGGCAGAGTTTTCCAGATCGCGTCGCCGCTGCGGTGAAGATAGCTTCCCCACAGGTTGTTTTTGTAAGTGTCGAAGACCTTCTCGAAGTCGCATCCCACGAGGTCAACCAGCGCGAAGTTCTCGCGGACCTGCCCGTCGGCGTCCCTGGTGCCGGTTTGACCGGTGACGACGAGCAAGCCACCCGATTCGACGTATCGGCCGAACGCTTCTGCATCGCTCGAGGACAAACAGATGACTTCCGGCAGTACCACAGCCTGGTAATCCGCAAGACGCTCCAGACTCCAATCCGGCAGGATGTCGGAAGGAAAATGCGAATACGTGGCGGCCTCCATCGCGCCGCGAAGAACCCCTCGAACTTCGGAGCGCCAGTTAAAGCGTGTGTTGGCGCTGAATAATACGGCTACGCAGGGCACGGAGTCTCGATCCGTCAAGTATGGTTGAATCTTCTCGATATCCTTGTAGCCGGCGCCCATCTCGCGAAACCACAGCGAATCCAGGACTCCATCCTGCCGCATGGTCTCCGAGTACATGAAAGCCCGGCAACCCTGGGCCGCGATCATGGCGCTCTCAACTTGGAATACGGAAGCCGGGGAGGGATCGTAGACCCATGCGACCAGGCCGGGGCCGATCTGCGGCAGCTTACCGGTGCCCCGAGCAAACATGGCGGAATGATAGTTTCCGGCGAAGGGCTCGGCAAAAGTGTAGTCGAGCAGGTCCATCATTTCCTTGCGGAAGTCCAGGTGGCCGCCATTGACGGTGATGGCGGCTTTTGAACCGAGTCCCCGCACGGTGGCGACGGCATCCTTCACGAAGCCGAGCTGGGTGGTCTGGTAGAGGAATTCGTCCGTCTCGCGCCAGTCACGGTCCGCGGCGGGGCCGCGCGGGATTTCGTGGCCGTAACGGAACCGATAGAGTTCTGAACACGATGTGCAATAGCAGAGTGGCTGGCCTACGATGTCGAGAAAAATGCCGTCGGGATTGTAACCCTTTACGATTTCAGTCAACTGCTCGAGGACGTATTTGCGGTAAGGTGTGTTGATACACGCCCAATGAAATTGCCCCTGGGAGTGCGGAACATCTCCCGGCTCGACGCGGCGGTTCTTGCCGTTTTCGTCCAGGAGCGCCCACTCCGGGTGATTGAGGACCGCCCAATCGTCGAACCCGATGCAGTAGTAGGCATGGAAGGCGATTCCCTTTTGGCGGAGGCGGTCGCTGAACGCCTTCACAAAATCAACTTTCAGGCCCGGATGCATGTGTCCTATCTTGGTTGGGTAGTAGGCTTCGCCATGATGCCCCTTGCAGAACACCCACACGTGATCCAGGTCCGCTTCCTTGTAAAGGCGGAACCATTGGTCAGGGTCGAAGTTCTGGTAGGTGATGGCAGGCGGATCCGGTGAATGGTGATCCACGATATAGCCGCGGAACTGATTCTCCAGGCTGGGCGGCGCAGGATTTGCGGGCGCGACGCTTTCCGTCTCAGCATAGGCAGCGTGTTCTCCGCCGGACTCCGTAACCTCCCGCAGCAAGCGAGAAGAGCCCCACAGTGTCAGCAACGTTGAATTGAACACTCGACGATCCATCGCTGTCCCTCCCGCAAAAACATTGGCCCAATCGGGGCATTAGGTCAAGCCGTATCTTAGCGCATATGGGTCTTGGTCCCGGAGCAGCCTCAGATCCACACGACTCTGGTGAAGAGTCAGAAGATCAATTTCAGCGAGAGCTGAATTTGACGGGAAGTCCCTGCGGTATGATTGATGACCCCGAAGCCCGAACCCCGCAAGATGTTCACGGGCAGCCCGAAGTTCACCAGGTTGAAAGCGTTGAAGAACTCGGCGCGGAACTCCAGGGAGGCGGGCTCAGA
>JBELAJ010000013.1:0-36231 GCA_049508935.1 Terriglobia bacterium | reverse complement strand
CCGCGCGGAGGAAAAAGTGATCAACATAACCGCGGTTCAACGAGGCAAGGTCTGCCTCGTAAGTTTGCTGGTCCTGTGTCTTGCGGCGGTGTTTGCCGGCACGTCCCGATCGCAGGATCAAGCGCAGCCGAATGTCGAAATCAAGAAGGTTCCGGCACACCCGACGACTATGGTCCAAGGTGAGGTGCTGTACAAAAGTCACTGCGCCACCTGTCACGGTCCGGCGGGGAGAGGCAACGGCCCGGCCGCTTCGGCGCTCAAAACCCCGCCCGCCGACCTTACTCTGCTCGCCAAGAACAACGATGGCAAGTTCCCCGATCTCAAGATCATGCGTGTCCTGGAGAGCGGGACAGATCTAACGGCGCACGGCTCCAAAGACATGCCGATTTGGGGCCCTATCTTTCGCAGCATGGGCCCCGCAGCGGCCGGCGGTCAGGTGGGTCATCTGCGTGAGGTAAACCTGACCGACTACCTCAAGTCGATTCAGAAAAAGTAGGCTTGGTGATGTGGGACGGGTGGGGACACTTGCACGGCGAGGAGCAGCGCAAGGAGAGGGGTGCATCGACCGGCGGGGCATAGGCTTAATTTGCGCCCTCGGGGTCCTGAAGCTATGGATGGTGGCGCGCTCGATTGCGGCGGGCTGGGCGGAAATCGCACCGGCCAATTGGCTCTGCGGCTTGACTTCTGATCGCCTTGTCGCAGTTTCACGCCCCCGTCTCACCGCAGTCCTGATCTCGAACCAGGGGCGACCCTCGCGGCCGCCTCCTCGGCGGTCGTCGATCACCAATCACCAACCGCAAGATGTCAATCCGCTAGAGGGCGCGGGTCAAGAGTTCCTGCAATTCGTTCATGGTGAGAGTGATGGGATTGCCTTTGGTGCTGCTGGCTTGGGAGGCTTTTTCGACGAGGGTGGGCACATCCTTGCCTTGAATACCGTAGGAGCTGAGAGGCGGAATCTGCAAATCACGGCACAACTGTCTAACCCATTCGACGCCCTCCTCGGCGAGGGCGTCCGGCTTGCCGGTGAGCAGGCGCGCCACCGTCTCGTAGCGGCGTAGCGTCTCGCCTTCCGGGGCGCGGGCGCGGACGGCGCGGACGTTGACAGCCATGCCGTGGGGCAGCAATGCGGCGCAAACGGCTCCGTGCGGGGCGTCGAACATTCCCCCGATGGGCG
Source organism: Terriglobia bacterium (assembly GCA_049508935.1). Lineage (GTDB taxonomy): Bacteria > Acidobacteriota > Terriglobia > UBA7540 > UBA7540 > CAVROP01. The sequence goes on along the minus strand of JBELAJ010000013.1, from coordinate 35,057 downwards.
CGGCAAAGCCGTGCACCACGCCCAGGCCGGCATTAGCTAGCGCCAATCCGCCCAGCAGGCTTGCGAGCGACATGAACTCGCGGGCCGCCATGTCTCTGCCGGACTGGTATGCGCGGCGCAGCGAGCGGGTGACGCGGTGCAAGCCCTCGCGGCAAAAGCCGTCCGTGAGGGGATTTGCGCGGATCGAGACATAGGGCTCAATCAACTGCGTGAGCGCGTCGAGCCCCGTGCTGGCGGTCACCGCCGGCGGCAACTCGCGCGTCAATTCCGGATCCACCACCGCCAGGCGCGCCAGCATCAACGGGCTCCTCAAGCTCACCTTCACCCGATGCTCCGCGGAAGCCAGGACGGCGTTGCGCGTGACCTCGGATCCCGTGCCGGCCGTCGTGGGAACGGCGATGAAGGGGACAGGAGGATTTTGGAGCGGCTGCCCTTTGCCAATCACTTCCAGGTAATCGGTGGGATCGCCGCCGTTGGTCAGAAGCGCGGCAACGGCTTTTCCCGCGTCGATGGCGCTGCCGCCGCCGAAAGCAATCACCAGGTCGCATGGTTCGCGGCGAGCGAGTTCCACGCCCTCGCGAACCAGGGTGACCGAAGGCTCTCCCCGTGTGGCCCAGGTAACGCAGCCCATTCCTGCGTCCTTCAATTCCTCGGCCAGGAAAGCGGCGCGTTGCGGCGACTCGCCCACCACCAGCAACGGCCTTCGCCCCATCTGCCTTGCGGCGGGAACGACTTCCCGCACGACGCCCGGCCCAAACAGGATACGGCTCGAGGTGGCAAATTCGAATCTCACCGCCGCCTCACCAGCCCTCATCGGGAGGAAAGATATTCGAGTATTTAACGCTCGTGCGCACTTCCGCCATCATGGGAGCGACGGTGTCGCGCCAGGTGGCGTAGTGGGTGGTGTCCTTGTGATGAACTGTGGCGTCGTTAGTGCGGTAGACCTCAACCAACAGGAACCGGGAAGGGTCGTCGGCTTGCTGGATCACATCGAAGCGCGCGACGCCCGGTTCCTCGACGCTGTGGCGCGCGTTCTCGATGCTGGCTTCTTTGAAGGCCTCGATGGATTCAGTTTTGACCCGAATATGAACATGAACGATGAGCACGGTTCCTCCTGCAAGTGTAGGGTCCGTCCGCATTACGCACGGTGTCATACCGAGCGGAGCGAGGAATCTCGCCCTGCAGATTGTTTCTCGACGACCCGCCAGCAGAGCGAGATTCCTCGCTCCGCTCGGCATGACAGTTCATTTTCGCGGGCTGCGGCATATTCTTGCAAAGGGGTGCGCCCAAGGCTCGGGAATTCGTGGCTAGCACGCCAGGTCGGCGCGGGTGAACCGGAAGTCATTGATGGGCCCAAGGAAAGTAACGGCCAGCCGGTCGGTTTGGAAGAACTCGCGCGCCACCTCCAGGACCTGGGGGGAAGTCACCTCGTCGATGTGCCGGGAGATCTCGTCGAGCGAGACGTTGCGCCCGAAGTACATTTCCTGGCGAGCCGCATTCGACATGCGGCTGCCGGTGGTCTCGAGGCTGAGCAGCAGGTTGCCCTTCAGGTAATCTTTGGCGTGCTGAAGTTCCTGCTCGCTGATGGCCGCGGATTTCAACTGCCGGAACTCCGCGAGGATCAGGCCCAGCACCTGGCGCGCATTTTCCATCGAGGTGCCTGCGTAAACACTCAGGCAGCCCGCATCGCGAAAGCTCGATAGGCCGGAGAAGACCGAGTAGGCGAGCCCGCGTTTCTCGCGAATGTTCTGGAACAGGCGCGAGCTCATCCCGCCGCCCAGTACGGTGTTGAGGATGTAGCAGGCGAAGCGCTTCTCATGCGGCTGCGGATAAGACGGCGCGCCCACGCAGAGGTGGACCTGCTCGAGTTCCTTCTTGTGCCGGTGCCGGATGCTGGGGTGAGGCGTTGGCGGAGGACCATCGTCGGCCACCGGGCCGCTCGGCCGGTCGCCAAAGTAGTGTGTGACCAGGTCGAGGAAGCGGTCAGGGTCGAGGTTCCCCGCGGCGGCGATCAGCGTCCGGTTGGGCGTGTAATGGCGCTGGAAATAGTCGCACAGTCGTTCCCGGTTGAAGCTGCTCACCGTTTGGCGTGTGCCCAGGATGGGCCGGCCCAGGGCGTGCCCGCGCCAGTAACTCTGCGTGAACATCTCGTGTACCAGGTCGTCCGGCGTGTCTTCAACCATCTTGATTTCTTCCTGAATGACCTTCGATTCCTTGCTGATGTCTTCAGGCTGGAAAAGCGGATTGAGGAAGAGGTCCGAAACGATGTCGAAGGCGCGCGGCACGTGCTCGTCCAGGGCTTTCATCGAGAAACTCGTACACTCCTTGGCGGTGAAGGCGTCCAGGTGGCCGCCGATCGAGTCGGCCTCGCGTGCAATCTGCTCCGCACTCCGGTTCCTGGTTCCCTTGAAAACCATGTGCTCGATGAAGTGCGAGATGCCGTTCTCTGCTTCGGTCTCCTGCCGCGACCCGGTCCTCACCCAGATGCCCATCGAGACGGAACGGACGGAAGTCATCTGCTCGGTGAGAATAGTTAGACCATTGGGGAGAACGATTTTGCGAGCTTCCGGCATGAGTAATTCCTTGCTAAGTTTGAGAGAACTCGCCCTGCAGCCGGATGAACCAACAGCACGCATTCACCCGTGCATCTATTTATATCATACGGCCGCGGAAAATGATAGGAAAGCCCGAAACGACGAATTCCGCGACGAATTCCGCTTGCGCGCACCCGCTCCTCCGCCTATACTGGGACTTGCCTTTTTGCGGGCAGCACCGACCATGGGCCTGTAGCTCAGGTGGCTAGAGCGCACCCCTGATAAGGGTGAGGTCGGTAGTTCAACTCTACCCAGGCCCACCAATCAGTTCAGTGAGTTAGCAACCTGCCGATTTTCGCTCTCCGTTACTTGGTGTGGATTTTGGTGTGACCCTGCCCCAATAATGGCCGGATTGGGGGCCCGAGCGATGGCGTCCAAGGCGGCTCGCCTGGCTTCCATACGGACGTGGAAATTACCGACGACAGAAGGTCGGCACGGTTCTTGTGGAGCCGGTGTTCGTGACCACACCCCTCAAATTCGTCCACCCAATAGCGCTAAAGACGCTTCAGCAACTTGTTCTCACTGGTACAAAAGAGAACGATCAGGAGACAGACCCATATCGTCAGTACAAAAAAGGTCCATTTGCTCAGCTCACCCCGCGCATTGGTAAAGCCCAAAGTGTGGAAAAGCGCGATAGGAAAAACCAATCCGAACCCGACCAGATAGCGGAACAGAAGCGCAAAGCCCAGCACGCCGAGGGTCAGAAGAACGACTCCGGCAAGCCGTGAGCGCCACCATGCGAACCTTACTATCGTTTTCGACTCGTAGTAAACCTCGGCCGCTTCTTCAAGGGAAGGGTGGGAAGCCCGGTTGTAGCCTACAGTCCACAACCGCAAGCGTAGCCGCGAATCCTCCGCATTCAGAGCACAGGAGGTGGGCGGTTACCCCCTCACGCCACTTTTTCGGGATCGACAGAATCGGGTGCTTTTAGCTCATGACTCGCGCACGGTCGCAGGTGGCTGGGAAGCCTCTGCCGAAAAACAGCGATGCACAGACTCGAGAAGACCCGCGAAGCCTTGTGATGCCGTGGGTATTCCTCCCCCAAGATCTAAGAACGGACAGCGAAAGGACGACGTTCTAATGCCAAGACGGATCCGAACAAGCTGGCTCTCGCCGTCTTGGGGCTGTGGGGGTGAAGTTGGGTCGACTGCGACCTACTCCGAAAGGGCTGGGTGAATACCTGGGGAATCGGGAGAAGTTGGGTGAAGAAGGAGAGAAAGGAGTGAAGAAGAAACCGCGATATTGCTTAATACTGAGCGGCTATCGTGGTGGGTGCGAGCTAATCTCTTCCAGGCTCAAGTCGTCGATCCAGGCTGTCCCGCCTATCTTGTTGTCGAATCTCAACGATCGTTGGCGGATCACCTGAACCTGCAGAAGCCTGGTCTGTAATGGAACTACCACATCGTACTCAATGGCTTGGTGCCGGTGAACTGGCCGAAGATCGTATCCAAACGGACCGGCGCTTCAGCATCGGATACCCGAAATCGGATTCCCTGGTCTGTCGTGAGGCCTTCAGTTCGAATAAACGCGTGGAAACGATAATGACCTGGCATAACGAAGGCCGCCTGCGAAGCAGCCGCACAGTCGAGATTATTGGTGCCGCCAAAATTGACCCGGAGCGAATATGAACCCGGTCGGATGGTCGTGCGATCACGGGTGACCTCGGCACCCTGGAAATGGGCCTGGTTCCAATCGAATGGCGACAGGGTGGGCTCCGATTCGAAGCCCCCGTTGAAGAGGTAATTGGAGGTGCGGTAGTCGCATGGGCGCTTGCCTAAGTGACGACTCCAAGCATATGTTGCCAGGTCGGGCCGACCTTGCCGGATGAGGAACTCGACATACTCGCCTGCGAGATTGTTGTCGGCATATTCTCGCTCCGCGGCCCAGTCCCAGGCGCGTTGGGCATCATCGATGCGCCCGGCTTCGACTAGGAACCGCAGCCAAGACCCGGCCGCGCGGCTGTCGTCCGCAAGACCGTATCGCAAAACATCTTCGATTTGGTCACTCATCACCCATCAACCTTTACTCATCAGTGCTCTTCTGACACCCAGCCCCTGACACCTAAAATGGCAGCGCTCTTCACTCGTATTTTCTCAGTCCCAAAAGCTCCAGGCTGACGTTCCAGGCGAACATTGGTCCCAGGACGAGATAACGCCGCCAGAGTCGCCGCGGCTCCTGAATCAGGCGGTAAACGCACTCGAGCCCATTCTCTTGCATCCAGGGCGGCGCCTGCTTCACCCTGCCGGAGAAGAAGTCGAATGCCGCGCCCACTCCCACCATCACCGGGACGGGGAGCCGCGAGCGGTGCTCGTACATCCAGCGCTCTTGTTTTGGGGTGCTGAGGCCCACCCACAGAACATCGGGCGCCGCGTCCTCGATCCGGCGGTCCGCTTCCACTTTCTCCTGCTCCGTCAGCGGCCGAAAAGGCGGAGAGTAGGTCCCCACCGTACGCACGTTGTACCGCTCCATATACGCAGACACCCTCTCCGCCACACCCGGCGCGCCGCCGTAAAAGTAGTGGCGGTAAAAGTGCCCGCTGTTGCAGCAGAACTTTTCCAGCAGCCGCGGTCCATAGACGCGCCGACGCAGATCGAAACCGTGCCGGCGAGCCAGCCACACCAGGGGCATGCCGTCCGCGACGACCAGATCAGCCGAATTCAGTACCTCCTTGAACGATGGATCGAGTTGCGCTTCGGCGATCCCGTGCATGCCCGTGCAGGCCACAAAATGGCACCGATCACGTTTCGCGATCCAGCGCTCCATCTCCCAGGTGACGTTGACAGTCTCCAGCGCATTCACCTGCACACCCAGTACACTGAACGGATATGGCGTCCCAACGTCTCTAACTACCGTGGTGCTCATCGTATCACTCCTTGCGCCGCGAGATTTATTGCGGGAAGGCGGCACCTGCTCCTGCCGCCCGGCGCTGACCCCTTCTCTCGGAACCCGAGGGGCGGTGGAGTCACTTCGTCTTCTTCGCGACCCATTCGGCCTTTTCCCTGTCGGGGACTTCCCCACATCCACATGTCAGCCCCTCACATACCCAATGTCGAGAACGCACCGGATTGCAAGGCCGTTGCGCATACGGCAAGGTAGATGTCGCGGCTGGTTGTCGACTAAGGGAAAAGTTACCTGACGGGTCCTTGGGAAAAAGGGAGAAACTTCGGGAACGGATTCGTGCGGGTTTACAGGACTGGTCAACAAAAACAATACAAGAGCGGTCGGTAAAAGCCATACGCGCAGGCAAGACTACCCAGGGGCGGGAAGCCCTAAGAAGACCTTAACTCAGGGTCGGGCGCGTATGGCCGTTACCTCTGTACGAGGTTGCAGGATGCGGCTGCCCAGGCTCGAAGTGGTGATAACAATACTCTTGGCGCAAACTCTCTTTGTGGCCTCACTCAGCGCGCAGGACGAGCAAAACAACATCAATTCCCTTGCTGATACAGTAATGGCCACCGCGCCGCTCTTCGAATTCAGCACTGGCGCAGGTGCCTTTACCAGAACTCAGCCGCCCGAGCCCAAACCGAGACGCGCTCGGCGTTCTGCCTTGCTCGTAGGATTATGTGTTTCATACGGAGTCTTGCAGGCCCCCGACGCGCACGCAACGATCCGGGCACTCCATTGCAGCTCCGTGCGGGAAGAGACTCCGATCGTGAGTCCATTTGCGTCGCAGCCTGCGGCACTCATTGCCTTCAAGGCGGGGGTAACCGCAGGCACGATTCGCGGGATTGATCGGCTAAACAAATCCCATCCTCGCCTGGCGATCGTTACGTTCGGCATCACCAACATTGGATATGCCTACCTGGTCCAACGAAACTATCGGGACATCCCAGCCCGCTGACCTTATCCCAAGCTTCTGCCGCTGCTTTTAAGAGCTGTTAAGGTGCGGGTTCGGTTCGAAGCGCAAATCATCGATCCAGGCTGTCCCGCCAATCTTGTTGTCAAATTTCGTGGACGCCTCTCGGATGACCTGCACGCGGAGAATCCTGGTCGCCGGGGGTACAACAATGTCGTGCTCAAGACCCGTCCAGGGATTGTTGCCCGTGAACTGACCGAAGGTCACATCCAGCCGGCCCGGCGCTTCAGCATCCGACACGCGGAAGCGGATTCCCTGATCCGTGGTCAGGTTCTCAGTCCTGACATACGCTCGAAAGTGATAGCGGCCGGGTTGGACAACGGCTAATTGTGAAGCCGCCGTGAAGGCGAGATTCTGCGTGCCGTCGAAGCTGAGGCGTAGCGAACATCTGCCAGAGCAGGAGGTGCTGAAATCACGGGCTACCTCAACACCTTCGGTACGGGCAAGGTTCCAGTCAAACGGCGCAGGGACAGGCTCCGATTCGAAGCTTCCGTTGAAAAGGCAATTGGATTTGCCGTAATCTCCGGCGCGCCGTCCCAGGTACTTGGACCAAGCCGATGCCGCGCCCTCGGGATTGCCTTGCCGGAGCAGAAAATCTGTATACTCGCCTGCCAGAACATCCTCGGCATACCCGCGCTCGGCAGTCCACTGCCAGGAGCGTCGCGCATCATCCAGGTGCCCGGCGTTCATCAGGAACCGCAGCCAGGATTTTGCCGCGCGCCCGCTTGGCGGGAGCCCGCAGCTCAGCACCTCATCAACATGCTCCGCCAGGCGCACGTATTCACTGAAGACCACCCCGTCATAATCGGGAACGAGCGACAGGATCTTCGCGGTGATGGGAAGCGCTTCTTGATTCTCGCCGATCCCGAAATGGAAATTCGCTACGCGCAGCAGCAGGGGCGCTGCGTGCGGGGCAAGCGCCAGTACCCGCCGGTAGCAGTAGCGGGCGTTTTCCTTCTGTCCGGCTTCGAAATACGCCTCCCCCAGGTCGGCCCATGCGTAGGCATCCTGCGGCTCCCTGATAACGACGGTGCGGAAGGCGGCGATGGCCTTCGGTGTGTCGTCGCCACCGAGGTCCAGGAATTGGCGGCCGCTCGCGACCAGAAGCGAGTTTGTGCAGAGTTGGACGCGGCAGAGCACACGGTCGGCCGGCTCACTGTTGTGCCAGATCGTGTCGGAGAGGATCCCGGCAGAACCGTAACAAGCCAGTATTGACCCGAAGATCAGCGCCAGGATTCGCATGCCGGAAAACCAGCGATACGGAAGGATGACGATTGACACCTGTCAGGCGCGTCTCTGTCAGTCATTACAAGACGCCATGCTTTGCCCACGTCGCCCGGACGTCACGCCACCGCCTGTTATTGGCTGGTCCCACTGGGCGCGGAGGGGCTGGGGTTAGGTGACTTCGACCCGCCGCCGGAGGTCGCCGCCACAGCTGCCGCTGCACCGCCCGCCGCCGCTGCACCGGCGCCCACGATGATGACCTTCTCGTGCCCCGACTTGATCACGCTGGCCCGTGAGCCTTTCGCCCGCTTGACACGGGCGCTTCCCGAGACAACCTTGATCGCCGGCGCAGAGTCCTTGATCATCAGCTTCACCTCCGACTTAGCCGCGATGAAGACACGGCTTCCGTCGTTCAGGTAGACCGTTGCCGGCGCATCCAAGGTGGTAATGTCGTCGTTTGCGACCACAGGGTACGACGAAGCTGCGGCGGCGGGCACGGCCTGGGAATTCACGGTCGCTCCTCCCAAGCAGTTGAGTTTGCCCAAGGGGTCAGCCGCCATAAGAACCGTGGCCGACATCATCAAAACGAACAAGCACATGTATTTCATGTTTACCTCCTGAATATAAGCAATCCGAGATGTTTCTGCTGTGATCCCGCTCGTGCGATCGTGTCGCTCGCAGCGGTCGCGCCACTCGCCTGGATTTCGTTTGCTGCTGTCAGCCCGGCAATCCAAGCCAGTAGCATGGCATTCGCGGGAATGTACAAATTGAAGTCCGACACGCTGTGCAGGAGGATTGCTGCCAGTGCGCCTGCACAGGCGACAGAGAGAAAGCGTCGCTCCTGGTCACGCGAGAATATGGCGGTCGTGAATGCTGCCCTCGTGATACCGAGTCCAAGCAGCGCGACAATCAGAAAGCCCGGCAGCCCGAGCTCGGCGAGCAGTTGCAGGTAATCGTTATGGGCAAAATCGATGGTGTAAAGCGGTTCATTTCCGAGCTTCGCGAACGCACTCTCGTATCCACCCAGCCCGCACCCTACAACTGGATAGGCTTTGATCAAAGAAATGGTCTCAGGCCAAACACTGGCACGAATATCGGCCCTGAATCCTCCGACCGAGGCGACTTGGGCATATCGCAGGATGAGCTTATCAGGGGCGGCAAACAACGACCCGGCCAGCGCTACCACGGCGGATATCGCGGCCACGCGCCGAGGCCAGCTTGGGGAAGGCGCGACACCGCTCAACCGCCGGTTTCCCAACGCCAGTACGCCTATGACCAACAGTGAGCAGAGCGCTGCGACGAATCCCATCCGCGAGAAGGAAAATGCGATACCGGCAAACATTATCGCTGCCAGTGCCCACACGCCGCAGGCTGCGAGCGTAGCGCGCGCCCGCGCGTACCCCGACGAGTGGTTGCGGCGCAATACGGCGACCGGATACATCACCGCAAAGGGCAACGCCATCTCCAGGAAACCCGCATAATGGTTGTGATTGACGTAGGTCCCCCAGCGGGGCCGGTCCGCGCCGGCGCCGAAATTCTGCCATAGCCCTAGGCCGGATTCGAGCGCTCCCAGGGCGATGATCGGCGCCATGGTGAGCCAGCGGCGCTCTTGCTGGCGCCACGCCAGTTCGCGAACAAGAAGAAAGATGCTGATGTACCCACAGATGAGCAGGAAGTGCTGTAACGTTCGGCCGGGAGAAACGCTCAAGGCAGCGAAGTTCAGCCTGGCCCCGATCGGCGTTAGCGCGTCGACCGCCGCCGCCCGTTGGGGCGAGAGCACACGCAGCAGAGCGATCGGCGCGGGAAGCACCTGCAGCAGCACGTAAACCGGCAGGAGCACCACCCCAAAGATCAGGTAATAAGGAAACGGAATAGGGAGTAGGGACCGGGGAACAACCCCGTCTCCGGCCTTCCCTCTCAAATTCCCGTCGATACTCAGCAGTTCACGCTCGGCAGTGACCTTCCCTGACCGCAGGCCGTTAGTCCCGAGTCGCGAATCGCAAGTCCCGAAATCGATTTTCCGCATCCCGTACCCCACTGCCAGCAGGCCCACCGCCAGCAAGAAGACGTACTGGTTGCGGCGCAGCACGCCTCCCCACTCGAACACCGCGTAGGCGAGCACCGCGGTGAGGCCGACTAGGTCATACGGGATACGGGATGCGGGATATGGGAAGCGGGACACGGGGATTTCGCCGCTGAGGCAATGAGACGCAGAGAAAAGCGCCTTCATTTTCAAGTCTCTGTGCTTCGCGCTCTCTCCAGAAACTTCACGTAAGTCATTGATTGTATGTAGAGCGGATGTGGAGTTTCTGACAACTATGAACCCGCCGTCGCGGGCTGACGATCTGTGGTAAATCGGCTTCACGAGTTCTTTCACACCTTCTCAGTCCCAAACCCGGGACCTCGGAGTTCGTACTTCAGTTTAGCTCCCGTGCCCCGCATCACGCCTCCCCATTGGAACACGGCATACCCCAGCACTACTCCCAGCGCCATTGTGACGGCCGCGTGCACGGCCAAGTGTCAGGGTGAAGCCATTCTCTATTCTCTAACCCCCGCGCCAGGACTTGCTTTTGAGGTAGGGGGCCAGCATGGCTAGGCTGGCCCCGAAGCTATCGATGCCGCAGTCGAAGATGGAGGCATGTCTTCCTGGGGCGAACCGCTGGTGCAGCTCATCGCTAAGCGAGTACGCGAAGGCCGCCGCTATGCACAGCGCGGCGCGGCGGGGTTGCCAGCCGCTTTGCTCCCCGCTGTCCGCGCCGGCGTAGAGCAGCAGGGCGAGGATGCCGTATTCGGTCACATGAGCCAGCTTGCGCAGCACGACGTTAAGCAGCCCGAATGTCTGCCACGACAAGCGCCAGTGGGCCAGTCGGAGCCACAGCGCGAGGAGCCGTCCTGACCAATGCGGCCCAAAGGTCGGCGTCGAAAGGCAAAAGATCAAGCCCGCCCACGCCATGGCCGGCGCCCACCAGAGAAGGGAGAGTGGTTTACGACGGCAGGTTATCAAGTTAATCCCATTGTTCTGGCAGTGGTGACGCCAGAGAATTCCACGAATACAGTATCAGGGGCAAGGGCGAAATCCGAAATCCGAGAGTCGTAACTGGAAGCTCCAAACTCGAGAACGGGCCTACCAGTTCCCTACTCCGCATCCCCTGTTTCCTGGCTCGTCTCAAGTGTCAGAAGCGTAGAGCCGCCCTTCAGAGCCTCCCCTGACAGACCCTCAAGCACTGGGCACCATGGCGTGTCCGTGCGTCACGAACCCCCGTAGAAGGTCCTCACGCCGGGCGCCGGCGTTCTGCTGGGGGTGACAAAATTCGGTTTAACCACAGTCTTTTCCGCTGAGAGCCCGCCCCCGATGTATTTGGCACGTGCGAACTCGCTAACTACAATGTAGCAGTCCACCGTCTTGCTCCAAGTGCCTAGCCAAACAAGTGCGGCGAGCATCGGGGCGACGGCGATGGTCGTGTGCGCGAGTGACGATAGCAGCCGCGGCGTACCCCGCGCCACGGGCTGCGACCCAGGCGCTTCTCGCAAATACGGCCTTCCTTTTGAAAGGTTAGACACGGGCAAAGCAGTCGGTAATCATGAAGGGTTTGGACGACGGCCCGCGTCCCCACAGGCGTAGTACACTGCGGGCGAGATCAAGGGAAAGTGTTATCGAAGTGCGCAAGGCATGTGCTTCGAGTTCGGTGTGATTCATGGTCTGAGGGCGTGGTGCCCGGGCCAGCCGCGCGCTTCCCGCATTGGCCCGTAGTGTCGCCCGTCAGAAGTTGATAGTCCCGGAGGACGCGACGATAAATCTCGATCAGTGTCGCGTATTTCGATTCCGTTCGGCCGCGTAAGTCGTATTCGGCCTCCTTTGCTGACTCCGCATCGTCGCGACCCGACACAGGTTACGTCTAACGAAAAGGTCTTGCTGCCACGAGGGTAATCGTGAATGGTGGCCAGCGCAATGCGTTCGACAGCTGCGGATCGAGCAGCGGTGGCAGAAGGCGCAAGGGCAGAATCATTCCCCATCCGACAAGACGGTGAATTCTCCCGCTTGTCCTCATAAGGGCCGTTGTTTTTTGGCTGACAAACCCGCTGCAGAATCCGATTTCAGTTACGGTCATTCCGGCCAAAGCGCACAAGTGTCTCAGGTCGTCGGCAGCATAGCCCCTTCTTACGTGTCCCCCGTCCTCACAAACTGAGAGCACGTTGTCGCTCGAAGTCATTGCACGGAAATTAAAATTCGGACTCGTAAGAAGGAGGATGCCACCCGGTTTTAGACAACGGGCCATGTCACATATAAGTTTCCCGTCGTCGATAATGTGCTCAATGACCTCACAGCAGACTACTATGTCGAACTCCTCCACGAATTCATGACGGCGATCGAGAGTTCGAACATCTTGCATCTCGAAGTCGGCCAGAACGGCTTGGCACATGGATGCCCGCCGCCGAGCTACGATCATCGCCGGTTCATCCCAACTCAGCCCCAAGGCTTTGTATCCTTTATGTGCAGCCCCTATCGTGAAAGCGCCGCCGCCACATCCAACGTCGAGCAATCGTCGCGAGCCAGCGGGGATCGGAGGCAAATGTCTTGCTAGCCAAATCCAGCGGTCCAGTAGGAGCGTATCTCCGTGTATAAGTGTGGCGGGAAAACCGAACATGCGAACGAGAGCATCCTTCACGCTAGGCGCGTTGCGCTTGTCTTGTCGCCGAGTGATCACAGCGATCCCCATATTTTTCTACCTACGGTATCAGGGCTAAGTCCTGACACTAAGCGCTCAGCATGTAACGAACGGACTTGAATCGAACGCTTCAGAAAAGGTACGCCAACGGTCCGGGTCGAGCGGCGTCACTTTGTCTTCATGAAAAGGAGGTAAAGTGCCTCGCCGTTGAAGCGTCGCGTCAAGCACTTGCCCGGTGTTCGTCAATCGCACGTTGGTAGATTTCCATTAGCGTGGCGTAGTTCGGCTCGACAGTGTATTTGGTTTCGTACTCGGCGCGCGCTGCCCGGCCCATCTCGGCCATTTCTTCGACATGAGTCCAGGCCCACTGGACCTTTGTCGCAAGATCGCCAGCGTCGCCCGGGGTAAAGTGGAGTCCCGTCTGCCCGTCCGCCACGATCTCCTGCATCGCGCCCAGGCGCGAGCAAATGACCGGCACGCCGCAGGCAAAGGCTTCTATTATCGTTAGGGGAAAGTTCTCATACCATTCGCTCGAGAAGACTAAATACCGTGCCCCTTTCAGTGCTGCTATTACTTCTTGGCGCGGCAACTGCCCAAGGAAGTGAACCTCAGAGCGTCCAATTTGGTTTGCGTACGCCTCCAGGAACCTACGCTCAGGACCGTCGCCGGCGATGTGAAGCGGGATGCGCACTTGGAGATTTTGCCAAGCAGTCAGTATGGTGGTCAGGCCCTTCTCAGGGGAGAGTCGCCCTATGAAAAGCGCATAGTCGCCGTTGTGCGCTCGGCGTCCAGGGTCTCGAAAGACAAAGTTCGGCTTTACGGCGATCTTCTCCGCAGGCAGGCCCGCCTTGATGAACTTCAGCCTACAAAATTCGCTGAGTGCGATAAAGCGCTGCACCCCTTTGGTCCAAGTTCCCAGCCAGCGGTGCACGGCAAGCATCAGGGCGACTGCCGATGTTTCGACACGGGATTGGCGGTAGCAACCTGCCAATACGCCCCGCCAGGGGCTGCGTCCAAGGCACGCTTCGCACACGCGTCTTCCCCTTTGAAGTGTTGCGCCTGGGCAAAGCAACCGAAAGTTGTGAAGGGTCTGCACCACCGGCACCTGGGCCGCCCGGCAGGCGGAATAGACCGAGGGTGAAATCATCAGAAAGGTGTTGTGGACATGCACGAGGTCGGGCTGTTTCGAGCGGAGCAGGTCGGCGACTTCCCCGCGCGTCTGTCGCGCCCACACCATGCGGGGAAACAGTGCTAGCCGGTCCAAAGCTGAGTAATCTGCGACTTCCCGGTTGCTCCGACAATATGTCATTACCTGATGGCCGAAGCCTTCCAGGAGTGCCCGTTCCTGGTTGAAGACGACATCCTCTCCCCCGGGTTGCTGGTACGTGTTGTGGACGAGAAGTATTCGCATGTTAGGGCGAAGACGTCAGTGTTGTCGTGTTGCCAACTTCACCAACCTACGATTGAGACCGGCAAGCGCGCTGAGGAACCAACTCGCCATCCGGACACCTCTCAATTAGTGAGTCGAAGAGCGCGTCCATTTGCCTGGCTTTATCTGAGATACGGTAGCGTTCTGCTCCTCCTGGGCCCACCGCATGTAAACGGTCGAAGGTAGCACTGTCAGTCAGGACAAGTTTCATGGCCTCCGCCAAGGCGTGGGGGTTTTCCGGAGGAACGAGTAGTCCGAACTTGCCGTCTCCCAGTATCTCCCGAGGCCCGCTTGGACAATCTACAGAGACCGTCGGCGTCCCAAGTGCCAGCGCCTCCACGAGAACGATCGCAAATCCCTCCCAGTGCGACGAAAGCACAAGCGCCCTCGAGGCCCGGATGACTGGCAGCGGGTTATCTAAGTAGCCCAGAAAATGAACAGAGTCCGTCACTCCAAGCCTGGTGGCCATGGTCCTTAGATGAGCCTCTAGCTGTCCGTCTCCGACAAGCAGGAGATTGTGATCCACTTTCTGCCGCATGACTTCAGCATGCGCGAGTAGCAGAAGTTCATGGTTCTTCGGATTAGATAGGAGACCCACCTTAACCAACGCCGGTTTTTCAAACAGGTGGCGTGCACGTTTGGGAACAGGTTCCTGACCTCGGCACCGGACGCGTTCTATATCGATCCCATTAGTGATAGCGCGGACATTGGTTAGCCGAAATGAGCGACGAAGGTCTAGGGCTAAATCCTCGGAGACGGCCACAACCGACCCAAGCTTCGGGTAGATCAATCGTACCATCGGGCGATGAGCCCAGGCGGGCCTCCGGCCAGGGCGTAGAACCTCACTCAGATTAGTGTGCACCCAACCCACGACAGGTTTTCGCGCCACCGTAGCCGCTGCGGCCGCCAAATATGTCGGGGTCAGTTCAGCCCACCCAACGACCAAGTCATGTCTTCGAGCCTCCGTCAACATACGTGGAAATACGCGCAGCCATCCCGTTTGCCCCTCTGGCTTTCCCGCGACGATGAGCCGCACGGCCGACGGAAGTTCGGACTTAAGTCGCACATCGTCGCTTAGCGATAGAAACGTGAGCTGGTATTCGGCGGGATCCAGGAAGCGGGTATAATCGACCAACAACCTCATCGAACCATACAAGTGAGGTATTACAAATAGGACTTTATGCATCAGAGGAAGTGCTCCAGTGTGTCTGGGCGTAAAGGCTGGGCGGAAAAGTTTTTGCCACTGAACGGCTCCATTTTGAAGTCGGCATAGAATCGACGCCAGGCAGTGAGGAAGTTCGCCGCATCATATGCCCGAGAACTCCGCTCAGCCTCTACTCGAAATTGGTGCCGCTGTGCTGAGGATAGGGCGACCAAACGGACCAGCGCCCCCTCGACCGCCTCCGGGCAGAAACCGTTAATGAGAATTCCATTGACGCCATCCCTAAGGAACTCCTTTACTCCGTTGACACTAGTCGCAAGCAAAGGGAGACCAGCCGCGAGGCTCTGAATCGCTGCAAGTGGAAACACCTCGTAGCTGGAGGGCAGAACTGCGGCGTCTGCGGCCCACAGATACGGCCGGACATCTTCTGCAAAGCCTACAAACTTGACCATGGCACCTAAGCCGGATTTGGACGCGCGAGATTGCCAAGCGCGAACGACTTGTGGCTCGCCACCCACGACGAGCAGCTTCAGTGGGCTTCCCCGAAGGCGCCCGAAGGCGATTAGAAGGTGCTGCAGACCCTTTCGTTCAAAATGCCCAAGTGCAACGAATGCAACAACCATGTCGGTCCTGGCGAAGCCGAGACTGTGTCGGAGACCTTCCCGGTCAAAGGAGGGGGGGGGTACCATGGCCGACACGTCAATCGGGTTACCCACGATTCGCACTTTGTCGGGGGGGACGTGGTATTCGCGCCTCAGTTCTTGCGCTATTCCCTCCGAAGGCGCTATCACCTTCTTCACTCGCCTGTAAATCCAAGCTTCGACGGCAGCGTGCAACCAGTGATCGAGGAAACGCAAGCATCTGCGAATGCCAGTTGGACGGGTTTGCTTCCAATGCTGTTTCAGATACGCTTTGTGGCAAAAATGCGAGTACGAAACATCGCCGAACGTCAGGTTACTCTCAACTATCTGTACGAGGTCGAACCGCACCTTGTGGCGAAGACGATAGGCGAAATACAAAATCGGGGCGAGCACGTGATAGAGGACGAAGAGCAGGGCCAGCGGACTGGCGGGTGCAGGGACTCGCACCCAACGGATTCGGTCGGGACACGGATTATTGAACTCGACGGAAAACACCGTAAAGTCGTGTTCTGCGCACAAATCACGGAGCATCCGAAGATGGCAACTTCCCACCGGGTTTGTCGAAATTACCTTGTAATCGAAAACGGCAATTCTAAGACGCCGGGACATCGTCAATTAGTTCCGTACAGGGTTTTTCAAACCTTGTTCGAACGAAAGTCGGAGGGCCGGAATGCCGGTGGCGGGCAACGTCTGCGCACACTGCTATCAAACCGAGTTGGCGGGCCTGCAAAGAGATCATTAGGTTCTATGATAGGTGGTGCGCAACCTGCTTGGATCGCGCGCCGCTTCTGTAGCCCGATTCGGAGCGTCCGGAAGGCGAGCGAGGTAGCGGCCGAGGTGTAGAGCACCCAACAGATGTTGTTGGGCATCGCTAACGAACTTTCGGCTAGATTCAAACAGAACATTACGGCCAGAAGGTAAAAGGGTATCGAACTGGCCCAATTTGATCGGGCATAGCGAGCCAAGTTCATAGCGCGCCAGCACAAACGCACGAATCCCCCAACGACCAATGCGAACCCGATCAGGCCCGTTCCGAGGAGTACGTCGAAGTAGCCGTTGTGAGCGCTCGTAGGCTGCCATCGGAGGGCGTCCCAGATCGAAGCCGAGCGCGAAGTAGCGCCCCCGATCCAATACGCCCCGTAGCCATAGCCCAGCCAAGGACGTGCAAGCACGTCCCGCCACAGGAGACTCCAGAGAGCTGTCCTGCCGGTGAAAGTGAGGTCGCGATCGCTGAATCGCAAAAGGCCGCCAAACTGGGAGATAAGACCCGGCCATGCGACAGCGCCGATCACGAGTACAACTGCGACCACCGGTGCAGCGGCATTCAGCCCTGGAGCAACCCTGAGAGCCTGGCCCACAAGGATAGCCGCCACGGCGGAAAAGAGGGCCGTCCTAGACCCGCTTAGGAGTAGGAGGGCCAGGCAAAGCGCCAATCCCAACTTGTACGCAAGCCTGTTTCGGCGTCGCCAAAGAAGGAAAAAGGCCACCACGCCGAAGCACATAACCTGTCCGAGCCCATTCTTATGACCGTAGACGCCACGCCACTCGGTGAGATACGAGCCTGTGGTGAGACCGATATCAGGCACAACCAAGACGCAAAGTACGCTAAGACAAGCTCCGATGCCCACCACTAAAGCCAACATGCGAAGTTGGTCCTCCCAGTCGAAATTCAACGCAAGGTATACCCCGAAAGCGGTCGTGCCAAGCAGGGCACTACCACGGCGGAGCGTCACATCGGGGGCGGCAGACCACAGCGCTGACAGAACTACGATGGCCAGTGCGGCTACGAGCAGCTTGTCGGCCGCTAGGAACCGCAACACCTGTTCCCATCTCAAGAGCAGCAGCGAAGCTGTGATGATATAGATGCACACAAGTACGCCCTGCAGCACCGGGTTTCGATTGGCAGGGTCAAGAATACCTGGGTCGTTTGGCTGGAGAGCTGAGAATATCGCCCCCGTCATCGCCAACAGAGACAGAACCGCAAACGCAGTGTTCAGCCTCCCGGGCCGTCGAGAGAAGTTACATTTCGGCCGTGGTGTGATCGTATGAAAACGCAATTTTCACTCGTGAGCGAGTTTTCGGTAGCACCGGAGCATCATGTAGGTTGTTGCGAGGGAGGAGATGAGAGATCCCGCCACTGCACCTGACACGCCGCACGTTGCGGCGAGGGCGATTCCGGCGATGACGGATACCGAGGTACCCACAATGCAAGACTTGAAAACTTGGTCGGGGCGTTCAAGTGCCTGCAACCCCGTCCCGAGAATGCCCGCTGTGCTCGTCGCGAACGGAAGAAGCGAGAGCAAGATGAAAGGCATCGCGTCATGCTGTTTGTATTTTCCACCGTAGAGGAACTGAAGAAGCTCGAGACGGTAGATCAGGAGGAACCCCATCTGAATTGCCGACCCGAAAAGAAAAACGGCAAGAGCAACCCACATGTGCTGAAACGTGCTTCGTGTCCCGAAGGATTGCCGAACGCGCGAGAGATGCGGAAGGAGCATCGCCGAGAGGGCAGTGATGCAGTTTGAAGCAGGAGTTATTAAGTTCGTTAGCGCTCTGAGGGTACCGGATTCAGCCAAACCAACAAATGCAGGCAAGACCAACAAATAGACGCTTCCATTCAACCAGACCGCACCCGCCGTCGCCAGCGACCACCGCCCGTAACCCCAGTGGTCTTCAGCCACACGCCGAAGATGCGTTGAATCCCTGCCCAAAGCGGGTCGGAGTCGCAACGCCAACATTAGGGTCGCAACGAAGCTCGCAGTGGCCATGGCCAGAAATGCCCGGGCGACTGTTAGCCGTCCGCTCCCGTGGAGCTCGAAGACACTCGCGACCAAAATCGCAACGTAGGCGGTGCCTGCGCTGGCGGCCCAACCCGGACTGAGACGGGCATAAAACGCTCTGCGTAGGAGCCAAAGCAGGAGTATGAAGGGGCCTGCAACCGCAAGAGCGAACAGGGCTCGGCCGACCGCGAAAGAGTAAAACCGGCCCACGAGCAAAGCGATCGCCGCGATCAAAGCGCTACCTGGCAGCGTCACTGCGAAATGCCCGCGCACGAGTGCGCCTAAATACTCGGAAAACCGCTCCCGGTATTTGGCCGGACCAAAGATCAGCATTGGTTCTGTAAGGACTGCTGTATGGAGGACACCCACGAGCATGAAGACGGCGAAAGCCACCGCGAAGGCACCGTACTCGACCGGCGCGAGCCATCGGGCCAGCAACACGTTGACCAGAAAATTTGACCCAGCAAACAAGCCCTGGTCGAGAACTGCAAGCGAGCCCTTCCTCACCCAAGGAAGCAAAGCCTTCAATGAGGCCCGAAGTGACCGACGTCGCGGAATGATCTCGAGTTCTACTGTTGCCAACCGAGTGACCCTTTACACAGCCCCGCACCTTGTCACGAGGGGAGTAGTCACAGCCAAAATCTTCACACCTAGCCCGAGCGGTGCATCGAAAACGGACAGGTACTGCGGCCCTTCGCCTACCACAACTAACCAACTTCTCAGTCGTATGCTGAACACTTCCCGCAACCGGAGAACCTGCAACTCTGCACCGGCGATAAGCGCGAACGTGTGATCCTAAGCGGAATACCGATCCCGGGCGCAAGGCACGGTGGTCGGCTGGCTCTTTCTTTCCACCGTGTCCGTACTCTTCACGCCTAGGTAGAAAAACCGCCTCGCAAGCGTGGCTTCCCTGGAGAAGAAAGCATCCGCGAGCCTCGCAAGAAAACTGCGCTTCGACACCGGGGGCCTCGCGCCTATCACTGTGACCTTCTCGAACCCGTGGTGGGCCATGAGCTCGATGAAGCCCCGCGTGGTAATACTGTGGATATGCCCAGTCAAAACCTGGTTGTCATGATACCAAGGGTGGAGCCCGACGACGATCTCGCGGGAGACCTCGACGTCTCTCGGCTGATACCCTTCGAGCAGCATCAGCCTGTTATGCCAGCTCGCCAGGTTGGGAAGAGAAATGAGGGCATATCCGCCAACCTTGACGATCCGGAAAATTTCCCGCAGAGCATCGTCGAAAAACGGGAGGTAATCGAGCATGCCGAAGGAAATCACCAAGTCAAAGTAGCGGTTTTCGAACGGCAGCGCCCCTCTTCCGATATCCAGTTGGTGCGTCAGTACCCCTTTATCAGCCGCTTCGCGCAACGCAAGTCCGTCGATATCAATCCCATGAATTTCGTCGATGCCCAGTGTATTCCCCACAGAAAATGTAAGTCCGCCGAAGCCGCACCCGATGTCGAGCAGCCGCGAGAACTTGCGGTTGCGAATCGGCTCCAAAGCGCGCGCGAGGTCGTCCATCATCAATGAGGTCGCACTGCGGCTGCGGTCATTTTCGGTTATCCACTCCACTGTATAGGCTGCTTCCATTCGTCTTCTCCTTGAATACGGTGCTATGGGGAAATCGACTCCCAGCCTACACGGCCCCCGCTCCCCTGACTACGGTGGGAATAGTCTTCGCCAGAATCTTCACATCGAGCCCTAGCGACCACTGGTCGATGTACTGCAGGTCGAGCTGCATCCACTTTTCAAACGGGCAGGAGCTGCGACCGCTCACCTGCCACAGGCAGGTAATGCCTGGACGCACGGAGAAGCGGCGGCGCTGCCAATCCTGGTTGAAGCCGTTGTAGTCGCGCACGGGTAGCGGCCGCGGGCCCACCAGACTCATATCCCCCTTCAGCACGTTCAGGAGCTGGGGCAACTCGTCGATGCTGGTCTTGCGCAGGAACCTACCCACGGGTGTGATGCGCGGGTCGTTGCGGATCTTGAAGACGGCACCCGTGGCTTCGTTGCGGGGCTCGAGCTCGCGCTGGCGGCGCTCGGCATCCGCCACCATGCTGCGGAACTTGAAGATGCGGAAGGTGCGCTTGTTCATTCCCACGCGATCCTGAATGAAGAAGACCGGGCCGGGCGAGGTCAGCTTGATGGCCACGACCGCCAGCGCGCAGATGGGCGCCACGCACACCAACACCAGCGCCGACAGCACGATGTCAAACGCGCGCTTCAGCAGCAGTTGCCAGGTGTCGGGCAGGCCATTGGAGAGCGTCAGGACGGCGTCGCCCTCGAATTCCGAGGCCTGCGAGCGGGCCAGGCGCATGTTGAAGAAATCAGCGAGCAGGCGCACGACAATGCCCTGCTCCTCGCAGGCGCGGGCAATGCGGCGGGCCTGGGCGTAAGCGGACTCGAGCGGCAAGGCGATGACCACCTCATCTACCACCTGCGCGCGCAGGTAGGCGGGAAATCCCGCGAGGTTCGCAACCAGCCGGTGGCCGTTGGGGGCGAACTCACCCCGGCCCACCCAGGCGTCGTCCACAAAACCCGCCAGCCTGTAGCCGAGTTCGGGATGGGCCTCAATGCGCCGGGCAAACCCCACGGCGCGCGGGTTGGTGCCCACAACGAGCATCTGGCGCAGGTTGCGGCCCTGCCGCCGCACGCGCCGCAGCACATACCGGCCCAACAGTCGGCTGGACATGGCGCCGGCCGTGCTCACCGCCCAGAAACACCCGATGAACACGGGTGTGACCATCCGAATGCGCAGCGCCACAGCGCCCAGAAACAGCATGCCCGCCGCCACCGTGGTGGCCTTCAACGCGTCCAGCACCTCCCGCGCACGCGCCGAAAGCCGCCGGGTCTCGTAGAGCCCGAACGCGGTGAAGATCAGGCGCCAGGCAATCAGAAACCCGCCAAATAACGCAAAGTTCGCCAGCTTTACCCGCATGGAAAGAAACTGCTGAAGGCTGATCTCCGGGATCTGGTACGCCACCACCGCCGTGGCTAGCGCAAACGCCACAATCATTCCCAGCGTATCAAACAGCTTGGCAGCTTCCAGAAGGAGGAGACGGCGTAATGGCAACATGGAAGGTGGACAGAAACTACAATTTTCGGTCGATACTGATCGTCAACAGCCGACATACAAGGTGTGAAAAAAGGAATTCTCGGTCTGTAGCGGCGGTTTTTCGCAGCTTCATCTTGAATCCAGGAATTTGCCATGGCGGCGGGGGTGCGCCACCACAATCTCAAATCTGAAGTTCTTATATGGCGGGGTAAACCCGCCGCCAGACGTCTTAGTACTGCTGATATGAACGATAGTACCGATAGTCGTAGCCACGGCCGTAGCCGTAACCGTAGCGCGCCTGGCTCACCTTGCGCGGATCCCAATCGTTCAGCACGGTGCCCAGGATGCGGGAGCCATCTGCCGTGAGGCGCTCAACCACTGCCTTGGCGGCATCCCGGCTGGTCTTTTTGGCGCGCACGACCAGCACGACGGCGTCCGCTTTTTTCCCCAACAGACGCGCATCCGCCATGTTCATCATCGGGGGGCAGTCAATGATGACCGTGTGGAACTCTTCTCGAACGAGGCCCAGGAACTCCTGCACGCGCGGGGAGTAAAGCAGCGCCGTCACGTTGGGCGGAGTGGGCCCCGTGGGCAGCAGGAACAAGCGCGGACAAGCCGTTTCGACGTAGGCGCTGGCGCGGCCCTCGGGCAGTTCGGCCCCCATCAGCACGCTGCTGAGTCCCCAGTCGTTCGGGACCTGGTACAATTCGTGCAGCCGGCCCCTGCGCAGGTCGCCGTCGATCAACAGGACACGCGACCCTGTATCCGCCAGAGCCAGCGCAAGGTTGCTGGCCAGCGTCGTCTTGCCCTCTCCGGGATTGGCGCTGGTCATCACGATGGTGCGCGGCCGGTTCCCGTTCTCGCCCGAAAACATGATGGAGGTTAACGTGGCCCGGAACGATTCGTTCAGAACCGAAGGCCCGCGGCGCGCGGAAACCAGCTCGACGCATTGCGCCGGACGCCTGCCCTTGGCACCATGTCCGTTGCCGTGGTCCGATGCTGCCTGCTGCAACAGCGGCCATCCGCCGGATGCCGCGGTCACGGCATGGCCATTTCCGGAGTCGGAAGGAAGCGCCGGGTCGTAGCGGTGGTACTCTGAAAAGTAACGGCTGCCTTCGGAGCCAGCCGCCGGAATCACGCCGAGTTCCGGCACTCCCAGAGAAAGGCTGACCTCGCCGGGCGACTGAATGGTGCGGTCGGCATGCTCGAGCATCACTATTAACGCCGTGCCGACGAAAACGCCAGCCAGAAGGCCCAGCGCCATGTTGATGGGATAGCTCGGCCGGTAGCGGCGGTTGGGCGGGAACGCCGAGTCCACCACCCGCACATTGCTGGCGCGCAAGGCGGAAGAAACGCCGGCATCCTGCACGCTGCGCAGCATGGAATCGTACAGTTCGCGATTGGTGTCAACCTCGCGCTTCAGGATGTTGTAGTGGGCCACCTTGGCGGCTTGTTCCGACACCAGTCGCGCCTGCGCCTCGTAGTTCCGCGTCAGCAGAGTCTCGCGGCGCTGGGCGGCCTGGTACTCATTCTGGATTCGCTGCACAATGGCGTTCCGCTTGGTGTCGAGCGCCGCTTGCAAGGCCGTGACCTGCGCTTGCACTTTCTTAACCGAGGGGTGGGAGGGCGTCAGGGTGGAGGAGAGCTCGGCAACTTGGCGGCGCAAATCCGCGAGACGCACCTGAAGGTCTCCGAGCGTTTTGTCATCCAGCACTTCGGGTAGGGACTCCGGAGAGGACTTGGAGGCCGACTCAAACTTCGATTGGGCTGTCACTCTGTCCGCTGTGGCTTTCGAGAGTTCCTCCTGAAGCTGCCGGAGCTTCTCTTCGGCAATGTTGTCTTCCTCGGAAGTAAAGACCAGGCCAGTCGAATTAGCGTAGCGTTGCAACTCGTCTTCGGCCCTCTCGAGCTTGATACGCGTGTCTTCCATCTGGCGGGTCAGCCACTCACCCGTCTTCTGGGTGGTCTTCCAGCGGGAATCGAGATTCTGCTGGATGAATTCCGTAGTCAAGGCGTTGGCGATATCAGCGGCAAGCTGCGGATCCGCGGAGTTGTAGAAGATCTCGATCAGCCGTGTCTTGGCCTGAGCCTGGATGGTAAGGTTCTTGGAGACGCGGCGCAGAAGTTGCTCGCGGGTGTCGGGTTGCGGATCGGGGAGGCCAAGCACCTTGCGCCACGCCGCCGTCCGGCCGCCCCGTTCCTCTGTCGCAAAGCGCTGCGCCAAAAGCAATTTGGCGATCACTCGATCCAGCACCGACTCGCTCTGAAGAATCTGAACCTGCGTCTGGAGCTCATATTCGGGCGCGGCCGCAGTCCCTTCGCTGGTGGTCGGATTCACGTCGCGCAAGTTCAGGAAATTCTCGTTGAGGTTTTGAATCTCGAGCGACGCCCGCGCCCGGTAAATCGGCGTCTGCGGCAGGGTAAAGAGGAGTGCCACAACCAGCCCTGCGAAGGCGGCCAGGAGCAGCGAAGTCCAGCGCCGCCTGACCACATCCCAATATTCCAGCAAGACGTTGGGGCGCGCATCGCCCATCTCCTCGGCATAGGGCGCCTCGATGTATTGCGCCCGCGGCACGAGCGTAGCGGTTTGCCGCTCGTTTGTGTCTAAATTCGCGTCTACTAACAGTCGTGGATTATCCATCAGGATCCTCAAAAATGGTATATCGCGGCGTAAGCGGCGGCGCCGGCAAAGGACGGCAAGGTCTGGGATGTGAAAACCTTGTGGCTACTGGTGGGGATGACAAGGACATCCTGGGGCCGCAGCCCGATGTCCTCAGCCTTGCCATCCAGAATCTGTTTGACGTTTACAGCGACTTCAACGGGCTTAGGGTCGCCCGGCACTTTGCGAATGATACGCGCCTTTTCCGGCTTAGAGGTGCGTCCCAAGCCGCCCGCCATAGAAAGCGCCATGAGCACCGAGATGGTTTGTCGTCCGCCCATGGTGAAGTTCCCACCGCGCAGTACATCGCCCACGACGTAGATCATGTTGTAGTCGGCTTGTGAGACAGAGATGACGTCGTTAGGCTTGATCTCGATGTCCACCGCAGGGTTCGTGCCTTCCAGCACCTGCTCTACGTTAAGTTCAGCAGTACTAAACTGCCCGGTGGCATCAGCTTTGGCGCCGGGGAGCGGGAGATCACCGTTCTCACGCCGGCGTGTGAGGGTAATGGTAGAGCCCGCTGACTCGCGCGGCCCACCCGCCATCGAGAGCACTTCGTAGAGCGTCTTGCGACCGCGCAGTTGAATGACTCCGGGCTGGCCGACGGCACCAAATACGGACACGGGCTGGCTGCGAAACTCCGTAACTGAGACCGACACCTGAGGGTCTTTCACGTAGGTCTTGAGTCGCGTGTCCAAGTCGGTTTCGAGCTGCTCCACCGTCAAACCGCTCGCCGTCACCCGACCGATCAACGGCAGGGTGATGTTCCCGTTCGTTCCAATCAGGAGGGGTTTGTCGGAAAGCTCCGGGGCGTCCATCGCACGAATCACAATCTGGTCGTCGGGACCCAAAATATAGCCCGAATCAGGCAGGGAAGCGGTACGCGCCGGCTGCTGCGCCACCGCCCACAAGCCAGCAACCAGGATCATCACAACACCAGCTGCGAAGTTTTTTGCCAGAATTCTCATGGGACCTGATAACACCTCTTTTCGCTGGCGTACGCCAGGTGCTTGCTTCGCGACCGCGCGGCCTCGCCGGGCACCAGTGAGGGTCGGGAAACGCGTTTGAAGCGGATCGCTGACTTCCTGTAGCTTCTTTACGCGGAACCGCTTAAATCAAATCCGTGACACCTGCCGTAGTAACCAGTCTAGACGGGCTCGACCTCATATCCATAGGACGTGGCGGGAGTTCTTTCTCGCCAGCGTTCCTTCCACCTTTTCGAGGCATCCACCGCGGAGTCGCGCTCGTTGCCCCGGCACCGCGACCAGAGGCAAGGACGTCGCTATACCCTTATCTTGGAGTCGCTTTGCCACTTTTTCCCAGCCGGGAGCGCGTGTGAACCGCGAACCCGTGGAGCTCGTGGACTGCCCCTTTGGTCGTGTGCTGCCTAAAGCTCCGCCCTCTGAGTCACATTTCCGTGACCACGATTGAGGTTTGCAGACCAGTGATGGCGCTTGCGTGCCATAACTCAAGAGATCAGCCGCGCGAGGTTGACGCAGACAGCGTTTCCCTGCGTGGCAGTGAGCGCTTAAGTCAAGACTCAATGGCCACCGCATCCTCTTGTTCCTTATCGGCTGCTGGGGAAGAATTCCTGAGGTAAAACGAAACGGCTACCCTCCAACGCGAAAGCGCCAGGGCGCTCGCCATCGGGGACAGCATTCACGCACACCACCTGTCCTTCACCAACGAGTTGCACAGGATAGATGGTGCGTCGGCTTGGCGGCAGAAAGACTTGCAACTTAATATGTGCGTGCAATGGTAGAACGCTTTTGCTGGAGATAAACGCTCCCTGGATGCTAACCTGGCGTGTCACGCCAACGCCGTGGTGCTGAGTTTGGTCGTCGTCCTTCCAATAAAAGCTCACTGGAAGTGCCAGCAGATAGCGGTTCTTTTTCTACCACGCACTTCTGAGCTGGTCCTGCATTGCACGCTCACCAATGCGGTGCGAGCAGGTGAGTCCATGCGTGCCGTGCCAGGTGCGCAAGGGGCCGTTGAGTTCTCAAGCAGTAAGACTGCCGGACTTGCTTGCCCTAAGTAAATTCGGCGCTCCTCGAAGGGCCTGCCGGCTACCCGCGGGTTGAGTAAGCCGGCCCATGCCGTTGATCCGATTGACTTATGACAGTTTGGCGCATGACATGCCAGGCGGGCGTAACGTTCATGATTTCCTTCGGGCGGGTAGTTACTATATATTGTTACGCGTGGACTGTTGTGTCTTGGCACGCGTAAAGGCGACGACTTTTATTTGCTTGTCCGCCTCTTTGCCAGGAGGCACAGGTATTGCCGCCAAAAGGTAATGGAGGACGGGTTCGTCAACTGCCGGTCCGGAGAGTTGATAGCGGGGCGCAAGTGTCCCGGCCTGATCCTGCCGCTCGAATTCGGGAAGGATTTCCACGAGCACGAATACCTGCAAAACGGAAAGCCACAAAGCGCGAAGCTCTTGATGAAACGCGGAGACGACGGCCAGGACGAGTTCTACGCCCACATCGCCTTCGAATTCACGCCTGAGCCGATGAAGACCGAGACTATCCTTGGAATTGACCGTGGTACGCTTGCCCGACGAAGACGGCGGACCCAGGCTCCTGACGCTGATTTGGGATACGAGGAATTCCTTGACAAACTTTGATGCTGCCCGCACGGCGGTTTTCAGCATGGACCTGCAAACCGCGATTGTTTCCATTTACACGAAGGATCAGCCTGACCTGGTCACGCGCGCTGCCGGCGTCCTCAAGAAAGCCCGCGAGCGCAGGTTGAGCGTGTTTCACGTTCAAGTCGGCTTTCGTCCCGGATTGCCGGAAATCAGCCCGCGCAATCTGCTGTTCAGCAGCATCAAGAATTCGGTCCAGCATCAGCAGATATTCCAGGGACCGGGCGGCGCGATTCATCCCGCGGTGGCGCCGCAAGGCGAGGACATTGTTATAACCAAGCACCGGATCAGCGCCTTTGCCGGCACCGATCTCGACATGATTCTGCGGGCGAAGGAGATTGAAACCCTGATCTTATTCGGGATCGCCACCAGCGGAGTGCTTCTCGCCACGCTGCTCGATGCCGTTGACGCGGACTATCGCCTGGTCGTGGTAAAAGACTGCTGCGCGGACGCTGATCCGGAAGTGCACCGTTGCCTGGTTGAGAAGGTCTTCCCGCGCCTGGCGAGTGTGGTGACTGCGGGAGAGGCGATCGATATGATGGGATAATTAGGGCCGGAATATTACTTCGTTAGGACCCGACGGCAGACTGAATTTTCCGCCTCGCTCCTGGTTCAGTTTCAGAGTGGCGGGAATGTCCAGATCGGCAATCGCGACTTTTCTGCGCCACGAACCGGTGCTCCAATAGTCCGCTTGCGCGTAAATGACCGGGCCGATGATGGTGTACTTCTCGATTTCTTCCTGGTGCCCGTCGCGAAACACCAGCACGGCAGGCGGGAGCTTGGGAGCACGTTGGGCCGGGGTATTCCACTCTGCCGATTCGGAGGTTGGATTCGGCGCTGGCGCCGCGCCCGGCGCTGGTGAACCTACTGAGGCCGGCTGCTGGCCGTACTCGCCAATCCGCACCCACTGGTCGCCCTGGCGCTCGAGGACCACGGGCTCGGCGGGCCTGGCCGGAGCTGAAAACGTTTCGGAGTGAGTGGTAGCCAGCCAGGGCGGAGGCGCCTGGGCCGCCATTGGCTCGTAACCGTTGTCATAGCCGTAGTCATAGCCGTAATCGTAGTCGGCGTATAAAGGAAGGGAATAGTAGTCCCAAAGGGGAGAGTAACCGTATCCGGAGAAATACCCGGGGAAGAAAAGGTCGCCTCTGCGGTAAAATCCGCGCCCGCCCCGCGCGCCGAAACCGGTTCGCGCTCCACCCCTGTAAGGCGCAGAGGTTCGAGGAGCGGGAGCGCCAGCGAAATGCCCGCCTCGCGTCTGCGCGGTCGCGAGCGACGGGTGGAGCATTGCCAGAAGCATGGCGAGGATTAGTGCGGTGGTGAGGCGGCGATTCATGAGCAGATTCCGTAAAGGCGGTTCCGGGCTTACAACAGGCTGAGGATAGCACTTCTCCGGCGACTGAAGCAAGCGTTTTTGCGCGTGATAATATCCTGGTTTCAGCAGGGCGCTTGCCTTTGCACGCTGCGGAGAAACCTCTCTCGATGCTGTCATTCCGAGCGGAGCGAGGAATCTCGCCTTGAAAACAGAGGCACTGCGAGATTCCCCGTCGCCTGCGGCCCCTCGGAATGACACACCAAAAGGGTTTCTCCGCAACCTCCTGAGGCCGGCACCTGCCGACCCTTCGCTCCGCTCAGGGCAGGCTCTGAAGGTTGGCGCCACGTTCAAATTGAGCCGGCACTTGAGCCCGCGCATTCTTCTTGACACAGCGGTCCGATCTGTGGTAGCCTATGGCAGTTGTCGATGGCGAGAGCGTGTGCAAGTTGCTTTGGGAGGATCGTTAATGGGTTCTACACACATTCGTTTTCTTAGCTGGAGTTCGTGCCTGCTCGGCGCCTTTCTGGCTTTCCAGATGGCCGCATTTGCCCAGGCGGACGACCAAGCATGGAAAGCGGAGGGCATCATCAACACCTCCGCGAGCCCCAAGGCGAAGTTACACTCCGTGCCCATTCGTGCCGTAACCATGGGCAGTGGCATCTGGGCGGACCGGATGCGGACGAATGTGGAAGACAGCATTCCCACGCTGCTTGCACTTCTCGAAGAGCACGGTGTTGTGGACAACTTTCTGCGCCTTTCGGGCCAAAAGCATGTAAGCCGCCGGGGACCGCTTTACACCGACTCCGATCTCTACAAGTGGATGGAGGCGGTCGCCTTCGTTCTGCAATCGGGAGACCGGCCGCAACTGCGGCAAACGCTCGACAAGCTCATTGACGATGTGCTGGCAGCCCAGGAACCATCGGGGTATCTGAACACCTACTACGTGGGGGACCACGCCAAGCTGCGCTTTTCCGAGATGTATCGCAGCCACGAGTTATACTGCCTCGGTCATCTCCTCCAGGCCGCCATCGCCTACTACCGCGCCACGGGGGACCGGAAGCTTCTGGACGGCGGGATCAAGTATGTTGACTATGTTTTGAAAACCCTGGGGCCTGAGAAGAAACCGGCCCTCACCGGACACCCGGAATTTGAAATGGCGCTCGTGGAGCTTTACCGCACCACCGGCGACAAGCGCTACCTGGATTTCGTCAACTACCTTTTCACCGGAGAGCGGATGCGCTTGCAGCTCACCGACGACCAAGTGGCGTACCTTTTCAGCGGCATTCCCTTTACTTCACGGACCGAGCTCGAAGGCCATGCGGTGCGGGCCCTTTACGCGTGCAGCGGGGCTACGGATTACTACCTCGAGACGGGCGATCCGGACTACGGCGAGACCCTCGACCGGCTTTGGAAGGACTTGGTGGACCGGAAAATGTACATTACGGGCGGCGTCGGATCGTACGCGCAGGGAGAGTCAGTGGGCATGGCCTACGACCTGCCCAACGCCAGCGCCTACGCGGAAAGCTGTGCGGCCATTGCCAACCTGATGTGGAATTGGCGCATGCTGGCAGCGAAGGCAGCCGCCCCCTATGCTGACGTCATGGAAGAGGCGCTTTATAACGGGATCAATTCCGGCATGTCGCTTTCCGGAACACTCTACTGCTATCGCAATCCGCTCGAGTCACGAGGCAGCGAAGACCCTCGCCAGCCTTGGTACGACACCACCTGCTGCCCCCCGAATCTGGAGCGGACCTTTGCGTCTCTTCCCGGGTACCTTTACTCGACCAGCCCTGCCGGAGTGTATGTCAATCTCTACCACGCCTCGACACTGGATTGGCACCTCGAGGACGGCACCGGACTTAAAATCGTCCAGCGAACCAAGTACCCTTGGGACGGCGACATCACTCTCAAAGTCAGCCCCGCCAAAACGGCAACCTTCACGCTCTATTTGCGGATTCCGGGCTGGTCGGGCAAGTCAACGGCCACAGTGGATGGCAAGCCTGCTCCGGGTAAGCTGAAGTCGGGCGAGTACTTCGCAATTCATCGCGATTGGCAGGGCGAGAGCACCGTTCACTTGCAGTTGGACATGACCCCAAGCTTGGTCGAGGCCAATCCCCGCGTGGCGGAGGATTACGGAAAAGTTGCTGTCAAGCGTGGCCCCTTGGTGTATTGCCTGGAGCAGGTGGATCAGGAAGACAAAGCGTCAGTTTTAGATGTCGCTTTGGCAGCAAGCTCCGGTCCGAACGAAGGGTTCACTGCAAAGTTTCGCGCCGACATCCTGGGTGGAGTCGTGATGCTCGAGCATAAAGGCGTGGCCGGCGCCAAGCCTTATTCCGAAGAGCCGCTCTACCGCACCTTGGAAAGCACGCCGAAAAGCGAAACCCAAGAGGTCGATTTGAGCTTCGTCCCTTATTATGCCTGGGGTAATCGGCTGCCAGGAGCCATGGTGGTTTGGATTCCCTACTCCGGGACTGGCAAAGTTCCGGCCACGAAACGCGCGGCTGCTTCCCGTGGTGAAGGGGGAAGAACCGAAGGCAAGCGGGCGGCCGCGGCGCCTGAGTCCTAACATGCCGCGGAAAGCGATGGTCTGTTAACTCTCTCAGAACGCCAGATAGACCGGATTCTCGAGAATCTGCTTAAGTGTCTGGAGGAATTTGGCGCCCGTGGCCCCATCGACCACGCGATGATCGCAGGAAAGAGTCATGCGGCAGCGCAGGCCCACTGCAATTTGACCCTTCACCACCACAGGCTTCTCAGCAACCTCTCCGACGGCCAGGATGGCGCCTTCGGGCGGGTTGATTACCGCGGAGAACTCTTCAATTCCCATCATGCCGAGGTTCGACACGGAGAAGGTTGCGCCCACGTACTCGTCCGGGTTCAGCTTGCGGTTGCGCGCCCGGGCCACGAGGTCCTTCGCTTCCCGCGCGATGTCCTGAAGGGTCTTGCCCTCGCAGTTACGAATGACCGGCGTGATCAGTCCGCCCTCGTCGACAGCCACGGCAATGCCCAGATGAATGTGCCGGTGGTAGCGGATCGCTTCGCCCTGGAAGGACGCATTCACGTGCGGATGCAACTGGAGCGCCGCCGCGCAGGCTTTGAGGATCAGATCGTTGTAAGAGAAGCTCAGCTCCGGATTCAGGACCTTTGCCGATTCGCGCAACTCTTTGGCGCGGCCCATGTCCACTTCAATCGTCAGGTAGAAATGCGGCACCGGCGCCTTGCTTTGCACGAGACGGGTGGCGATGACCTTGCGCATCGAGCTCAGGGGCTCGTCGAAGAACTCCGGACCGGCGAGGGCAGGCGCCGGACGCCTTGGCAATTCGGGCACTGGGGCAGGGGTTTGCGCAGGCGCGGGCTTGGCGTCCGCAAGACGTGCCGTTCGCGCCGCCCCAACGGACAACATCCGAGCGCGCTCCACGTCCTGGCGCACAATCCTCCCGGCCGGGCCCGTGCCCGTGATGCGATCGAGATCCAGGCCCATTTCCTGGGCCATTCTTCGCGCCAGCGGCGAAGCCAGAACGCGCCCGCCGTTCTCCGGCTGACGAGCGGAGGCTGCGGCGCCGCCCATCTGCGCCTGCACTGAAGCTGCAGTCGCGGGAGTCGTGGTGGGATGTGCCGGGGCTGCGCTGGCCGGGATCGGCGCTGCACCTGGCGCCGGCGAACCGATGGCAGGTGGATGCGAAGACGCAGCCGGCGCAGGCGCTGGGGCGGCGGCACCTTCTCCTTTGAGCAGTGCGGAAATATCCTCATCCGGCTTGCCGATCAGCGCCAGCAGTTCGCCGACGGGAACCACCTTCCCGGACTGAACCAGAATCTTGCGCAGCACCCCACCGCCCATCGCCTCTACTTCCATGTCGACCTTATCGGTTTCTATCTCGACCACTGTATCTCCGACCGAGATCTGGTCCCCCTCCTTCTTGACCCATTTCAGGACCTTACCCTCTGTCATCGTATCGCTGCCTTTCGGCATGAGTACCTTGACCATGGTTAATCCCCACTCCCGGGTTACATATACAGTTGGGCCGGCAGTGTCCTAGCTTTGGCGTAGCGCTGGCCTTTAGGCCAGCATTTGCCGACCTAAAGGTCGGCGCTAAGTTCAAATTAGGACAGCGCCGTTAGGCCTTGCCTTAGCCCCGGCGGACAGCGCGCCGTCCGCCTACGTCCGGTAAAGCACCTTATTCACCGTGTCCATTACTTTCTGTTTGTCTGGAAAGGCCAAGTGCTCGAGGTTCTTCGCATAGGGCGTGGGCACATCGGCGCCGGTTACCCTTAAGATGGGTGCGTCGAGATAATCGAAAGCACGCGACTGGAGGGTGTCCACGATCTGAGCCCCCACCCCGCAGAACGGCCAGCCCTCTTCTACAATAACGGCCCGGTTCGTCTTCTTCACCGATTCCACCAGGGTCTCGGTGTCGAGCGGGCGAAGCGTTCTCGGATCGATCACCTCGGCCTCAATGCCCTCTTTGGCCAACTCGGCGGCGGCCTCGAGCGCCACGAACACCATCTTGGAGTGCGCGATCAGCGTCACGTCCTTGCCCGGACGCTTGATGTCCGCGACGCCCAACGGGATCAGATGATCGCCCTCGGGAACTTCGCCACGCGTACCATAAAGCACTTCAGACTCGATAAAGACGACGGGGTTGTCGTCCCGAATCGCCGTCTTGAGGAGTCCTTTGGCGTCCGCCGGCGTCGAAGGCATAACGACCTTGAGCCCCGGCACGTTGCAAAACCACGACTCAAGCGATTGCGAATGCTGTGCAGCAAGCTGGTGCGCTGATCCGCCGGGCCCGCGAATCACCATCGGGACGGGGAATTGCCCGCCCGACATGTAGAGCATTTTGGCCGCGCTGTTGACGATCTGGTCGAGCGCCAGAATCGCGAAGTTGAAAGTCATCATCTCAACAATCGGCCGCAAGCCCGCCATGGCGGCCCCCACTCCCAGGCCCGTAAATCCCAGCTCGGTGATGGGCGTGTCCAAAACTCGGATCGGCCCGAATTCCTCCAACATCCCTTTGCTGACCTTATACGCTCCGTTGTAAAAGCCGACCTCTTCGCCCATTAGAACAATCGTCTCATCACGCCGCATCTCTTCACTCATGGCCTGATTCAACGCTTCGCGGTAAGTTAGAATCGACATGAGTTCTCCTCAGAGGAGTCAGAAGTCAGGAGTCAGAATATTCAGCTATCAGCCGTCAGCGATCAGCGCCGCTCTGGCGGGGAGGCCGCTTGCTGATAGCTGAGAGCTGAAGGCTTTATTCTGACTCCTGACTTCTGACTTCTGACTCCTAGCCCTCAACCCACGTAAATGTCCGTATACAATTCCTGCGGCTCCGGCTCCGGGCTGCGTTCCGCGAAGGCTACGGATTCCTCGACGATATCGCGGATTTTCTGGTCCAGCTCTTCCAGAAATCCGGCATTGATAACTCCGATCGTTTCGAGCGCTGCGCTCAGATTCTTGATCGGGTCGTGGCGCCGCTGCGCTTCCACTTCCGACTTAGTCCGGTAGTGGCCGTGCGCCGGATCGGACATCGAATGGCCCATGAAGCGGTAAGTGCGAGCTTCGATGAGCGTAGGAGCGCTTTCCTTCCGGGCCCGCTCGACGGCTTCCTTAAGCGTTTCCCGAACCGCCAGCACATCCATCCCGTCTACCCAGGTGCGCGCCATGTTATACGCACAGGCCTTCTGCGACAGGTCGTAGAGAGATGAAGCGCGCTCGATCGGAGTCCCCATTCCGAAGCGGTTGTTCTCGCAGATGAACACCACTGGCAACTTCCAGAGCGCCGCCAGGTTCAGCGATTCGTGGAACGATCCGATGTTAACCGCCGCCTCGCCAAAGAAACCCAGCGTGACGCGCGATTGTTTGAGGTACTTGGAGGCAAACGCCGCGCCAGCGGCCAGCGGAATCTGACCGCCCACAATGGCATGGCCGCCCAGGAAGTTGCGCCTCTTGTCAAACAGGTGCATCGAGCCGCCCTTGCCCTTCGAGACGCCGCTCTGCTTCCCGTATAACTCCGCCATCACCTCGCCCGGGTCCATTCCTCGTATCAAAGCGTGCCCGTGCTCGCGGTAGGAGGTCAGAATGTAGTCGTCCGGCCCGAGGGCCGAAATTGCCCCCACCGCCACCGCTTCCTGGCCGATGTACAGGTGGCAAAAGCCGCCGATCTTGCCCAGCGTGTAGAGTTCCGCCGCCTTCTCTTCGAAACGGCGAATCAGGAGCATTTGCTCGAGGAGGATCTTCAACAGCGCAGGGTCTTCGCGCTGCACGCGCTCTTCGAGCGTCTGTGCCGGCGGATGGTCCGGCCCAGTGAAAAGCTCGGCAAGGTTCGTCATGTTCGATCCTACGTCCACAGGTTCCATCCAAATCCTCCCACTGTGCCCTACACTTCCCCTGCCACCGTACAACTGCAACAGACTGTGGCAAAAGGCCGAAGCGCGGGAGCCACTGACAATTTGTACACCCTCTTCATCTTAACTGGAATTTCAAATAATAAGAAGAGCCTTCAAAGAAGGCGCTCATGCCCGCCGGCTGACGGGCACCCGGAAACCATGAAAATCATCCGACGGTGGACAGATGTGGTGCGGGCGTCCCGCCCGCAGTCGCGGGAGCCTCCCGCTCCCGCGCGCGGGCAGAGCCTGTCCTGAGCGGAGCGAAGGAATGCCCGCGCCCCCGCGGGCGAGACGCCCGCGCGACGATTCTCAAAGCAGGCGAAATTAAAATCGGAGGCGAGGAAATTTCGGCTAAAGTCTCCGCGAGAAATGCCGATATAGCCGATGAAAGGGGATGTGTGACTGCACGACAGGGCGGCTTCCCGATACCATAGGTTAGGCGGCATTTCGCGGCGGCCAAGGCCAGGACCAGAATATCCCAATCGAGTCCCGTTACTGAAGTAGTCTTGTACCTGTCCGTGTTACAGCGATTCCGCATTCGTACTTTCCTTCCTCATTTAACCCTCTGAAATTCCAATGGCTTCGCCCGGTCCCCGCTGACCGAGCAGATTCGCATTCGTTTTTTGCTTGACAGTGCAGGTTGT
>JBELAJ010000129.1:0-33121 GCA_049508935.1 Terriglobia bacterium | reverse complement strand
TCGAAAAGGGCACCGCTGTCTCGGGCAGTTATCCACAGGCGTATTTTCGACCTTGCCAGGACAAAGTAAGCTCGAAATGACCGTCCACCGCGCCGCAAAGTCGGCGGCAGAGAGCTTGTGAGGAATGCGGGTTAATGGCGCCGGCCGTTTCGAGACCGGGCACTCTCCCGCTTATTGCCGGACCGCCGGTTAAGATCACGACCATTCCCGTGCGCCTTCGAGTGTTCTTCTACTAAGCGCTCGATTTCCTTCACACGCTCGGCCGAGACCCCTAGCGTCCTGGCAACTTTACGCATGGACGGGAACGGCGTTTCGATTCGGACTGCCACAGCAAGACCTCCTACCTGCTTCAAGTTTACAAGTTCCCGCCTGCTGGGACAAGCATATTGCGAGCGTCCCTAATCCGGTGACAAAGGCTGGCGATGATGGCAGCGGCGCACGGCAGTGCATCGCTTTCCGGTACCCCTGAACACCCGAGCGGTGTAGGGGTAGGGCTTGCCCTACCCGCCTGCCGCCGGCCGGGCGAAGGGGACGGCAAGCCGCCCCCCTACATCACCTGCCGTTACCGACGGATTGGGGATGCGTCATGAGAGGCTACCCGCCGTTACGCCCGTTCTCGGCGAACATTCTGGCCATGGCGGGGAGTTCCTTGGCTTCGGGCTCATGTTCGCGGGAGCGCGTCAGCCACTTCTGGAAGGAGTCCAGGTAGGTGTAATAGACGGGAGTGATGTACAGAGTGATGAGCTGGGAAACCATAAGCCCGCCCACCACGGCGAGTCCGAGCGGGCGGCGGGATTGTGCGCCGGCGCCGAAGCCGAGCGCGATGGGAAGCGTTCCCATGAGGGCCGCCATGGTGGTCATCATGATAGGACGAAAGCGGATGAGGCAGCCTTCGTAGATGGCCTCGAGCGGGCTCGACCCCTTGGTGCGTTCCGCCACAATGGCGAAGTCGATCATCATGATGGCGTTCTTCTTCACAATGCCGATCAGCATGATGACGCCGACGAAGCCGTAGAGGTTCAGGTCCAGATGGAAAAGCCTCAAGGTGATCAATGCGCCCAGCGCGGCGGAAGGCAATCCGGAGAGAATGGTAAGGGGGTGAATGAAACTCTCGTAGAGAATGCCCAGCACCAGATAAATCACCAGGAGGGTGGCGGCGAGCAGAATTCCGAGGCCGGTGAGAGAAGACTCATACTGCTGCGCCGTGCCCTGGAAAGTGGCGCTCATCGAGGCGGGCAGGGTGTTGCGGGCCAGATCCTCGACGCGGGTCACGACGTCGCTGAGCGAGACATCGGGCTTGAGGTTGAAAGAAAGCGTCACCGAGGGAAGCTGGCCGGAGTGGTTGACCGCGAGCGGGCCCAGGTCCTGGGTGAGCTTCGAGACCGAACTCAGCGGAACCAGTTGCCCGGTGTTCGATCTGATGTAGAGCATCGAAATAGCCTGAGGGTCCATCTGGTACTGGGGCATGAGCTCGGCGATCACCCAGTATTCGTTGTTGGGGGCATAGATGGTCGAGATCTGGCGCGAGCTGTAGGCCGTGGAGAGCGCGTCCTCGATCTGGTAGGCCGACACACCTAGTGCCAGGGCCTTGTTGCGGTCGATCACCACGTTCACCTGGGGGTTCGCGACTTGCAAGTCGCTGTTCACATCCAGGAGGCCGGGCAATTGGCGCATCTTGTTTTCGAGCTCGATCGAGTCTTTGTAAAGCTCCCTGGTGTCCGCGCCTTCCACGGTGAACTGGTAGAGGCTGCGCGTGAGTTGGCCGCCGATCTGGATGGGCGGCGGATTCTGCATAAAAGCAATGACGCCGGGAAGGGAGAGCATCTGAGGACGTAGTTCGTTGATCACGTCATCGGTGCCGATGTAGCGCAGGTTCGGATCGTGCTTGCGGCCGGGAAGGTGGAAAAGGCGCCGGATGGAATCGATCATATCCTGGCTGGCCGAGGGACGGTCCTTCAGGTGAACGAAGAAGAATCCCGAGTTGCCGCCAAAGCCCGGCAGCCCGGCGCCCGCAAAAGACATCACGTCGGACAC
This sequence comes from Terriglobia bacterium, assembly GCA_049508935.1. Lineage (GTDB taxonomy): Bacteria > Acidobacteriota > Terriglobia > UBA7540 > UBA7540 > CAVROP01. Next base: position 31,087 of record JBELAJ010000129.1, on the reverse strand, counting down.
ATTGGGATCGTCGGTGATGATCTTCGTCACCTCGAGTTGGTGTTGCTTCATGGCGTCAAACGAAATGCCTTGTGCCGCCTGGGTGATGCCGAACATTCCTCCCGAGTCTTCGCTGGGAAGAAAGCCTTTGGGGATTTGGAGGAACAGTTGCACCGTAAAGATGACGATCACAAACGAGGCCAGCAGCGTGACGAAGCGGTGGCGCAATACGCCCCGCAGGGTCCAGTCGTAGGCGCGTTGAATCAACTGGAAGCCGCGCTCGAACAGCAGATAGACATGGCCATGTTTCTGCTCTTTAGGCGAGCGCAGGAAACGGCTGCAAAGCATGGGCGTGAGCGTCAGAGAGACGATGCCGGAGACGACCACCGCGCACATGATGGTCACCGAGAATTCGTGCAGCAGGCGCCCCAACAATCCTCCCATGAACAGAACCGGGATGAAGACGGCGGCCAGCGAGAGGGTCATGGAAAGTATGGTGAAGCTGATTTCGCGCGAGCCGTTGAGCGCCGCTTCGAACACTCCTTCGCCCATTTCCATGTGGCGGACGATGTTCTCCAGCATCACGATGGCGTCATCCACCACAAACCCCACGGAAAGCACCAGGGCCATCATGGAGAGGTTATCCACGGTGTAACCGAGCAGGTACATCACCGCGAAGGTTCCGATGATGGACATGGGCAGGGCCAGGCTGGGGATGGTGGTGGCGGAGATATTCCGCAGGAAAATAAAGATGACCAGCACCACCAGGCCCAGGGTGAGCCAGAGCGTGAATTTCACGTCGCTGATGGAATCACGGATGGAGACGGACCGGTCGTAGAGTGTAGCCATCTGGATCGAGGCCGGGATTTCGGAGCGGAACGTGGGCAGCAGGGCCTTCACGTTGTTCACCACCTCGATCGTGTTCGTGCCGGGCTGCCGTTGGATGGCGATCACCTGGGATGGCTTGCCGTTATACCAGTTCGCGATCTTGTTGTTCTGGACGTCGTCGAGCACTTGGCCCAGCGAGTCCAGGCGCACGGGCGAGCCGTTGCGGTAGGCGACGATGAGTGGCCGATAAGCCGCCGCATCCGTAAGCTGCCCCGTGGCCTGCACAACGAAGGACTTATGAGTGCCGTAAAGCGTGCCGGTGGGCAGGTTGACGTTGGCCTGCTGAACGGCGGCCATGGCTTCGTCAATTCCGATTTTGCGAGTGGCCAGCGCCTTCGGGTCGAATTGCACGCGCACCGCGTACTTCTGCGCGCCGAAAACCTGGACCTGCGCCACGCCGCTGATCATCGAGATGCGCTGCGCCATGAGCGTGTCGGCGTACTCGTTCACGGTGGAGGCGGGAAGCGTGTCGGAGTACACCGCCATATAGAGAATCGGCTGATCGGCAGGGTTCACCTTTTGATACGAGGGCGGCGCCGGCATGCCGGTGGGAAGCTGGCCCTGGGCATTGGCGATCTGCGCCTGGACGTCCTGAGCGGCAGCGTCGATGTTGCGGCTGGCGGCGAATTGCAGGGTAATCTGAGTACCACCCTGGGTGCTTGCGGAACTCATCGATTCAAGGCCGGCGATGGTGGAGAAATGCCGCTCCAGCGGTGTCGCCACCGCCGAGGCTACGGTCTCCGGGCTGGCGCCCGGAAGGGTGGCGCTGACCTGTATGGTGGGATAGTCCACATTCGGCAGGTCGTTGACCGGCAGATACCTGTACGCCATCACTCCGAAGAGGAGGATGCCCAGCATGACCAGGGTCGTCATCACGGGCCGGCGGATGAAGAGTTCGGCGAGATTCATGGAAGTGCAGGAGTCAGAAGTCAGGATTCAGGAGTCAGAATGCAGGACCGAACGCGTCGTGTTTCAATCATCCGAAACGAGCGTACCCACGAGCTACGATTCTGACTCCTGACTTCTGGCTCCTGACTCCTGATTTTGTCACTGTTTTCTGATCGCTACTTTCATGCTGGGCACGACGCGCATTTGGCCGTCGGTAATCAGTGTTTCACCTACTGCAACGCCTTTTTGGATAACCGTTTTTCCGGCAATACTGTTGCCGGCTACCACGGGCCGATACTCGGCGGTCATATCCTGTTTCACGACAAAAACGTATTGGCCTGCCTGCCCGGTCTGAACCGCTTGTGAAGGAACTACGACAGCGTGGGCTTGAGTCACGAGGGTGAGCGCCACGTTCACGAACTGGCCGGGCCACAGCCGGTTGTCGGGGTTTTGAAATGTCGCCTTCAGTTTGATGGTGCCCGTCGTGCTGTCGACGGTGTTGTCGATGAACGATAACACGCCCGTGGAGACGGCCTGCTCCTGATTCGGGGCGCTGGCCTCGACTCTAAGCGGGGCTTCTGCCTGGAAGCGTTTGATATCGGCCAGGTGCTGTTCGGGAACGGAAAACGTAACGTAAATGGGGTGAATCTGATTCAGCACAACGAGCGCGGCATCGTTATCCTTCACGAGATTCCCGGGGTGGACCAGCACGGCGCCCGTCCGGCCATCGATGGGCGACTGAATTGCGCAATAACTCAGGTCGATCCGCGCTTTGTCAATGGCTGCCTTATCGGCGCGCGCGGAAGCGGCGAGGGCATCGGCGTTGGTGCGCATCGAGTCGTACTGCTCTTTCGAAACTATGCCCTCCTGGAAAAGCTCCTTGTAGCGATCCGATTCCGCCCCGGCGTTCTCCAGTTGTGCCTGGTCTTTCGCCAGATTGGCTTCCGCCTGCTGCAGCGCCACGTCAAATGGTTGGCGATCCAGGGTAAACAGTAGATCGCCTCTGCGCACATCTTTGCCTTCCGTGAAGGACGCTTTCTCGATCCTTGCCGCCACCTGCGCTTTCACTGAAACCGTTGCGTACGCCTCGACATTGCCAATGGCATGGACCTGAACAGGCACAGTCGCTAAAGTCGCCGTTCCGGTAGTCACCGGCGCTGAGTAGTCGGGAGGTAGCCCTTGGGTTTCCGCTTTCTTCGCCGAGCAGCCCGTCCAAAGGAAGAGAGAGAGCCCCAGTCCAAGACCTGCCACGACACGCGCCACAGCACGCGGCGCGTGGTCGTAGCCCTGAAAGAGTGCATCGATGGTATGCACCGCAGTGCGGCAGAGGTGTGCAAACTGGTTTCCCGTTTCGGCGGGAACGACCATGCCGGAAAAAGTTGTTCCGGCACAGCTTCCGGAATAATCCATAGTGCTAGACTCCACGCCTCTCACATTCACCTTAGCGCTCGAATCTCAATTATTCCAGACCTCCAGGGCGGCGTAAAGCCGTTCCTGCGCCTTTTTCGCAGCCTGCTAAGTGTGGTTGGAGCAAGCGGGCTTCTGGACTGCTCCGCCTTCGGGCAGAGTTCCAGCCCCGCATACGCCTGCTGGACATGGGGCGCAACGCCTCGCTGACAGGTGCCGTTTAGAGAAGATATGCGGTGATCCAGCTAACCGGGGGAAACTCGTTAGTAATCACGCCTGTGGCCCATGCGGCCGCCACCACCCCGATGCGAACCGCCACCACCGCCGCCGCCACCGAATCCGGCGCGTTGCGGACGGGCTTCATTCACGGTTAGGGGGCGCCCTTCCAGGGTCTGGCCGTTAAGTCCCTGGATGGCTCGCTGCATGTCTTCTTCCTCGGCGAGTTCGACGAATCCAAATCCTCGGGATTCGCCTGTCATCTTGTCACGGATGACGGTCGCGGAAACAACTTGAAACCCAGCGTTGGTGACGAATTCACTGAGCACGTTGTCGGTCACACTGCGGGGAAGGTTTCCTACGAATAATCTCTGAGCCATTTACTCCTCCAGATTTTGGGCAGCCCATAACGGCGGCCTCTTCAGACAGCATTCCTCAAGCCGGGCTTGTGAGAGTCTGTCGAGGTCCTTGCGAACCTCACCACTCCCCTTTGCACCCCATGCCAAGGAGCAATTTCCCAAAATCTGAAGGGCTAAGGATTGAAACAGTTCTTGGACCGCATGTAGGGATTCAACAACCCTGCAAAGCTTCCCAGCTCCGAACCTTCACCCTGCTCCTTGACCCCTTAGTAACTACGCCACCCCTTTCATCGATCGTGAAACCGGTTCCTTCGCGCGCGGTACCGGCGTACCGGGGCCGATGAACAACTCCGGCGCCCAGGGTCACGCTGCAAGAATACGGCGTCAAGTGATTGCCATGGGCCGCCGTTGGACTCGCCGGGGTTCATTTCCGCTTGCGATTGAAAGATATCACTTTTTCCTTTTAGAAACTATCAGAAAATACACTAGGCAGGGGGGGTAGGTCGGCGGTCTAACCGCCGTCCGGAGACTTCTCCAGTGAAGCGGGACAGCGCCCGGCTTAACGGGACGCTGGATGGCCCTCGTCCCGGCACACCGGACGCTGGATATAGTGGATACTTGTGGACTCGTTTTAGCTCCCCAATACCCATTGTAAGTGTAACGTACCCGGACTTCAAGAGGATCTTGGTTGCGCGGGCCGTGGTTTTAGTGCGCGCGAACTTCTGTTCAACCGTGGGACGTGCTGCGGACCGCGAAAACTAGGTTTGCGCTACCTGGTTCTCTTTTTGCTTCCGCGTTTGCGAAGGGAACTCATTAGCTTGAGGTTTCTGTCGATCAGAGCGCAGCGTTGTTCGACGCAGGCGTAGCTGCGCAGAGGGTCCTCGGGTGTGTTCAAGACGTAATCGAGAAGCTTGTCGACGGTGCTGGTAGCGATGTGAAGGCGGGTGTCCGACGAGCCATAGTAGATGAAAACCTGTCCCGAGGGGCGCGCCACCCAGCCGTTGCTGAAGACCACGTTCGACACGTCCCCCGCCCGTTCCTCACCCTGCGGGGCAAGAAAGTAGCCTGCCGGGCGGTGAGTGACGACCCAAGGGCGACCGAGGTCGCAAAGCATCAGGTAGAGCACGTAGCGCAGTCCGGCCGCCGTATTGCGCACCCCGTGCGCGAGGTGCAGCCAGCCCCGATCGGTTCTGATGGGCGGGGGCCCGAGGCCATTCTTCACTTCCTTAATGGTGTGATACTCGCGGTTATCGATGATTGTCTCCTCGTTGATCACCGCGTTATTCATGCTTGCCGCCAGACCCCAGCCGATCCCTCCGCCCTTGCCGGCCTGGATGAACTCGTCCTGAGGACGAGTGTAGAACGCGTAGTGGCCATCCACAAACTCGGGGTGGAGCACCACGTTGCGCTGCTGCGGCGATTGGGTTTTCAAGTCCGGCAAGCGCTCCCAGTTCTTCAGGTCCCTGGTGCGGGCGATGCCGCATTGTGCGACGGCGGAGGAGGTGTCCCAGGAGGGCATCTTCGGGTCCTTGCGCTCCGTGCAGAAGAGCCCGTAAATCCAGCCATCCTCGTGGCGCACCACGCGAATATCGTAGACGTTGATGTCGGGGTCGCTCGTCTCCGGCAGCAGGACGGGGTAATCCCAAAATCGAAAGTTATCGATTCCGTTGGGGCTTTCGGCCACGGCTAGAAACGATTTTCGATCCACGCTCTCGACGCGAGCCAACGCCACAATCTTGCCGCCGAATTCCATCGCGCCGGCATTGAACGTCGAGTTGATGCCGATGCGTTCCATCAGGTACGGATTCGTTTTCTGGTCGAGATCGTAGCGCCAGAAGACCGGAGTGTGCCCGGCGGTGAGCACCGGGAATGCGTAGCGGTCGAAGACGCCGTTGCCGCCTTCGATTTTGCGATTTTTGCGCATGACCAGCTTTTCGTGCTGTTTGAACAGTGCCTCAATGCGCTTTTTGTACTCAGCCTTCTTCATGTCCGATCCTCCGCTACGTCGGGGCGAACCTTGTGGTCGCTGGCGGGCGGCCACAGGGGCCGCCCCTACGATCTTGCCATAACTTCGAAGCACATCCGGCTGTTGTGGTACGGGCATTTCCACTGGTCGACTTTGAATTTGTCCTGGCTGGGGACGCCCTCGCGTGAGACCTTCCAAAACCACTCGCCGTGCTGGCGATCGACGATGTATTTCTCGATGAATTCCCAACTCCTCTCGGCGGCTTGACGGAAATGCTCTCGGCCGGAGAGTTGGTAAGCGTTCAGGAAACCTACCAACGCCTCCGCCTGCGGCCACCATTCCTTGCCGGTGTCAATAATTCCGCCTGGGTCCGCTTCGTAGAGCAGCCCGCCATCGGGATCGACCCCCTGGTCGAGGACGGCTTGCGCCATTTGGACAGCCTGTCGTCGGACCTCGGCGAGTATCCGGTCGTCGCCCAGTATCTCGGCGGCTTCACAAAGTAGCCACGACCCCTCTATGTCATGTCCAAAGGAGATATGCTCTGATTTGGAATGCCACTCTTCGTCAAAGAACATACGGAAGTGATGGGTCCTATGGTCAATGATGTGCTCGAGGAAAATCCTGATGAGATCTTGCAGGCGGCAGCGCAGGAGGCGGTTGTCCTGGCATCGCAACAGATTCGCGTAAGCCTCGAGCAGGTGGAGATGCGTGTTCATGGACTTCTTCTCGTCCATGTCGGCCGCGCTCAGGCGTTGGTCTTGAGCCAGCGTCCAGTCGCGCTCGTAGGTTTCGAAATATCCTCCGTGGAGCGAATCATGGCTTGCAGATTCGAGGGATTCACAAAGTGTCAGCGCTCGGGAAAGCGCGTCCCGATCGCCGGTGGCGCGGTAGTATTCGGCTAGCGCGTATACCGTAAATGCCTGGCCGTAGATGCGCTTCTTGGTTTCCAGTGGGTGGCCGAGATAATCCACCAGCCAGAAAACACCATTGTATTCAGTATCCCAGAAATGCTGCGCAATGTAGTCGTAGGCGCGGCGTGCGGTTTGACGGTAGACCTCCTCGCCGTACACGCTGAAGGCCTTCGAGAAAGTCCACAGAATGCGCGCGTTCAAGATCAGCCCTTTGTGCGCATAGGGGTCGAAGGTGAGGTCGTTGGCAATCTCTCCTCGGAAGCCGCCGTATTGCTCATCAATCGCGTGCTCGAGCCAGAACGCCAGGATGTTCGTGCGCAGTTCGGATTCGATGCGTTCGCGCAGGCTCATATCTCTCCGCGACCGAAAGAACTAAAACCCTCTCCCCTAAGGGGGAGAGGGCTTCAATCGGGTCACATTCTCGTCTCTCGACTTCTGACTTTCGACTTTCGACTTTTCTCACGCTACCGCTACTGGCTCCGCCGTCCCTTTCCGGCCGCCCGTCTGGCCAAAGGTCTCTCGATCCTTCAGGTGGTCGTACCAGGTGAGTTTGAGCACAATCGAGGTTACGGCAATGATTACCGCAGTGACAGCAGCGTTGCGGAATTTCTGGATCACCACGTACATCGGCAAGGCGACGAGGCTGACCTGCCATATAATCCCGACTACGATATTGAACATATCACGCCAGAAGTCCTTGTTACGCTCGAAGCCCGGATCCTCGGCGCGGACCTTGGCGAGAACTGGTCCCCAAAAGCCCCAAGGCCGCACACGTTGATAAAAGTCCTTCAAGATTTCTTCGTCTTCCGGCTTGGTCAACCATGTCCCGGCCAGGCAACCGGCCAGGGAGAGCGCAAAGGTGAGCGGGAAGACGAGCGCCACATCGGAGTTCACCGAGTGCGCCTGCAAAATTCCTCTGACTAGCGAAATGTTGGGGAGAAGCGAAGGCAGAATCAAGGAGCTGGCGATGCCCGTGACCATGCCCCAGAAATAGCCATAGCCGTTAAACCGCCACCAGTACCACTTCAGGACGTTCGAGGCCGTGTACCCGCCCCAGAGCCCGGAAACGATCCAAAGCACCACGGAATTTACGGAGGCTACGTACCAACCGATCGCCGCGCCCACCAACACCACGAGGAAGGAACTCAGATAACTCAGGCGGACGTAAGTTCTGGCGCTCGCATTGGGGTTGATGAAGCGCTTGTAGATGTCGTTCACGAAGTACGGCGGCGCGGCGTTGACCGTAGCTGCGAAGTTCGACATAAACGCCGCCAGCAAACCGGCGATCAGGAACCCGAGCAGGCCCGTCGGAACAAATCGGCCCAGCGCGTAGGGAAGCACCAATTCGAAATCCATGTTCGTTCCCATGCCCCGAATCTGGTCGCTGAAGAGAACCAGTGCCAGGACGGTGAGTCCGGTGATCAGGAAATAGCGGGGAAGAGTAAGGACGATATTCACCCAACTGCTCATCAAGGATGCCTCGCGCGCATCCTTTGAAGAAAGAACGCGCTGCATGTCGTAGTTCGGCGCAGGGCCGGCCATGCTGATCAACACGCCCTTGAAGAGCAACATCATGACGAAAAAGCCAAAGATGCCGTAGCCGTCTTCGGTGATCTTGGCGTTTGCAGAGGCAATCAGCGAGGACCAATCGACGTTCAAATGCCAGCCGAAGAAGATATGGTCCCAGCCGGGCGGGACAACATGCTGAAGCGTGCCCGGAGCTACTTTAGAGATGGCAATGATGCCCACGGCAAACGAGGCAATCGAGAGGATGCAGAACTGAATGACCTCCGTGATCACCACGCTGAACATACCGCCCTTGATTACATATATGGCCGTGATGGCGATCAAAATCGTGGCGTACAGGTTGGGCGACAGGTGCCAGGGTAGGAATATCGAAGCAAACTTTCCGATCCCCTTGAACCCGTAACTGAAGAACCCGATGATGCTCACGAAGGCGTAGACGACCACGATTAAATGAGAAAGCTGCGCGCCGCGGCCCGTGCCGAAGCGCGTCTTGATCCACTCCGCGCCGGTCATCACATTCGAGCGGCGCAGCCACGCCGACAAGTAAACCATCAGGAAAACCTGATTGAAGGTCGGCCACAGCCACGGAATCCACACGCTCTTCAAGCCATAAACAAACATCCAGTAGACCAGCAGCATGGTGCCGCTGATGTCGAACATGCCGGAGGCGTTGGAAATGCCGAGCACGTACCATGGCAAGACGTTGCCACCCAGAAAGTACGCCCTGATGTCGCGTGACGCGCGGTGGGAAACCCAATAGCCTACCAGCACCGAGATGGCGAGGTACGCCAGGATGATCGCAATATCGATGGGATGAAGGTTCATAGAACCTCTTTAGAGGAAGAGTCTCTTTGGTCCAAGCGCGACGGCACGGTGCGTAGCTCGAGGATTAAGCGGAGGAATCGCGCATGCCTTTGTCTCCGTTCGGGGTAATACCGGCATTAAGGAGAATGAGTGTCTCTCTTTCCGTCCGGCTTTGCAATCACTATTGACGTACCATTCTCACGTGGTAAACTGGCGGTCGTCAGATAGAGGATTGCGTAAGAAAGGCGTTCGCGTTGTTACTCGTCGGGACTACCGCGACCATCGACCTCGCCCAACCCAGCCCTCCCAACCAGAGCCAACCCTCTTACTGGACCGTTCTGCGCTGCATGGATGCGTCTACCGCACGACCGTCAGCTTCTTGGGATGGGTCAAATCTGGTGAGCAAGGGTGGGTTATTTCTGCCGAACGCCTAAGCTCCGGACTGGGCAACTTAATCGCCACGCTTTGCGTCATGTTCGAAAGAGGAAAGCACCATGAAAAGCAGAGGCCAGAAACTCCTATACGTGTTGGTGTGTGTTCTCGTGTTGATTGTTGGAGCAGCCTGGAAGGGAGGGGAGCCCCAATCCGCCCTGCCAGCGCCCGCCACGCCCGCGGGTGAACGTGCTGTCACACCGGCGCCGGGCGCCGACCGCCAAATTATCCTTGACGTCGTCGTCACCGACCACTCGCGGAAACCCGTGGCCGGCTTGCAGCAGCAGGATTTTACCGTCCTCGACGACAAGCAGCCGCGCACGATTTCCTCCTTTAGCGCCTTCGCCAAAACCCACGGCTCCGAGGACCTGCCGGAGCAATCCGTGGTGGTGGTCGATGCCGTTAACACCCCCTTCAACGCCATCGCGTACCAGCGGCAAGAGCTCGACCGATTCCTGCGGCAGGGCGGCGGCGAACTTCCTCTTCCTATGTCCGTGAGCGTTCTTACGGATAAGGCAGCGAGCCAGTCGGCGGCCACCAGCGACGGAAACACCTTGGCGAACTCCCTGGATGCCGCGCAATCCGGTCTGCGCATCATTAACCGAGCGCAGGGCTTGTATGGAGCGCAGGAAAGGTTTCAGATTTCCGTTCCCGCCCTGAATCGACTCGTCGAGGGTGTGGCTATGCAGCCCGGCAGGAAACTCGTGATCTGGGTTGGTCCTGGATGGCCCCTTCTTTCCGGACGAGAGATGGAGATGATGATAGCCCAGAAAAATCAGGCGCAGATTTTCAACACCATTGTGAAGCTTTCGAGCGCTCTGCGGCAGGGTCGCGTAACGCTTTACAACGTCGACCAGCCGGGGGTTCGCGAGTCGATGTCTCGAGCGTTCTATTATGAAAACTTCCTGAAGGGTGTAAGCTCCGCCAATAAGGCGCAATTCGGTAACCTGGCGCTTCAGGTTCTCGCCGTGCAAAGCGGCGGGCTGGTGCTCAACACCAGCAATGACCTCGGCGGCTCCGTGGCCGCGTGCCTCGCGGATGGCCAAGTCTTTTATACGCTTGCCTTTGAGGCCCCGGCGGCGAACTCTCCCAACGAATACCATAGCCTGCAAGTCAAGATGAATAAGCCCGGGCTTACCGCCCGCACGCGCACGGGATACTACGCCCAACCCTAGAACGGGCGGAATCGCCAGAATTCGTTGATGAGCAGGACCACAATGCCGCCGGTGGCCGCAGCGAGTAGCGCGGAGTCTGCGCTAAACACAGGGGGACCTTCCTTATGAAATATGGCTATTTCGATGATGAGAATCGTGAGTATGTGATTACGCAGCCGGACACGCCTTTGCCCTGGATCAATTACCTTGGATGTCAGACCTATTTTGGAATCATTTCGAACACGGCAGGGGGCTACTCGTTTTATCGTGATGCGCGATTGAGGCGCCTGACGCGCTACCGCTACAACAATGTTCCTTATGATTTGGGCGGCCGCTACATTTACTTGCGGGACGATGAATCCGGCGAATTCTGGTCGCCCTCCTGGCAGCCGACCCGGCACAGTCTCGAGAACTACGCCTGCCGTCATGGCCTGGGCTATACTATCATCGGGTCGGGCTACCAAGGCATCGAGGCACGGACCAATTACTTCGTTCCCTTAGACGAAAACCTCGAGATTTGGCGGCTTACCGTGACCAACCGGCGTTCTCAGCCTGCATCTTTGTCGATCTTCTCGAGCATTGAATTCTGCTTGTGGGACGCCAATGACGACGCCACAAATTTTCAACGTAATTTCAGCATCGGCCAAGTTGAAATTGAAGACGGAGTCATCTACCACAAGACGGAATACCGCGAGCGGCGCAATCACTTTGCTTACTTCGCCAGCTCGCGCACGGCAGAAGGATTCGACACGCAACGCGAGGCGTTTGTGGGCCCGTATCGCGGCTGGGAGAAGCCGCTGGCTGTCGAGCACGGTCGGTTGTCGAATTCCGTCGCACACGGTTGGGCGCCCATCGGCGCGCACCACGTCAGGCTTGATCTGGGACCCGGCGAGCCGCGCGAGGTCATTTTCTTGTTGGGCTACCACGAGAATCCGCAGGCGCAAAAGTTCGATCCGCCCGATTCGCAGACGGTCAACAAGAAAACGGTGAAGCCGGTTATCGCCAAATACCTGGATTCCGCCACCGTCGAGGCGGCGTTTGAACGTTTGCGCCAGTACTGGGACGGGCTGCTCGCCATCTGCCAGGTGGAGACGCCGGACGTGCACACCAACCGCATGGTCAACGTCTGGAATGCCTACCAGTGCATGGCCACGTTCAACATGTCGCGTTCGGCGTCATTCTATGAGTCCGGCATTGGACGCGGTCTTGGCTTTCGCGATTCGAACCAGGACCTGCTGGGTTTCGTGCACATGGTTCCGGCGCGAGCTCGCGAACGCATCCTGGATCTGGCCGCCACGCAACTGCCAACCGGTGGCGCTTATCACCAGTATCAGCCGCTCACCAAGCGCGGCAATAACGACGTGGGAAGCAATTTCAACGACGATCCCCACTGGCTCATCGTGGGCGTCGCGGCGTACCTGAAAGAGACCGGCGATTGGAGCATCCTGGACGAACCCGTCCCTTACGATAATGCGCCGGGCTCTGAGCAGCCGCTCTACGAGCATTTGCAGCGCAGTTTCCAATACACGCTCGACCTCCTGGGGCCGCACGGGCTCCCGTTGATTGGCCGCGCCGACTGGAACGATTGCCTGAATCTGAATTGCTTCTCCGACACGCCGGGACAATCGTTCCAAACCACGACGAACAAGGATGGCAAGGTCGCCGAATCCGTTTTCATTGCCGCGCTGTTTGTGCTCGCGGGCAGGGAACTGGCGGAGATCGCCCGGCGTCGTGGGCGCGAGGACGAGGCACAACGCTACCTCGCCGAAGTGGCCAAGATGGAGGACACGGTTCGCAAATATGGGTGGGATGGCGAGTGGTTCCTGCGCGCCTATGATGACTTCGGCCGCAAAGTCGGCTCGAAAGAATGCATGGAAGGGAAAATCTTCATCGAGACGCAGGGCTTTTGTGTGTTGGCCGGCATCGGACTCGGCGATGGCCGGGCGCAAGCGGCGCTGGACTCGGTCGCGAAGCACCTCGCCACTGAGCACGGCATCGTTCTCCAACAGCCCGCGTACTCGAAGTACTACCTCGAGCTGGGTGAAATCTCCTCTTATCCGCCGGGGTACAAGGAGAACGCCGGTATTTTCTGCCACAACAATCCCTGGGTGATGATTGCCGAAACCCAAGCCGGCAATGGCGATCGCGCCCACGATTACTACGCTCGCATCAACCCCTCCGCGCGCGAACCGATCAGCGAACTGCACCGTTGCGAGCCGTACGTTTATTCGCAGATGATCGCCGGGCGCGATGCCCCCACGCACGGCGAAGCGAAGAATTCCTGGCTGACCGGGACCGCAGCGTGGAATTACTACGCCATCACGCAATGGATCCTGGGCATTCGTCCGTCTTACGAGGGGTTGGAGATTCGGCCCGTCGTGCCTAAGAGTTGGCAGGGATTCAAAGCCACGCGTATCTTCCGAGGAGTGGCTTATCAGATCACCGTCAAGCGCGAGGGTGACGGCAATCACGTGGTGCTGAGGGTGAACGGCAAGCCCTGTGAAGGTGCAGTCGTGCCCCCACCTTCCGACGGACAGCACGAGGTTAGGGTAGAAGCGGTCTTGGCGTAGCTCTGAAAACGTGGAGGGATAGGGCTCACCCTACCTCCAGTTTATTGGGGGACGGCAAGCCGTCCCCTACAAGTAGAATCTCGAGATTGCTGCAACCCGTCCGGCCGCTCGGAGCATCGAAAGCTAGCGCCACAGTTATTAGTTGAATTTTATCTTTTGCGGGAGTAGAATCACCATGTTTGTAGAAGTAACTGTGGGGTGGCTGTCAATCAGTACCCAAGATGTTAAGTCACTCCGCAGGCTGCGATAGCGAGACTTGCGGTGACGGAAAGGCGTGCGGTCAACTCCCGCACGGCTCAAAAAGGATCGCCTCTTTACCCTGCTGGGTCAGGGTTGTACGGATTGCGTCAGGTCTTCTCAGGAATTTTCCACAAGCACTGAGCTAGTCAACATCTCCTCCTTTACCCTGTTAAGCCAGGGCTGCTTGCTTTTCGTCGGGCCATGACTTGTTCGCTTGCGTCAGGGCAGGTCTATCGGTGTGAGTTTCCACAAGAACACTGAGTTGGTCGACAACTCTTAACGCGCGAGAGGAGGCATGCATGTTGTTCAGAAAGAATGCGTTAGTCCTTCTCACGGTGGGTGTGTTGCTTATTTGGTGCGCACCCGTACGTGGGCAGACTGTCTACGGATCCATTACCGGGACCATTCTGGACGCTACCGGAGCGGCCATTCCCGGAGCTACTGTCACACTGGTAGCGCGCTGAGAGTGGACCTCCCCATGGAAGTTGGGGCGGTTACTCAAACCCTGGAAGTTAAGGCGGCTTCACCCTTGCTTCAGGCACAGAGTTCCGACTTAGGGCAAGTGGTGGCGAATCGCGCCGTAACCGAAATGCCCTTGAATGGGCGCAACGTTCTTGCTCTGGTGCAGCTCTCACCGGGCGTTCAGCCGCAAGGCCCGCCATCGGGAGGCAATTCCTCGATGAGCAACCCGGTGGGCGCAAACCCGTTTGCGGCGGGCGACTTCCAGGTGGGGGGCAGCCAGGCCGGCCAGAGTGCCGTCGATGTGGATGGCGTCCCCAGCAATGGCTCGTACCTGAACGTCATCACCGTCATCCCCACGCAAGACGCTATTCAGGAATTCAAAGTGCAAACCAACGCCATGACCCCCGATTTTGGCCGCACCGCCGGCGGGATCATCAACATGTCCACCAAGTCGGGCAGCAACTCCTGGCATGGCGGCGGCTGGGAATTCCTGCGAAATAAAGTGCTGGACTCCAACAACTACTTTAACAACGCCAACAACATTCCCGTTGGTCCCTGGACCCAGAACCAGTTTGGCGCCGACATCGGCGGGAAAATCGTCACCGACAAGTTGTTTACATTCTCGAGCTATGAGGGATACCGGGTACGATCCTCTGCAACGTTTTCCAACGGCATCGTGCCCACGCTCGCGGAGAGAGGCGGTGACTTTACCTCGAGCGACGTGAACATCTACGACCCGACCACCAGCACCGCCTGCTCGGCTGGGGGCGGTATCTGCCGGACGCAAGTTGGCCTTGAGCCCGGCGGCAGCGGCACTGCCAACCTGATTGCCCCGAGCCAAATCAGCCCGGCTGCCAAAGTCCTGATGGGCTATTACCCTAGCCCTAACACCGTTCCCACTGCGACAAGCCCGTACAATTTCGTTACGTCCTATGGCACGGGCGGCGACACTGACCAGGTCAACGAACGCGTTGATTACAACGTGAGCGACAGGCAGCGAGTGATGGCGCGGTTCACCTACTACAAACTCCTGAACCTCCCTGACAGCCCGTTCCATGATATCTGTACGGACCGCTGTACGGAAAACGTGAAAACCAAGCAAATCGCTTTGGGCGACACGGTTACACTCTCGCCCACCACGATTCTTGACTTGCACCTTGGCTACACGCGTTACCATTACGTGCGCACTCCGCTCACGGCGGGGTTTAATATGTCCTCGCTGGGCAGCGCATGGGGTTCCTATCAGTTCAACTCCACCCCGCTTCCCATTCCTTGCATATCCAACAATCCGGGCGATAACACTTTGGGGTCTGGATTCTGCTCGGCGGGAACGGGGAGTGAGATCGGCGCCGGCGATGACACCTGGAGCGCCACCCCGAGCCTTACCATCATCAAAGGGCGCCACACTCTCAAGATGGGCTACGAATTCCGCCTGCTGCGCAACAACTATTACCAGACCAACCAGCCGACGGGACTGTACGCGTTCGACCGCGAAATGACCTCTGCCAACCCCTTGGCTTCCACCTTGGCGGGAGGAGGTTCGACGCAGGGACAGGGCTTCGCGTCGTTCCTGATGGGCTTCGGCTCGAACAGCAATAACGGCAGCGACGTGGTGACGCCTTCACAGATGGCGAACCAGATCTTCTACAACGCCCTGTACATTGGCGACACGCTGCGGGCCACCCGCAAGTTGACTTTCAATATAGGTGTTCGCTACGACTTGCAGGGGAACTGGTCGGAGCGCTTTAACAGAATAGTGGATTGGGAACCCAATATGGCCAGCCCGCTCGCGGGTCAAACCAACCCGACCAACGGACTGACCATTCCAAGCTCACTCAAGGGCGGCTTTGCTCTGGTGAACACCCCGGCGCGCCCCGGCCGCACCGAGCAGCAGATGCCTTTGAACGAATGGAATCCCCGCATTGGCCTCGCCTACCGGCTCACTGAGAAGACGATCATCAGGAGCGGATACGGGATCTTCTACCTGCCTGACGACGTCGCCTGGAACAACGCTCCTCACAACCTCTTCATCAACACTTACAGCACCCCGTGGCTGACCACCGTCAACAACGCGGGAGTGCTGCCCCTCAATACGTTTGACAATCCCTTCCCCACCGGGATTACGAAGCCTCCGGGGCGCGACCCGGCCTTCATCAACACGCAGGCAAACGGGCCCAGCGCGCCGGTTTACAACAATCCTGGGGGTTACGCACAGCAGTGGAACTTCGATATCCAGCGTGAGCTTCCTGACGGGACCTTGATTGACGTGGCCTATGCGGGGTCAAAAGGCACGCACTTGCCCATGCATAGTCAGGATGAGGACCAGTTGCCGGACGCGTACCTCCCCGCCAACGCCGCGGCCGCCAGCGCCCTCACGGCGTCCGTTCCCAATCCGTACTATGGCTTGGTTCAAGGGAATTTGACGCAACCCACGATCAGCGCGGCGCAGTTGCTGCTACCTTATCCCCAGTATTCCGATGTCTCGGTCGCCGAACCCGACGACCGCGATTCGATCTACCACTCCTTCCAGATGAAAATCGAAAAGCGCTTCAGCCACGGTGGGACGCTCCTCGCCAGCTACACGATTTCCAAACTCATCAGTGATACCAACAACGAAATCAACTGGCTCGGAGACGCTGCGCCCTCCTGGGGCGACGTGGACGCCTATAACCTCCATAACGAGCGAAGCCTGGATGGGTTCGATGTTCCCCAGCGCTTCGTGCTCGGCTACGTTTTGGATTTGCCGGTGGGGCACGGCCAGAAGTATGGGAACAGCCTGTCTCCGGTGGCCGATAAACTGGTCAGCGGCTGGGGCATTGATGGCATCGTTACACTTCAGAGCGGCTTCCCGCTCAACATCGGCGGCGGCACCAACGCGCTTTGCACGGCCGGGATCCCGGAAATTGGCGGCTGCCGGGTGACAAGACTCGGTCCCGATACCTACACTTCCGGCTCGACTACCTCCCGCCTGGGTGAATGGTTCAATACCTCGAATTTCGCCAATACCACCTCCTTCACGCGCGGCAACGATTCCCGCACGGAGCCGGATTTGCGCGAGGATGGGGAAAAGAACATGGACTTTGCCGTCTTTAAGAACACCCGGTTCGGCCCCGATGAAAAACTAGGGGTTGAGTTCAGAGCGGAGTTCTTCAACTTCTTCAACCACCCTTCGTTCTCCGCTCCAAACACGAGTCTGGGCAGCGGCCAATTCGGCGTGGTGAGCTCGCAATACAACTTACCACGCCTTGTCCAGTTCGCCCTGAGGTTTTCGTTCTAGCCCGGCGGGGGCGCATGGCTTGCGCCCCCGACAATAACTCCCCTCCTCACTGAGGAGGGGTTGGGGGTGGTGTTGAGGAGCGAACATCGACCAACCACCCCCAGCCCCTCCCTGACTAAGGAGGGGAGTAAGTTAGCGCGGATCCCCACGGGTGGCGCATATGTCCCGACGCTTGTTGTCGGGATGTATGCGTCGCTTGAGCACCAGAAAGGCGCAGACATGCCCAAAAACGGCACGTCTGCGCCACCCGCGGTTTTCGTTTTGGATTTGTAGGGGCGGTTCGCGAACCGCCCCTACGTTCTATAAACAGATGAATTATCCCTTCATCCTGGGCGCAATCATGCTTGCGCTGGTGGGCAAGTGCGCGGCAGTTCAGCCGAAGGCAGCACCACGTGCCCCGGCGGCGCCCTTGGCCGCAATCACCATCGACTACCCACTCGAGGGTTCGATTTTCCCTCCCGAGCTTACCCCTCCCACATTCATCTGGCACGACGCTGCGGACAGCGCCACCTATTGGCGAATCGATATCACTTTCGGCGACGGTTCGGCTCGAATGCACGCCGAGTCCTCGGGTGAGCGTCTGATCATCGGCGCGATTGATCCGCGCTGCGTTTCCTCCACGAATGAACTGCCCAAACTGACGCCGGAGCAGGCCTCAGCGCACAGTTGGATCCCCCAAGCCGAGGTGTGGGAGGCGATCAAGCGAAATTCCGTGGCGGGTGGCGCGGTGGTGAGGATCAGTGGGTTTGCCGGGCAGAATGGCCAGCATGCTCTGTCCAACGGCAGCGTCAAGATTTCGACTTCCAGGGATCCCGTGGGCGCACCCATCTTCTATCGCGACGTGCCCTTGATGCCATCCGAGACTGAAAAGGGGATCATCAAGCCTTTGGCCCAGGATGCGCTCCACTTGATCCAATGGCGGCTACGCGACATTTCGAAAACCGAAAGCCGCGTGGTGCTCAAGGACATGCCCACCTGCGCCAATTGCCATTCGTTCTCGAGGGATGGTAAGACCCTGGGGATGGATCTCGACGGACCGGCGAACGACAAGGGCCTGTACGCGATCATTCCCGTCAAACCGCAAATGACCATTCGCAACCAGGACGTGATCTCGTGGAGTTCTATCCGGGACAAGACCGTATCGGCCTCTCGAATCGGTTTCATGTCCCAAGTCTCGCCGGACGGCAAGTATATCTTGACCAATTACCGGGGCCAGACGAAGGACCTTAGCAACGGCTACTTCACTGTGAATTTCAAAGACTACCGCTTCCTCCAGGTGTTTTATCCCACGCGCAGCATCGTCGCCTGGTACGACCGCGCGACTGGCGAAAAGCAGCCCTTGCCCGGGGCGGATGATCCGGCCTACGTGCAAACCAACGCCGTCTGGAGCCCCGACGGCAAGTACGTGGTCTTTGCCAGGGCGAAGGCGATGGACCCGTACACTCCGGGCATGAAAATGCCCGAGCACGTCAATGAGCCGGAGGAACCCCAGATCCAATACGATCTCTATTGGGTTCCCTTCAATGACGGCAAAGGCGGCCGGCCGACGCCGGTAGCAGGCGCTTCCCACAACGGCATGAGCAACAGTTTTCCCAAGGTTTCACCCGACGGCCGCTGGATCGTCTGGGTGAAGTGCCGCAATGCGGAGTTGATGCGTCCCGACAGCCAGCTTTATATCGTCCCTGCGCCTGGCGGGGGAGTGCCGCGGCGCATGCGCTGCAATACCTCTTTGATGAACTCCTGGCACAGCTTCTCGCCCAATGGCCATTGGCTGGTTTTCTCCTCCAAAAGCCGTTCTCCCTACACCCAAATGTATCTGACCCACATCGACGAGCAGGGTAACGACAGTCCCGCGATTCTTATCGACAACGCGACTGCGGCCAATCGCGCCGTGAATATTCCGGAGTTTGTGAACATCCCGCCAGACCAACTCATGGCCATCAGCACGCCCGCCGTCGACATGTACAAGGAAATCGACCGCGTGGCCCAACTCGAGAATCAGGGCCAGATTGATGCGGCCGTAACGGGGTGGAAAAAGCTGCTCGCCACCTACCCCGATGATGCCCGCATTCACAATAACCTCGGCACCGCGCTGACGCGGGCGGGCCGGCCGGCAGAAGCGGTCCCCGAGTTCGAGAAAGCGCTGGAGTTGAAGCATCCCCGATTCAGCATCGTTTATTTCAACCTGGGCCGCGCGTTGCTGCTGGCCGGGCAGACGGATGACGCGATTGTCGCCTTTGACAAGGGTCTCGAGTACGACTCTGACTCCGCCGACCTTCACTACCACCTGGGTCTTGCCTTGGCCAGCAAGAACCGCGCCGGCGAGGCGAAGACGGAATTCGAAAGAACCTTGCAAATCAAACCCAATGACGCCAACGCTCACTTTGCTCTGGGAGTGACGCTCGAAGGCAAGGGCGACGGGCAGGCCGCGATCAACGAGTATCGGGAAGCGCTGCGCTTGGATCCCAAGAATGAATTGGCGCACGTCAATCTCGCCGCGGCCTTAAGGGAAAAGGGCGATTTGGACGGAGCAATTGGGGAATATCGTGCTGCGGTGCGCTTGAGCCCGGATGATGAGATTGCGCATTCCAACCTTGGCTTGGCGCTCGGGAACAAGGGCGATTGGGATGACGCGATTTCGGAAGAACGCGAAGCGTTGCGCCTGGCTCCGAAGGACGGTACGGTTCACGTGTATCTCGGCGCCATGCTTGGACAAGCAGGCGATCGAGATGGCGCCATCGCGGAGTACCGGCAGGCCTTGCAACTGAACCCCAACAATCACCTCGCCCATTACGACCTCGGCGTGGCGCTGGAGAAAAAAGGCGACCGCCAAGGCGCCTTCGAAGAATATCGCGCCGCGTACCAACTCGATCCCAACACCCTCCCATACCGACGCGCCTTCGCGCGCCTGTCGCAACCGGGAAAGTAAATGGTTCCCGCTTGCGCGGGAATGACGTGGTTTGCGTGCCGTGTGATCCTGGGCCGGCATAGGCGTTAGAATAAGGCGGAAGTGTTTGACACTGAATGCCCGAAGGGCATTAAGATGATTAGCCGTAGGTGAAACCTACGGACCAGGAGCAAACCCCGCGGCTCACATGCGACCCCGAAGGGGTCGAATAGGGCGGGATTCAACCCCTTCGGGGTTGATGGATGCCTGGCGCGACCGCCTCCCGTAGGTTTCACCTACGGCTAATGATCTTGGGTCCCTCCGGGACCCGGCTTACCTTAACACCTATGTCTTGGGCCCGCGCACTCTTTGTCTTCCTCCTCGCCTTTTGGCTGATTCCTCCGCGTGGCGCAAATTGTCAAACGCTTGAGGAGCAGTTGGCCGCACACTTCCACGCGGGACAGCAAGCCCTACGCCACGGGGAACTCAGGCAGGCGGAGGAAGAATTCAAGAAAGTCCTGGCTCTCGATCCCAGGTTGGCCGAGGCGCAAGTCAATCTCGGCCTCGTTTATCATGCGCTGGGAGAATACAGCCAATCCGCGGAAAACCTGTCCGCGGCCTTGCGTCAGAAGCCTGATCTGGCAGGGCCAACATTTATCCTGGGAATCGACTATCTCAAGCTGGGGGAGACTGAAAAAGGCATCCCGGTCCTTACGCGCGCGTTACAAATGGACCCTTCGAACCTGGAGGGACGGCGGGCGCTGGCCCTGTGCTATGTGTCCAAGGAAGACTTTCGGCGAGCGGCGGATGAGTACCGCGAACTTGCCAAATTGAATCCCGACAAGGCGGATGCGTGGTTTCAACTGGGCCACGATTACGTCAATCTCGCCGCGCATATGGCGTTCCGGGGCGCGGAGGTGTATCGTGGCTCGCCGTGGGGCAATCGCTTTCTCGGCGACATGCTGGCGCAACGCGACCGTTGGAACGACGCGGCGGAAGAGTACACGCACGCGCTCGCTGGCGACCCCAAGCAACCGGGACTGCACACTTCTCTCGGACTAGCCTATCTACGGGCAGGCAAGCCGGATAAAGCGGAGGCCGAATTTCAACTCGAGCTAGAACTCGACCCAAAGTCCGAGGCCGCCTGGCTGGGCTTGGCAGAAACGCAGATCGTGAGGGGCCAGGCCGGTGCGGCCTTGGATGCTGTCCAGAAGGTATGGGAAATCTCTCCCGAGTATCTGGCTCTCGAACGGGGACTTCCGGAAGTTCCCCCTAGCGCCGCAAAGGCCGTACTCGCAAACTCCCCAGCCTCCCCGGAAGGAGCAGCGAGGAATTTCCTGCTGGCAGCACTCAACGCGGCTGCTGGTGAGACGGCTCGGGCCGACGATGCGTGGATAGCCTTCCACAAGGAATTCCAGGCTTGGCAAAACAGGAGGCAGGGCACCGCCGGAGACGCAGCGGGCGAGGACCCTTGCCGCGCCCACAGGTATGCTGAATGCGCGCGCCGCCTGGAATCGCGCCGCAACGCGTCTCGAGCGGATCAGTTATTGCTCGGAAAAACTCTGTTCAACCTGCAGGAGTACGAACGCGCCGCTGACACGTTGGCAGGCCTTCTCGAATCCGGCAAGGAAAACGTGGAGGCCAGTTACTGGCTGGCGCGGACCTACCAGGCATTGGGCGGTGCTTGCTACGACCGGCTCGAGGAGGACTTCCCCCAGTCGTGGCGGGCGCTCGAGCTGCGCGCGGAGGCCGCGAGCGCCCGGGAGGCTTCGAAAGACGCAATCGAGGAGTATCAGGCTGCCTTGCGTTTGAAACCCGACGCTGCCGAACTGCACGAGGCTTTGGGGGAACAGTTCCTGACCAAAAAATCGTACGATGACGCCCGGGCGGAACTGGAGACGAGCCTGCAGCTCGATCCTTCTCGCGCGCGCAGCTTGTGTTTGCTGGGGCGCTTGTGTGTAGCAACGCATGAGACCGAAAAGGCCGTCCCGTATTTGCAGAAGGCCCTGCGCTATCAGCCGGACATGGCTGAAGCAAGTGACTTGCTGGGGACCGCGTACGTCCGCCTGGGAAAAGATGCGCAGGCTATTCCGGAACTCGAAAAGGCCGCCCCCTTTGATTTCTACGGAGACGTGCATTACCAGCTTTACGTGGCTTACCGCAGGCTGGGTAAGCCGGAGCTTGCCGGCAAGGCCCTGGCGCGCTCCCAGGAACTGCGGCGCACTTCTGCGGCCAGACACCAGGCCATGGTGAATGGAGTCGCAGAGGTGGAGTAAGATAGGCACTATGCTCCATAACAGCGACTCGCCTCCGTCGAGTGACTGGCTCGCAGCAGTGATGACATGTCATTCCGAGCGAAGCGAGGAATCTGGCTCTGCGCCAGGCGGGCGGAGAGCGAAAGATCAGAGCGAGATTCCTCGCTTCGCTCGGAATGACAGACTATTTCAAAGCAGGCGCTCTCGCCCGTCGGGCGAGGGGCGCCCCGAAACCACGAAAACGATTCCCCTCCTTGGTAAGGAGGGGCCAGGGGTGGTTGTTGGGCCGCGCGGTAACTACCCACCACCCCCGGCCCCTCCTCCCGCTGAGGAGGGGAGTCATTATCAAAGCAGCAAGGCAAGCCAACGGGTCTTACAGAAAACCGGCGCATGCTTCCTCACGATTTTCGCTCTGCTCTCAACGCCCGGTCCCATCGCGGCAGCCGAGCGCCCCGCTTACAATGTGGTTCTGATTACGCTCGACACGCTGCGTCCCGATCACCTGCGGTGTTACGGATACGACGCGATCGAGACGCCCAATATCGACCGGCTTGCCGCGCAGGGCGCGCGCTTCACCGAGGCGTTTACGCCCGTGCCCATCACGTTGCCCGCGCACACCTCGCTCCTCACCGGAATGTATCCGCTCGCGACCGATGTACACGATTTCGTGGGCAATCGAGTGCCGCCGGGCACCGCTACCTTGGCAGGAATTCTGCACGATCACGGTTTCTCCACGGCGGCTTTTCTTGGAGCGCCCGTGCTGGATTCGCGTTTCGGCCTGAACCAGGGCTTTGACACTTACTTCGACCATTTTGAACTGGCCGGCGCCGAAGAAGTGCACCTGGATGCCATGAAGCGTCCCGGCGACAAGGTCGTGGACGAGGCGCTGAAATGGCTGAACCGCCATCCGCCGCAGCCCCTGTTTTTGTGGGTTCACCTCTACGACGCGCACAGCCCGTACCGTCCCCCGGCCCCCTATGCGGAGCGCTACCGCGGCCTTCCTTATGACGGAGAAATCGCTTTTGCTGACGCGCAGGTCGGGCGGCTTACGGCGGCGCTGGCGCAACACGGGCTGCTGGAAAAATCTGTGGTAGTGGTAGTGAGCGATCACGGGGAAAGTCTCGGGGAGCATGGCGAGAAAACGCACGGCTTCTTCATTTATAACTCCACCCTGCACGTTGTCTGCATCATAAAAGTTCCTGGCGACGCTCCTCGCGTCGTTCCGGACGAGGTATCACTGGTGGATGTGATGCCCACGGTTTTGCAAGGGCTCGGAATCCAGATCCCGGCCGGCGTACAGGGACGAAGCCTGCTGAGCCTGGTGGCGGGGCGCGCGAGCGACGGCGCCTCGAACCTTTACGCGGAAAGTTATCCTCCCTTGCTCCACTTCGGTTGGAACTCACTGCGCAGCGTCCAAGCGCGCGGCTGGAAGTATATCGAGACGACACGCCCTGAACTCTACGACACGCACACTGACCCGAAGGAATTGAACAATCTCGTTGCTGCCCGACCGGGCCTGGCGCAGGACATGAGGAATCGCCTGCGCAATCTGGTCAGCCGCTACACGCCTTCGACCAGCGGAACCGCCAGTGAAAATGCGCCGGCTGATCCTGCGCTGATGAAAAGCCTGCGCTCCCTTGGATACGTGGCAGTCTCGACGGGAACTTTCTCGGACGCCAGCGGTAGGACTCTGCCCGACCCTAAGGATCGCATACAGGCTTATGAACTGGTTTCCGCGGCGATCATCGACGAGGAGCAAAAGCACTACGCGGAGTCGCTCCGCAAACTCCAGCAGGCGGAAAAGGCCGGATCCCGTTCAGGGACGATCCGTTTTCTCATGGCAGGTGAATACTTTCACTTGAACGACTTTCCCCACGCCGCAGAATATTACCAGTCGTCTCTCGAATTGGACCCCAAGAACTCCGTCGCCGCATATTACCTGGGCGTTTCGCGACTCGAGACGGGTGATCTGGAAGCTGCGGAGCGAGCTTTCGAGCGAACGCTCGAACTCGATCCGAAAAACTTCTCGGCGGCTTTTAACCTGGGAGTCGTTTATTCCCGCCGCCGGCAAGCGCAGCCGGCCATTCAGGCTTTCGAACAAGCCATCAAAATCCTTCCCAATTACGCCGAGGCGCATGAAGCGTTGGGAGAACTCTATCTCTATCTGAACCGCCCCCAAGACGCGGCACGTGAACTGGAGAGGGCGGTGGCCATTGCTCCCCATATGTCCAAAGCCCACTCCGCGTTGGGGCAAGCCTACTCGGCCTTGGGGCTTCGCGACAAGGCGCAACACGAGTTGGAGCGCGCCAAGGCGGTACAGTAGGCAATGGGCAGTAGGCGCAGCCCCGCGGGCCACGTATCTGAAAACCGGTTCAGGGATTTCAAACTTACGAGGGCTTGCTACGTGGGGGGGTGCGAAGGGACCTGCACTGAGAACAGCAGCTTTTCCATCGGGAAGGGCGGCGTTTGATCAGCGGTGGGATGGGCCTGCTTGACACGAAGGATTTCCTTGAGTTCCTCGGCGGACTTTTCTCTTTCGCCCAGAGCTCGATACACTCCCGCCAATGTTTCGTGCGCCTCCGTCATCTCGGGCCACAAGCGCACCGCTGCGTTGAGGTGCTCCAAGGCAGAGGGATAATCCTTCCGCAGGTAGTCGATTTTCCCCGCCAGTGACTGAACGTATACATCGTCCGGGCTCATTTGCAGTGCCTTTCGAATGGCCTGGTGGGCTTCCTCGACTCTCTCGGGGTTGCTGTTTACGATGACCAAAGCCAGATAATAATTGGCAATACCGTCATCGGCGCCCAGGGCGATGGCGTTCTTGAGCACCGGTTCGGCCTCCGCCGAGCGCAAACGGATGGCGAGCGTGATGCCCTGAATCATATAGGGCAGAGCCCACTCGGGCCAGCGTGACTCGATCCGCGTCAGGATACGCATGGTGGTGTCGTGGTCGCGAACCAGTTCATGAGCCATGGCCTGGAGCAGTTGCAGTTCGGGCGCGTCCGCGATGGCCAGGTTGGCTTGATCGAGAAGTGCGATGGCCTGCTTATAGTGCTCGTGTTTGATGAGGAATAGGGCGGCCTGATAATAGAGGTCCGGCCGCGTGGGCGCAGTGGCGAAGCCACGAGTCAGGTCCTGAGCGGCTTCCTCCGGCTTGTTCATGCTATCCAGGATTTGAGCGCGCAGCAGGAAGTAGTCTCCCTTGCGCTGTGCCGGGGGCGTTTCGTCCAAGCTGTTCAGCCCGGCCTGGGGTCCGGCGGAGTTGAAGACCGCGATGGCAAGATCCAAGCGTAATTCGGCTGAAGCAGGATATGCGGCCACAGCGGGTTCCAGGAATTCCCGCGACGCCGCGTATTGCTCATCGTCAACGAGGGCTTTTCCGCAGGAGGCAAGGATGTCTGGGTCGGAGGTCATCTTACTGGCAACGCGAAAAGCCTCGATGGCCGCCTCGGGTTTCCCTTGCTCGAGGTAGGTGTTGCCCAATTGCACGCGCAGCGCGGGATCGTTCGGGCGAAGACCGATGTTTCGCTGTAGGTTCTCCATGTACTTCGCGTACTGCTTCTCCGGCGGGAGGTTGAGGTACTCGAACAGTCCCCGGTTGGGCCGTGGTCCTTGCGCCGCAGCAAACGTTCGAAAGTC
The DNA here is from genome assembly GCA_049508935.1 of Terriglobia bacterium. Taxonomy (GTDB): domain Bacteria; phylum Acidobacteriota; class Terriglobia; order UBA7540; family UBA7540; genus CAVROP01. The sequence continues at coordinate 5,226 of JBELAJ010000129.1, read as the reverse complement.
CGCCAGCACCTTCTCCGCGTCTTCCTTGCGATCCAAGCGCGTTAGGACGTGGGCGTAGTGGGTGAGGATCTTGGCGTCCTTGGGCGCGAGTTTGGCGGCTCGACCGAGGACGTCGGCAGCCTCCGGGTAGCGCTCCAAACGCGCGTAATCCTGGCCGAGGACGTCTAACGCACGGAAGTTGTCGGGCTCTTTTGACAGCACGAGTTTCAGGTCGGCAATGGAGTTTTCGGTCCGGCCCTTTTCGTAATAGAGGACGGCGCGAGCGAAGCGGGCGGCATTGAACTGGGGATCGATGGCCAGCGCCTGGTCCAGGTGCTGAAGCGCTTGGTCGGGCGCGCGCACCGTTTCGCCGATGGCCAATTCGTAGAGTCCCCGCCCATCCTTGGGGTGTTTCTGTGCGTACCAGCGCAGGTCCTCGAGGCCCTGGTCGAGGCTCGTGGAACGGATCAGGCAGAACCCACGCTCCCGCCGCGCCACGTCATCGTGTGGTTTTAGTTTGAGGTACTCATCAATGGCTGTGGCCGCGTCGCCGTAGAAGCCGATCTCCTGGCTGGCCTGCGCCAGAGCAAAGAGAATTCCCGGGCGATCGGGGGCTGCCTTGCGGGCTTGCATCAGGGGCATAATCGCATCGTCCGGGTGGCCCGTTTGCATGTAGATGCTCGCCAGGTTGAAAAGGCAGTCAACGTCATTGGGGCGCTGTTGGAGGGCGATCCGATAGACCTCCTGTGCGCGCGGCAGGTCCCCCGCATTTTGCGCTGCGAGGCCCAGGTTATAGAGAATGTCGAAGTTGGTGGGATCCGCGTCCAGGGCATGAGTAAAGGCGTTCTCGGCGTCAGTGTAACGCTGCCAGTTGGCGAAGGTCACGCCAATCGAGAAGGCCACGTTCGAGTCATGGGCGGCTTTACTCTCGACTTCTCTGAGAAGATTGCCGGCAGCCGTATCCTGGCCGCTTAATTTCAGCGCCTGCGCTCGCAGAATCGCTACCGGAGGCAAGGCTTGGTTTTCCGGTGGCAAGCGGTCAAGATATTTGAGTGCGACCGCGCCCTGCTTGGCAGCTACGCTGAACTGAGCCAATTGCAGATTGGCATTGGGGTGAGCAGGATCGGCAAGGACCACCTTCAAAAATGCCGCGCGCGCTTGGTCGGTCTTGCCTTGCGCCAGGTAGTGATTACCCAGGTTGTTCAGGACTCCGGGCGAGCCTGGGAGCGTTGCGAGGGCTTGCCGGTAAGCGGACTCGGCCTCGTCATAGCGCTTCTGGGCATCCAGGATGACGCCCAGTAAACTCAGCGCGGAGGGGTCGCGGGGCGCTTGCTGGAGAGCTGCGCGCAGGCTCCGTTCGGCCTCCGGGATCTTCCCATCTTGGAACTCAACCGCGATTTGGTGCAGCAGGCTGGAGGGGACCTGGTTGCTTGGCGATTGTGCCGCTCCTGGGGGGACGAAGAGCGAGGACGCGAAACAGAGGATCAACAGATGACGCATATTACCGTTCAAGTGCGAGGGGCCGGCCAAGAGGTAAAACCCATTCTACCGCACCATCGGCATTTTGGGGAACGTTTACCAAAGAAAAAAGGGAGGGGCGCGGCGCCCCTCCCTCAGAAGTCTTACCGCCAGACGGGTTAGAAGTAGAGTTGGAGACCCATCTGAATATTACGAGGCGTATTCACCTGGCTGGTGACTTGGCCGAAGTTACCGTTTCCGAAAGTAGTCTGGATGCCGCCAAAGATCGGGTGGTTCAGAGCGTTGAAAGCTTCCGCCCGGATTTGCAGCCTGCTTCCTTCACGCATTTTGTTCAACGGGATGTCTTTGAACAGGGCCAGAGTTGCGTTGTTCGTCCCCGGCACGCGCAGGTTGGGTTGTTCGCGAGGTGCGTTGCCGACGGTGAAGTTGGGCGGCACGTAAAGTGCTGCCTTAGCATTGGCGAAGTAGCCGTTGGTAAACCATTCTGACTTGGGATTTTTCCCCAAACGGCCGCTCATATCGGGATACGAAGCTGCGTACCCCCACGGAGCCTCGGCGCCGGTGACGCCAATGCTGATGGGTTGGCCATCGTCAAAGCGCCACATGCCGCTGGTTTGCCAACCGCCCACAATGTAATCCAGGACGGCAGGTATTTTGCTGCCAAACTGCTTGCCTCTTCCGTAGGGGACTTGCCAGATGTAGCTGACCGCGAACACTTGTGGGATGTCCCATTCGGAGAGAGACCGTTCCTCTGTCAGCTTGTTGGGATCGCGCAACGACGAGAATCCACCGATCCAGCCGGTGCTAGTGGACAGCGAGGCATCGTCGATGGACTTGGAGTTAGTGTACGACGCCAGTACGCTCAGTCCGTGCGACATACGCTTCTCGATCTTCAACTGGAAGGCGTTATAGATCGAGTTGGCAACAGGCCAATCCGTCTCGGAGGCGCCATTAAACTGCGGGAAGGGTTGCATCAGGTGGCCGGCCTGAATGGTCGGCGCGCATATGCTACAACCGGGCGAGTTGATTACCCCGTAATACGGATTTGCGACGTACGTACTCAGCCCCGTTACTAAAGCCGGGTTGGTGGCCTCCTTTTCTACCCAGGGCCCCAGGGTCGATAGAGAACCCGAGCCGTAGAAGTAGAGGTGGGTTCCTTTGGTGCCGAGGTAGTTCGCGTCAATCAGCCAGCCTCCACGAAGTTCATATTGGAAGCCGGCGCTCCAGGTCTGCGTATAGGGTGGGATGTTTTCGGTACGCAGTGGTTCGGTGACGCCGAGGCCCAGGTTGGTGGCGCCTCCTAGCGAAGAGCCCGTGGGGAAGAGCAGACCGGTCGGATAAGGATTCGAGACGCGTCCCCAAGGCGTCGAGCCATCATTGTTCATCGTGAGGACGGGATTCGTGACTGCCTGGAAGCCCTCGTTGCCCGTCACGCCGGCGCCTTGCGAGCCGAACGTGGTGGGATTGTAGAACAGGCCGTAGCCGGTACGAATCACCAGCTTCTCGCGGAGCCGATAGGCAATGCCCAAGCGAGGGCCGAAATCGTGGAAGGCCGTATTCACGTTATGGCGCTGCGCACTGCTGGCAAACACCAGACCCCCCACCGGCGAGGTCACATCCGGCGGAGCACCAAGCGCCTTTGGCCATGTCGCAGCGTCGATCGCTGTGGGCTTGATCGATTGGGCCAGGGTTGGATCGAACCAGCTTTCCTTGTTGTACCGCTCGGTGCGCGGAATCTCCAGGTCGTAGCGCAACCCCACATTGACCGTGAGCTTCTTGGTTGCCTTGAAGTTGTCCTGCGCGAAGCCGCCCCAGCGGTAGTTCTGGGTGCTGAAATGAGGCGATATCTCATACTCGCCCCAGGTGGTAGGATCGGGCACACCGGTAAGGAAGCTAGCCATGGCATCGCCGCCGCCCCAGTACGGGTACTGCGAGGTGCCATACTGCTGTTCGATCTGCACGCCTCCCGGAGCTCCATCCTGGAACCAGTTCTGCTGCTGCACGCGCCACTCGCCCCCGAACTTCAGCTCGTGCCGTCCGCGGACGTGCGTGAGAGTTGCGAGCAGGTGATAGACCTGGTTGCCGTTCTTGTACACGGACCAAGGCTGGGCGCCGATCGATTCAGGTCCGTTCGGGCTGACGTATCCACCGTACATATAAAAGTTCGGCGCCGCGATCGTTCCATCGGTGGTGATGTAGGAAGGAAGGCCAAGATCGGTCACAGGACTGAAGCTGGGGAAGCCCTTGGCGATTCCTTTCGTATCCGACAAACCGCGCGTGAATCCCAACGAAACGCTCAACACTGTCGCCGGGCTGATCGCGTAGTTCGTGTTCAGTGCCACCTGCCGCGAGCCGCCGACTCCGGGGCCTTGCGTGCAGGGATCCAGCGCGTTCCCGTAACAATTGAGTCCCTGATAGGGGCCCGAGCTCATCGAGTAGCGGGCATTGAAGTTGATCTTGTCGCTGAAGCGCTGGTCAATGCGGAGGTCCCATTGGTTGTTGCCGTCGGTGTCGACACCCGAAACGGCAAAGTTGTTGTAAGGGTTGTAGTTCGCGTTTCCGACGTTGACGTTGGGCTTCGGGTAGTACGACATCATCTTCGAAGCTACAGGGTCAATGAGGTTGCCGGCCCCGGCAGGGACTTGATACTGTGCGGGCAGATTCGGATTGCCGGCGCTTTTGAACGTGGCCATGTTGTTGAAGGGAACTGGGACTGTCAGAACGCGCCCGGGGGTCGAGGCACTGTAGTAACCTGAATAAGGATCCCACAGTTGGTAGTTCGAGTTGTTGCAGATGCCCTGGGTGTTAAAGGTCGAGTTACCTTGTTTGGGGTTGGTGCAAATTTCGCCAAAATCGCCAGCTCTTTCGGCGACGGAAGGAACACCGCCCGCGCGCTGGTCACCGCTGGCCTCGCGGACACCGTCAAAGTCGAAGAAGAAGAAGGTCTTGTCCTTTCGGATGGGGCCGCCGACGCTGCCGCCAAACTGGTTCCGCCGCAGCGAGGGAAGCGGGGCGCCTGCTTCGTTGGCGAAGAAGTTCTGGGAGTCTAAGTCCTTGTTGCGCAAGAACTCGTAAACGTCGCCGTGGAAACTGTCTGTTCCAGAACGCATCACCATGTTGATGTAGGTGTTGCCTGAAAAGCCTTCCTCCGCCGAGTAGTTGTTCTGCATGATCTTGAATTCTTGCACGGAGTCCACATTCGGCTGGAAGAGGGGCGTGTAGATGGCGGTATTCGGCTCATAACTGGTCGCGGAAATGCCGTCGACCAGAAGCTCAGACGTGTCGTTGCGGCCGCCGTTCGAGACGAAGTTCATTCCGGTGCCAAAACCGTACGAGGAGCCTGGCACCTGAATGACGCCTGGAGACAGGAAAGCCAAGTCGAGGACATTGCGGTCGACTAGAGGCAGATCATTGATCTGGGATCGGTCAACTTCCTGGCCGGTAACGGCGTCCTCAGTGGCAAGTACAGGAGCCGCGCCAACCACTTCGACGGATTGACTCGTGGCTCCGATTTGCAGGTGGAAGTCAAGGGACAGCTTGGCCGCAACTTCCAAGACGATCCCGTCTTGCGTTGAGGTCTTGAATCCTGGTGACGTTACCTTGACCCTGTAAGTGCCGGCCGGAAGATCAGAGACAACGTAACGTCCTAGGAGCCTGTCGGAGATACGGTTTGTGAAACTTGCATTTTTGTTATCCGCCGTTCTCTGAGAGCAGGACTCCGACCTTTTTGCTCCTTCAGGGGTGCCCGAGGAGTGACTTTTCTGGCTC
>JBELAJ010000128.1:0-17978 GCA_049508935.1 Terriglobia bacterium | reverse complement strand
TTTGCCCGATTCCAGCGTAGACCGATCATTTGAGAAGTCGCAGCATGCGTCTGCCGGGAGCGCTCAAGCGGCCTTGGTCATGGTTTATTGACTGTCCGTCATGGCCTCCCCCCACACCGACCCGGAACTGCAACATTGGCTCCACTGGGCAGTGGAGCGGGGCAACACGCCGACGTTTGTTCGCACGGTCGCCAAGGCTGCTGTCTTGGGCTTTCCAGCCCTCCGGATTAACACGTTTGACAACGCACATCGGGGGGTCTATGCTTCCGGCCACTCGCTGGACCTCGCCAGTTCGGAGCCGGTACCCCGAGGGGTTGTATTGGGTGGCGGACTGTTGGGATTGGTAGCCCGGAAAGGAGAGAACCATGCGAGACCCACTAAAGCCCATTCACAAATGGCTTGAGCAGATTGTGTGCAACCGCTTCTTTTACAATCCCATTACCATGGAGGAAGCGGCCCAGCAACTGGGCCTCAAACTCGAATGGGTGAGGGGCGTATTCGATGCCAAGCGCCACCACTGGGAAAACTATGGCAAATTCGTCGAGCATGGGGAAGGCAGGCTGGAATTCATTCCAGACGACCGGTGGTTTCGGTGGGCCAAGAATAAGCCAGACGAGAACGCCACTGAACAGGTCCGTTCCACCAACCTTGGGGTAACGACCAGATGATGAGCAGAAATTCTTGAGGAAAAGGGGTTGGGCACGGCCAGCCGGAAGCCCCCGTTTTCCCTGGAAGGATTCCGGTCGGGGCGCAAGAGTGGACCCTCTTGGGACTCTTCGGCCAGATGGCCGTCGAGGACAGGTCGTTGCTGATATCGTTGGCCCGTGAAATGGTTAAGCGGAAAGGCAAACGTGAGTGAAGAGGAGAGCCGGAGGCAGCCGACATTCCTCATCCTTAACGAACCCTATCTTGTCTCATTAGGCTGGAACACCACTAGTCGTGCAGGACGATGCTGAGGAGGCCACGGTGGACGGTAAGCCCGCCGTTGTAATTGACGAAGCCCAGCTTTTTGAACTTATTCATGTAATGACTGATGCGTGACCGGGTGGTGCCGACCATCTGTGCCAGACTCTCCTGATTGATTCTGGGAAGGACTTTTTCGGCTCGACTTTCCTTCCCAAAATGCGAGAGCAGCAAGAGAATTCGAGCCAGCCGCAGTTCGCTCGAATTAAAGAGTTGGTCAACAAGGTCCTCTTCGTACCGGATGTTGCGGGAGAGCAGATGCGTGACGAATAGTTCCGAGACGTCGTGCCGCTCGTGGAGCATGCGCACCATCGCAGGCTTCTCGATTCTGACCAGCGTGCAATGAGTCATCGCAGTTGCCGTTGCCATGCGCAAGGGCTGACCGGCGAGACACCCCTCGCCGAAAAAATCACCGGCGTCCAAAACCGCCACAATCGCTTCCTTGCCTTGTTTCGACGTTACCGAATGTTTCACCTTGCCCTGTTGGAGGAAGAACACGGAATCGGCAGGGTCACCCTGCCTGTAGATGTAGCGTTTTGGTTTAGATTCCAGGACGGTCTTTCCGTAGGACATCCCGGCGAGGAGGTGTTCCCAATCAAAACGCCCGGTTCTCTTCAGCGTCATGGCGATCTCCCTTGCTTCCCATACCTGAGTCCATCTTGCGCATGATCTCACCCGCAGCCTTCGAAGCAGCCCAGTTCTGGTAGACCTTCTCAATGCGCTCTGCAACCCGCGTCTTCCCTGAGTCCCGCATGTCCTCGATCTTCTCGATCTGTTGCGGCTTGAGCGGAAACTCCACCGTGGTTGCAAACTCGGCATACGCTTGCTGAGCCGCCGATCCAGTCATCGGTTCAAGACCAGAAAGCGTGGGTGGGTTGGACAGGTGCTTTCCTTTTTCCTGTTTTTTGAGATGACTCAGCAACATTGCAGCGGCGTCACCAATCAGATAATCCCTGAGAGGAGCGAGAGACCATCCCTTTGGCGCAAGCGTGTAGAGAAGGCGGCTCAGTGCGTACTGGCTGACTCGGACCTTTCCCCGCCTGTCAGGAGTGCTGATCCTGTTCAGGAGATCACGAGCGGCCAGGGCGTCCTCGATCAATCGCTTCAGCGTGTAGTGATAGTGAGTGAGGACATACGTGAGCATCGCCCTCTTGTGGCGGCTAGGATTGTGAATCTTGAATCGCGCTGTCTTGAACACGGCGAGGCACCCACCTACACAGCATTGGTGATTCACTCGTCCGAGGCGTGAATTCTACTCAAGGGAACTGGTAAACGCAAGCTGCAGTTTGGAGCCTGCGCCCCACGCCGCACCACTCGCAGTTCCGGCTACGCCTGCGTCGTGGAGTGGGCAAACGGCGAGTTTGCTTTGATGGCTACGCCGAGAACTTGGGTCGAGTGTGTGACACTGGATTGCTCAAGCGCCTTAACGGGAGCCGCACCGCAGGAAGGAGGAGGTGGGCAAACTGCTTGTCCCATAACTGCCCACCTCCCCAAGGTAGTCATCGAGTTGAGTTATTAGCTTAGATGACGCTTTGTCCGAAATGGTTCCATTTGGGTTCCACTCGCAGTCCGGCTACGCCTGCGTCGTTGGGAGGACGAACCGCGGGTTGAGTTTGATCGCTCAGGATGACAGCGAAGGGCCCGGAATGACAGCCTGAATGAGGTTCTCTCACAAACTCTGAAGCTCCGCCCTTCCGACGATCGTCATTAAACTCGCTAACTGCTGCCACCATGCGCCAGCGCATCCAAAATGCGATATACTCTCAAGCGAAATCCCACAAGGAGGCTAGTTGATGCATCGTTGGCAGATTACTGTGTTGTTACTGCTCTCGGCGTTTGCGCTCTTTGCCGCGCCCGCCCAAGAACCTGTGACCTTGCAAGGTTTCTCTTCGAACTCCTCCGAGAGGGAGCGAGACTGGGAGTCGAAGCTCCGTTCCATACCCTCCCCTGACAACTTGCGGAATTACATGCAGCGTTTATCAGCGCGCCCGCACAATGTTGGTTCGCCCTACGACAAGGACAACGCGGAATGGATTCTCTCCCGTTTCAAGGAATGGGGCTGGGATGCCCACATCGAGAACTTCGACGTGCTTTTCCCAACGCCTAAAGAGCGGGTGGTTGAAATGCTCGAGCCGACGCACTTCAAGGCCAAGCTGGAAGAGCCGACCGTGGCCGACGACCCAACCTCCGGTCAGCACGACGAGCAGCTCCCCACTTACAACGCCTATTCGGCGGATGGCGACGTTACGGCCCCCTTGGTGTACGTCAACTACGGCGTGCCCAAGGATTACGAAGAACTGGAGCGGCTGGGAATATCCGTCAAGGGCGCGATTATCATCGCGCGCTACGGCGGATCATGGCGGGGAATCAAGCCCAAAGTCGGGGCTGAGCACGGCGCCGTGGGCTGCTTGATCTACTCCGATCCGAGTGGGGATGGTTATCAGGAGGGCGATGTCTTCCCGCGCGGCCCCTTTCGCCCCCCGGATGGCGTGCAGCGCGGCAGCGTCATGGACGACACTCTTTATACCGGCGACCCGCTGACGCCCGGAGTGGGAGCGACCAAAGATGCCAAGCGGCTGCCGCTGAAAGACGTTCAGACGCTCACGAAGATTCCCACGCTTCCTCTCTCCTATGCGGACGCGCAGCCCTTGCTCGCGGCGCTTCGAGGGCCGATGGCGCCTCCGCAGTGGCGCGGCGCGCTTCCCTTCCCTTATCACCTCGGGCCTGGTCCCACCAAAGTGCATCTGAAGGTCAAAGCCAACTGGGATCTTAAGACGCTCTACGACGTAATTGCGCGCGTTGACGGGTCTGACAGCCCGGACGAATGGGTGGTGCGCGGCAATCACCACGACGCCTGGGTGAATGGGGCCGAAGACCCGATCTCCGGCACAGCCGCGGAACTCGAGGAAGCGCGCGCGTTCGGTGAATTGCTGAAACAGGGCTGGAAACCCAAGCGAACCGTCATCTATGCCGTGTGGGACGGTGAGGAGCCGGGGCTGATCGGCTCGACCGAATGGGCCGAGGAGCACGCCGATGAGCTCACGCAAAAGGCGGTGGCTTATCTCAACTCCGATTCGAACGGGCGAGGCTACTTATACGCCGAAGGGTCACACTCCCTGGAGAAATTCATCAACGGGGTAGCGCGCGATATCGATGACCCGGAGAAGAAGATCAGCGTCTGGAAGCGGAGCCAGCTTCGCCGCATCGAAGAGGCTGCCACCCCGGAAGAACGCCAGGAAGCGCGCGATCGGCCCGACTTGCGCGTCGGCGCCCTGGGTTCCGGCTCCGACTATGGCGTGTTTGTCGATCACCTGGGCGTCGCCTCGCTCAACCTCGGCTACGGAGGAGAAGACGGCGGGGGTATATACCATTCCATTTACGATGACTTCTATTGGTATACTCACTTTAGTGATACAACTTTTGTCTATGGCCGCGCCCTGGCCCAGACCGCCGCGACAGCGGTCATGCGGCTGGCGGACGCCGATCTCCTGCCCTTCGACTTCTCCGATTTCGCCGACACCATTCACCGATACGGGGACGAATTGAAGAAGCTTCTGAAGACCAAGCAGGATGAAGCTCGCGAGCTCGATCGAGAGATTGAGGAGGGCGTCTTCACGGCCACTTCCGACCCGAAAAAGACCTTTATCCCTCCCCCCCGTGAGGAGGTCCCGCCCTATTTGAACTTTGCCCCCCTGGACAACGCGATGGATGCGTTGACGCAAAGCGCCCAGCGCTACACGAAAGCGCTCGAGAAGGCGAACGCCAATGGCGGGGCGGCTCTGGCCGGCGCATCCTTGAACCCCCTCAATGCTCTGCTGATCCAGAGCGAACGAAAATTGACCAGCTCCGAAGGCCTCCCCGGGCGCCCCTGGTACAGGCACGAAATCTATGCCCCCGGGGTTTACACCGGCTATGGGGTCAAGACGATGCCCGCGATTCGGGAGTCCATCGAGCAGAAAAAATGGAAACTGGCTGACGAAGGGATTGTCGAAGTAGGAAGAGTACTCACGGCCGAGGCCGCACTCATCAATGAAGCGGCGGAGGATTTGGAGAAGGTTGCAAAATAGCAGCCAGTTAACCCTGGGTTGACGGAACAAGACTGATGGAATACCGCGGCTCAACCACCCCTTTCCCCTCTTTACCCAAGGAGGGGAATCTGCTACTTCCCTCTTCATACAAGTGGATTCTCGTGCTCCCCTCCTCAAGTGAGGAGGGGTTGGGGGTGGTGGGAGGGCTACGCCGACTCCTCGCCGATGCGGGGGGACTCGGGTCCTGGCGGCGCAAGGTAAGGCCTGAACCGGTCCGGTTGACTCGAGTCGCTGTTGAGCAATGCCCCGAGAAACACGTCCAGCGCGTCGAGCAGGCGCCGGTCTCCACTCTGAATGAGATAACCCGCCAGACGAATCAGCCGCAGATGGCGGGCCGTGTACCTTTCAGCCCCCGGCTGGGGAGGTTTTCCCTGGCTGGCGCCGATCAGGTCCATAAGGCACTTGCCGGAGGGTGTGACCACGCACTGCACGCCCGCAAGGTTCTCGGCGTGGTCCTGGAAGAACTCGGCCACGGGCACCTCGAGGGCGTCCGCTATCTTGCGAAGAGTCTTGGGCCGAGGTTCGAGGTGACGGTTTTCGATTCGCGAAAGATAAGACCCGGCAATGCCGCACCGCTCGCTTAATTGGCGCTGGCTAATGCCTTTCTGGCTACGAATCTGCATCACGCGCGTTCCAATGCTCATAGTAGAACCACCCGATGTTGTTATTTGGCCACCAATCTTAACACAAATCTAAGAAAGTACAAGCGAAATGCCAAATTCTCTCAACTCAGGACACAGCAGAATGAATTGCAACGGCTCGGATTCAGACGTACTATGAGCCCCACCAGACAATGATTCGATGGCAGGGAGGGAATATGAAGCGTTCAGCACAACTATGTGTCCGACCAGGGCGGCGCCTTGCGGCAAGTGGAGCGCTGCTGACACTTACCTTGCTTTTGTTCAGGCCTCTTCCCCTTGTTGCTCAGGTTGACTTGACCGGTTTCTGGGTTCTGCGCATACCGACTGGAGACGGCAACTACCGCGAGACGTTCCTGGACCTCAAGCAGTCCGGCGAAAACGTGACGGGCAAGATACTGCCGGGCTTCCGCGAATTCCCGATCACTGAGGGCACCTTCAGCGCCGGCAAATTACATCTGGTCGTCGCGTCGCGGTTTGGCGGGCAGGAACGCCGCGTCACCTACGAAGGCAGCGTGGCGGACGGCAAGATCTCGATGACGGTGAACTTTCCCGGGCGTGAACCTCTGACCGGCGTCGCGGAGCGCACCAGACCGGAAGCCGCTCTCCCTCCGCCCCGCCTCCCGCTTCCATCGCTGCACGACGTGCCGGACAACGGCTTGGCCCGCACTCCGCCCATGGGCTGGAACAGTTGGAATAAGTTTGCCGGCAAAGTCGACGACGCCGTGGTGCGGGGCGTGGCGGATGCGATGGTCGATACGGGGATGAAGGCCGCGGGATATATCTACATCAACATCGACGACACCTGGCAGGGCCAGCGCGACTCGCAGGGTAACATCACCGCCAATCGCAAATTTCCGGATATGAGGGCGCTTGCCGAATATGTCCACTCCAAAGGGTTGAAGATTGGAATCTATTCTTCTCCGGGGCCGAAAACTTGCGCGGGCTACGAGGGCAGCTACGGCCACGAAGACCAGGACGCCAAAACCTTCGCGGATTGGGGATTCGATTACCTCAAGTACGATTGGTGCAGCGCGGGGCGCATTTACAAGGACGAGGATACGCAAGCCGTCTATCAAAAAATGGGCGATGCGCTGCTCAAAGCCGGCCGGCCGATCGTCTATGGCCTATGCCAGTACGGAAGAGAGGACGTCTGGAATTGGGGAACGAAGGTGGGCGGGAATCTCTGGCGTACCACCGGGGACATCAGCGATCACTGGAAATCCATGGAGGAGATCGGCTTCCGCCAGTTCGCAATTGCCGCTTATGCCCGCCCTGGCCATTGGAACGATCCCGATATGCTGGAAGTGGGCAACGGCGGCATGAGCAACGACGAATACCGCACGCACATGGCCCTATGGTCGCTGTTGGCAGCGCCGCTGCTGGCCGGCAACGACCTTCGCGCCATGAGCGACGAAACGAAAGCGATCCTGATGAATCGGGAGGTCATCGCAATTGACCAGGATCCCGACGCAAAGCCTGTGAAGAAGATCCTCGAGCAAGGATCCACGGTGATTGCCGCAAGGCCCCTTAGCGACAATTCCATGGCTGTGGCCATCTTCAATCGTGGCGAGGCCGCAGCGACCATCGCAGTCCGCTGGGCCGATCTTGGATTGCAAGGTTCGCCGGCGGTTCGCGACCTGTGGGCTCACAAAGACCTCGGCACGATCGCTGACCAGTTCTCAGCGGGTGTGCCGCCCCACGGCGTCGTGCTGATTAAAGTAAATCACTAGCCAACATAAGGAGGCCCAGGACTGGGACGGCGCAGGGCGGTCCTTTCAGCGCGTCCGGAACGGCGTAGCGGCGGCCCTGGTGGCCGCCTTTTGCCGACCACAGGAGGGCTGCTGCGACCTGCGCCTCAGGGTAAGACGCAGGCCGCTTGAGTGCCCTTTAGGCGCGAATCTTAACACTAATGTAATAAAGAAGAGGCCCAATCCGAAATCTATTGACATCCTCGCCGGTTGAGCTATGTTATATGCGGCATAGGCGGAACGTACAAAGGAAGCAGGTATTTAGGCGCGCCGACTGGAGCGGCCACCCGACTGCTAAGACAGCAACCGCACAGACGAAGGAGGACGCGAAGCCTCAGCCGTGGCACTATCCCTGCTGGATAACGCCCCGGCGCGACGCAAAAAACAGGCGCCGAAAGAGAACTTAACGTCGCCGGTCCAAGTTGAATCAGGGCCGCCGATGCAAAGTAAGTTTCGGCCCCTTAAGAGTTTCGTAGCAGCCAACTGCTACCAACGAGCCCACCGACCCGTCCGGGATTATATAGCAACCCCACAATCCTGCCTGATAAGCCCTGAGCCGGACGGGTCTCTCTCTTTTCGGGAATGTTGATCGCTAATTGATAATTGGCAATTTGTAGTAGGTCGCCGCAGATTGACGGCAATCGAGTCGGCCGATTTGACACCTGGCGCAGGGAGTCTGACAACACCCTAAAGATACCCGAGCTCATGACCCAGCGCCCGGAGCCGCTCGCCGCTGAGGAAAAGTTCCGCCTCTGTAGCCTCGAAGCCTTGCTCGAGGGTGCGGCGCAGGTGCAGGGAAGCGATATCCGCCAACTGCTGGTCGGTCAAACTCTTACCCTCGCGCTCGCGCAACTGGGAGAGTGTCGCGCAGGAGATCGCCACCGTCGCCTTTCGGCCGTCCAGCAAGAAAACGGCATCCATGCTGTCGCTGTGGCGGGTGGCGATAGCGGGGAAGAGGTGGACGAAGTGAACCTTAACCGGCGCCTCTAAGCCTTTGGCGGCCACTTCAAAGGGTGCCACAAGATAGCTCATCGTTCCTGCTCCTCGACGCTCCTGTGCTGGGTGGTGCTTCCCCTAGCCTTTTGCTTTTAATTATAGCTTAGATTGTGTGGCGGTGAACACTCTCTTGCCAAGTCCGGAAGCGGGATAAGGGACAGAAAGTCCTTGCGCGCATTGTGGCGCTGGCACTGTCCTCTCGAATCTCCCGTATCACTCGAAGGAATCGAACCGTTCGGTAGTGTGTCACCCTCGGGCGCAGAGAAGAGAAGGGTCCGTAGAGTTGTTTCGATTGGTGGACTGCCGGGATGCTTGGCTCCGATCTACAGGTTTTTCCTCGCTGACTTAAGGGTTTTACTTGAAGTTTTTGCATCCGAAGCGTAAGAATTGCTTTGGCGAGCCACCGCCCGGCAGCCTGAGCTGCCGCTTAGCGATTATGTTTCAGCGGGATAGGAAATCGCAGGAGTGGCATTCGGCGTGCTCTTTCCCATCCGCGGGGACAAGACGGGTAGCCAGTCGAACGGAGCAATAACGTCCCGAGAAGGAGAAAACCAAAATGGCAATTGACGAAGTTCCTGAAAAGGAAGTGCATGTCGTCGAGCCGGAACGATCGGGCTCGCAAGGCAAGTTTCTATTGATACTTGTTGTTCTGGCGGCGTTGGTCGCCGGTGAGATCTATTCCATTCACAAAATCAACTCAACGCGCGATGCGCTGGAAGCACAGCAAGCTCAGGCTCACAAGCAAATAGCCGCTGAATTCCAGGACCAACTGGCCAGCCGCCTGAGCGCCATCGAAAACGCAAACGCGCAGCAATTCGACGCGCTGAAGGACGAGTTGGACTCCGCAGCGAAGCGCCTGGGTGCAACCGGCGGTGAACTGAAACGCTCGCGGGTTCTGGTGGCTCAACTACAGAAGGACGAACAGGCGCGGGCCGATCAGCTTCAGCAACAATTGGCTCTGAAGGCCGACCAGCAGCAGGTGGGAGCGCTCGGCCAGGACCTTACCACCCAGCGCGCCGACCTTGACAATACCAAGAAAGCTGTCGATTCCGTGCGCTCCGACCTGGGAATGGCCCGCAGCGAAATGGGCACCCTGATTGCCCGCAATCACGATGATATCGATACCCTCCGTAAATTGGGCGAACGCGACTATTACGAGTTCACAGCGACCAAGAAGGCCCCGGCGCGGGTGGCGGGAGTCGGCTTGACGGTAACCAAAACCAATGTGAAACGGCATCAATTCAACCTGGCGATGATGGTCGACGACGTCCGCGTCGAGAAGAAAGACCGTACCATCAATGAGCCGATCTTCTTCTATGTCAGCGGTTCAAAGCGGCCCTACGAACTGGTGATCAACCAAGTCAGCCAAAACTCGATCAAAGGCTACGTCAGTGCTCCCAAAGGCGCTAACAAGGAAGTTGCGACACGCTCTGATGCGCACTGATCGAAATGCGAGGAGACCCGGGCGAGTCGAGCAATCCTCCGGGTCTCCAATACTTGCCGCCAGGGTACAACACATTCTCCAAGAATAGCGGGCAACACAACCAGTAGAGACTCGTCAATTGTGCAAGAACGACTCACCTCCTCATCGCTTTCTGCCGATGGCTAAAAGAGCGCGAAGCAGCGAAGGCTGCGAGGAGGGTACCCCTCTGAACCCTGAAGTCTTTCAACGTTCCTTGTCGACGAAGGATAAAACCCGACGACCGGCCGAATCGCTGACGGCGCGAGAAAAGACGGTCGCGGCTCGCATCGCCCTGGGACTTTCGAACGCCGAGATTGCCGGGGACTTGAAGATTTCGATTCAAACTGTCAAGAACCACCTGGGTTCCATCGTCGAGAAAGTTGGTGTAACATCGCGCCTGGAACTCGCAACCTGGCTGTTCACTCATCATTCCGGATTGTATCCACTGCGGAGCCCCTCGGGCCTTCCGCAGCAGCAAAAGCGAAGCATGATGGACCTGCAGCCTTCGATTCCAGAGGATGTCAGTTCAAATCTGTAGCGTGTAAGGTAAGTTTGACGGTTAGGCAGGTGATACAGGTTTTGCCCCTCCAGGGGCGGTAGATGACGGCCCAGGCCGAAAGCCCGGGGCAGGACAATCCTCACCCCGTTCCACTCACGCGGGAACCCCTCCCCCGCGTGGGCGCCGAATGGGACGGCGGTGAAGGACAGTTCACATCGCCCAGGGCTCACACCGTGGGCCGGATTCTGCCGCCCCTCCCGAGACTTCGCAGCGCGTCCAGCCCTACGCCAGGTCTTAAACAAACTGAACTACTTTGAAACTAGCGCCGGCCTTCAGACCCTGCCTTGAGCGGAGCGAAAGGCCGGCAGTTGCTGGCCCAAAGAGGCTGGGGAAAAGCTCCCTTCGCCTGTCATTCCGAGGAGTACCCATGGGCCTGTGGCCCACCCGAGTGCATGAAAATCCCCTCGGCATCCTCACGTAGGGGCAGGCCATGGCGTGCCCCTACGCTGGCCGGCTATGGTGATTTTCAGGGGAGCCGCGGGCGCCGAGGAATCTCGCCGTGCTTTGAAAACAAACCAGAGCGAGATTCCTCGCTGCGCACGGAATGACGAGTGGACCTGTTTTTCCGCAGCCCGTAAAGGTCAGCGCTACAGCGCAATTCAGGAAGCCGCCCACTCCCACGGTTGTTTCCCTGAAACCATTTCATTCGGTATGATAGCAAGTATGGGCGTAGCGGTGCGGTGTCGCAATCTGGTGAAGACTTACGATGGCAACGTCGAAGCGGTGCGGGGACTCGATTTGGAAATCCTGAGTGGCGAGTGCTTCGGCTTGCTGGGCCCAAACGGTGCGGGGAAAACCACCACCATCGAGATCCTCGAGGGGTTGCTGCCTCAGACCTCCGGCGAGGTCGAGATCCTTGGAAAGAACTGGAACGCACACAACCGCGAACTGCGCGAGGTGCTGGGGATCTCGCTTCAGGAAACTCGCCTGGGTGAGAAGCTGACGGTGCGGGAAACGCTGGATCTTTTCGCCAGTTTTTATCGCCGGCCGCGTTCGACCGACGAGGTCATGGAGGAGATGGCCCTCACCGAAAAGGCAAATAGCTGGGTCGGCAAGCTTTCGGGAGGACAGCGGCAAAGGCTGGCCGTAGCCACCGCGCTCATGGCCAACCCGAAAATCCTGTTTCTCGACGAACCCACGACGGGCCTGGATCCGCAAAGCCGGCGGCAGCTTTGGGAGACCATCCGCCAGTTCCAGAGCCGCGGCGGAACCATCCTGCTGACCACCCATTACATGGACGAAGCGGAACGGCTTTGCGATCGCATTTCGATTATCGACCACGGCAGGACCATTGCATCCGGCACGCCCGCCCAGTTGATCGAGAAGTTAGGCGGGCGTCAGATGGTGGAATTTGATGCGACCGATAATGACCCCGGCGCGAAGGAGCGGTGGCGGTCACTTCCAGGTGTCGAGGCTGTCCATGAGGAAAACGGCTGTGTGATACTGAGCGTGCGCGAGACTCATGAGACGATCCCGGCGCTGCTCGCGGCCTTGCAGAAACGCGGGGCTCGATTGCTGCGCCTGACGACTCGCCAAGCCAGCCTCGAGGACGTCTTCGTCCATCTCACCGGACGGCACCTGCGGGAGGATTGAGAGTCGAAAATCACGTCATTCCCGCGGAAGCGGGAATCCATTGGACCTACGATCGGCCCCCGCTTCCGCGGGGGCGACAATGACAGAGCAGGCTGAATCATGAGTACATTGAGCACTGAATCGGTCCCCGTTACGCCGACTGCGAAGACGCCTGCCCTCGCGCCTGTCAACGGCCGTTGGGCGGGTTACCTGCACCTGCTCATTGCGCGGGAGAAAGAGATGTATCGCGAGCCAGAGGTCATCTTCTGGGTATTTGGATTCCCGATATTATTGGCCCTGGGACTGGGGATTGCCTTTCGCAATAAGCCTGCGGAGGTCCACCGCGCAGCCATCGTAGCCGGAAAGGATGCCGAGCGTACACTCCAGATGCTGCAGGCCTCCCCTCAAAAGGGTTTGGTTCAGGCGGACGTGCTTCCGGAGTCCATCGCCTTCAATCTATTCCGGCTGGGCAAATACGACCTGGTGGTGATCCCTCAGTCGGCTGGCAGCCTCGAGTACCGACTTGATCCGGCGCGCCCGGATAGCGTGTTGACTCGCGCCATAGTGAATGACGCCCTGCAAACCGCCTCCGGGAGAAAAGATCCCGTGCCAACGTCAGAAAAGGCCTCCAGCGAGCCCGGCGCGAGATACATCGATTTCCTGATCCCAGGCTTGCTCGGCATGAACCTGATGAACTCCGGCATGTGGGGTGTCGGCTTTGCCCTGGTCGAGATGCGTCAACGAAAACTGCTGAAGCGATTCGTGGCCACGCCAATGCGCCGGGGCGATTTTCTTCTGGCGCTGGCCTCAAGCCGCTTGATTCTGATGCTGATCGAGCTTGTGCTGCTGCTTGGTTTCGGGATTCTGGCATTTCACATGCGCCTGATGGGTTCGTGGGCTGCCGTGATTTTGATCAGTGGCGTGGGAGCGCTGTGCTTCGGCGGCTTGGGCCTTCTTACCGCCAGCCGCGCCCAGAAAATCGAGAGCGTCAGCGGCCTCATCAACCTGGTGATGATGCCGATGTGGCTCTTTTCGGGAGTCTTCTTCTCCTACGAACGTTTCCCCGCCGTGCTGATGCCTCTGATCAAAATCCTGCCTCTTACCGCGCTCAACGATGCTCTCCGCTCCATGATTCTCGAGGGCGGTTCGCTCGCGACCCAAGGGTCGCGCTTGCTCATCATGGTCCTCTGGGGCGGCATCTCCTATCTGCTTGCGCTGCGCTGGTTCCGATGGACGTAGGGGAGGAGTCAGGAGTCAGAAGTCAGAAGTCAGGAGTCAGAACTTAGAATGACAGCCCTCTCCCCTGGGGAGAGGGCGGCCGGCGGCGGCGTTTTCATCAGCTGCCGACGGCCGGGTGAGGGGTCACTTCGTCGACGCAGGCGCGCCCCTACGACTAAGACGCCGGCTGAGTTGAGTCGCGTCTTACCCAGCGATACGCTTTGACGGAATTCTTCCAGAAGAACTTCTCCGCCGCCGCCCTGCCCTTGTTGTTGAAGTAATCGCGTACGCTGCTCAACACCTGCGGGTACGTGCCCCACTTATCACTGTTCGGCCAGTCACTGCCGTACAGCAGCCGGTCCTCGCCGAAGATCTCCCAGATTTCATCCAGGCGTGGCTTGTAGAAATCCAGGTTGGTGGGGACACGACTGTCAACTCTGCGCAGGACTTCAGAGACTTTCACGTAGACTTGTGGCCTTCTGCCCAACTCGGCCAAATTGGATTCGTACACGTCGCGGGCACGTTTTTCAGCGGGTGGATCGAGTTGCGGCAGGTGATCGACCACAACTCGCAGGCTCGGAACGCGGTCCGTGAGCCGCACCAAGGCTTCAATCAACGCCGGGTCGGGGTTTGCGCTGTCCAAAGCCAGATTGGCATCCGCGAGCGACTTGAGGTCGGAAGTGAACTCGGGCCGTGACAACTGTTCTCCAAGATTCCTGTTCCACAGGTTTCCGTATCGAATCCCACGAAACAGCGGGTTGCGGTGAAACCGGTCCAGGTTCTTGCGGAAGTCCGGCTTGCCCGGCTCGAGGTCTCCGACCGTGCCCACAATAATCCTGTCCTTGGCAGCAACATCCAGCACCCATTGGTTGTCCTCGAGCCAGGGACTCGCCTCAACCTCGATCGCCCCAACAATGCCCAGCCCTTTCGTGACCTGCCGGTAGCGCCCGGGCAAAGCTGGTTTGTACAGGACTGGGTCAGTCTTCTCGGGCCAAGGCACGCCCTGCGGGCGCGTCGGATCGAAGAGATGGATGTGGGTGTCAATAATGGGTATTGGGGTGGCTTCGGGGGGAGCACCCAAACCCACGATCCCTGCAGTGGCAAACAGAAATTCCCTGCGATTCATGACGGTACTCTGTCGTCGACAGCCTGTCGTCTTGAGCAAGCGCCCAGCGCCTCGGCCCAGGTTATGTAGCCTCCGGCACCCGCGGCCAATGGACGAGACGACCGGGAGTAGGCTGTATGGGAGATGCGGTCCAGGCTTCCAGGAAACGCTGGCAGTATTCTGTCCAGCGCTGTTGCGGCAGCGTGATTACCACCACAGCAAACTCTGGAAACGATTTCAGCGCCTGCGAGGCTGACTCGCCAAAGAACTGATCCCGAGTGAGCAGACAGCGAAAGCCCTCGGCAAAGGCCGTCGCCACTAGCTCGCCATTGGATAGGACCTTCCAACCACGCCGGGCGACTGTGTCGCAAGGGATGCCCCGCTGATTCAAGATAGGGGCCAGATGCACATCCACGTTCGCGTCAAGCAGCCACATGGACAGAATTCGTAAGCTCCGCGGCGACCTTTAGAACCTCAGACAAAGCCTCATGAGGAAAAGCTCGGTCAAATGACTCGTCGATGTCATCCAACGACATCCCCCCCGCAAGGCATTCGAGGATCAGCGAAACAGACAAACGGGTTCCACGGACCGCCAGCTTGCCACCTAACAGCCGGGGATCGGCCACGATCCAGTCATAGTCCTTATACCGCATCGGCTGCCATTCCGACATGATCGTCTCCTAACCCTATAGATCAGGAAGTATAGCACAGAGCGCGGGTCGTTCACGTGGTGGGGCGGGTAGCGGCGGCGACCGGAGGGCATTGCGCTGGGGACCCATTTGCACATTGTGGCCAAATGGCGTATCCTAATTAGCCAGGAGGCCAAGATGGAAGCCAAAGCGATAGCCGAGATATTGGGCGGCCGGAAGGTGTTCGGAAAAGCAGTCAAGAGGACCGAAGATCTTGCACGACTGGTCCGCCGTGGGCTGCCGGCGACTACTGTCACCGTGCTGGCTGAGAGGTTGGACGTCGGCAATGCGGCGCTGTCTCGAAAACTCGGCATCGCGCGGCGCACGCTGACTCGCCGGCTGAGCCGCGGAGCCCGACTGACGGCTGCCGAGTCAGACCGAACGGCCCGCCTGGCTCGGGTGTACGCCAACGCCATCGAAATGATTGGAGACGAGAGCAAGGCGGTTGAATGGCTTCTTACGCCGAACCGCGCGTTAGGCGGCGAACTGCCTCTGGATCAGCTTGACACCGACCTCGGCGCCCGAACAGTTGAGGACATTCTAGGTCGCATTGCCTACGGTGTGTATAGCTAATGAAATTCTGGCGAATATGCCGGCGTCGCTACGTTGCCGAGGCGGCGAGCGGGGAGGGTGCGCGACTCTACGGCGGTCGCTGGAACAGCCGCGGAGTGCGGATGGTCTACGCTTCTACTTCGCTGGCGCTCGCCGCCGTTGAGACCTTTGTTAATCTGGAGCCGAACCTGCGGCCGGGAGACCTTGTCTCAATTGAAGGCGAGCTTTCGGAGACGGTTGAAGTCGAAAGACTAGACTTGAAAGCCCTGCCGGCGCGCTGGTACCAGACCAGGGATGAGTCGCTCCGCCCTTTCGGGGACGACTGGATCGCGGCCGGTCGAACCGTGGCACTGCTTGTACCGTCGGCCGCTATTCGCGGAGAGTGGAATGTCCTGCTGAACCCTGCGCACGCGGACTTCTCAAGAGTCAAATTCCAGCAGCCGAAGCCGTTTAAGTTTGACGCGCGGATGTTTCGTTAATGGATTCCCCAATCCAGAGCCGAACGCCGTTTGGCGCTACCTCAGGCGGGTTTCGTCCATGAGGTAGTTGTCGATGCCGCGGGCGGCTTTGCGGCCTTCGGCGATGGCCCAGACGACCAGCGACTGGCCGCGGCGCATATCGCCGGCGGCAAAGACGCCGGGGACGGAAGTCATGTGATTAGCATCGCACTCGACATTGCCTCGCGCGTCGAGTTTCACGCCCAGGGCTTCGAGCATGCCATTTTTGACGGGGCCAAGGAACCCCATCGCGATCAGCACCAGGTCCGCCTCGAGCGTGAATTCGGAGCCCGGAATCGCTTCGAACTTGGGGGGCTGTCCAACTCGAACCGCGTGCAATTGCTTCACGCGCCTACTCTCGTCGCCGCTAAATTTGGTGGTGGCGACGGCCCAGTCGCGAGTGCCCCCCTCTTCGTGTGCGCTCTCGGAGCGCAACTGGAGCGGCCAGAGCGGCCAGGGCGTGCTGGGCGAACGCTCGACGGGCGGCATCGGCATGATCTCAAATTGATGAACTGAATTCGGCTTCTGCCGGTGGGCGGTGCCCAGGCAGTCAGCGCCGGTATCCCCGCCGCCGATAATCACCACGTGCCTTCCCGAGGCCAGGATCTGTCCGGCCACCGCATCACCGGCGACATGGCGGTTCTGCTGCGGGAGAAACTCCATGGCGAAATGAATGCCTTCAAGCTCGCGTCCTGGCACCTTGAGATCACGCGGGCTCTCCGCGCCCCCAGCCAGCAGAATGGCGTCGAACTCGCCGCCCAATTCTTCCACGGGAACATCCTGTCCAATGTACTTTCGAGTTTTGAATACCACGCCTTCCCGAGTCATCTGTTCGAGCCGACGGTCGAGGATGTGCTTCTCCAACTTAAAGTCCGGAATACCGTAGCGCAGCAAGCCGCCGATGCGATCGGCCTTTTCGAACACGGTCACCCAATGTCCCGCGCGGTTCAGTTGCTGGGCGGCGGCGAGGCCCGAAGGCCCGGAGCCGACCACGGCCACGCGCTTGCCGGTGCGGTGGGGAGGAAGTTCGGGGCGAATCCAACCTTCGCGGAATGCGTGCTCGATAATCGCTTTCTCAATATTTTTGATGGTTACAGGAGGGCTGTTAATACCCAGAACGCAAGCAGTCTCGCAGGGCGCCGGGCAGATGCGCCCGGTGAATTCGGGAAAGTTATTGGTGGCGTGCAGGGCTCGAACGGCTTCGCGCCATCGGTCGCGATAAACCAGGTCATTCCAATCCGGAATGGCGTTCGAGAGCGGGCAGCCGGTGTGACAGAACGGCACGCCGCAGTCCATGCAGCGCGCGCCTTGAAGGCGCAGCTTCTGCTCAGGAAATTCCTCGTAGACTTCCTGGAAGTCGTTGATTCGCTCCGCGATCGGCCGGCGCGCTGGAACCTCGCGCGTGTACTCCATGAATCCTGTTGGTTTACCCACGGAGCGCCTCCCGCGTAACCGGCGCCACGACAGCCTGCTCGCCAGCGCCAGGCGGCGTAGCGCCGACCTTCAGGTCGGCATCCGCCGGCGTAGAGCCTGCCGACCCTTCGCTCCGCTCAGGGCAGGCTCTAAAGATCGGCGCTACGATAGCCGACGCGGTTGAAACAGCCAACACACGCTTATACTCATGCGGGAAAACCTTGACGAATTTCGGCAGCATGGTATCCCAATTATCAAGGATCCACTTGGCGCGTGGGCTGCCGGTCAACTCCGCATGGCGAGCAATGAGGAGCTGAATCAGGTCAGCATCCTTCGGATCGATAACGGGTTCCAGGTCCACGCTCGCGCGATTGCAGCGCACCTTTGCAAACTCACCGGTCTCGTCGAGGACGTAAGCGATTCCGCCGGTCATGCCGGCAGCAAAGTTGCGGCCCGTCTTGCCCAGCACGACCAC
>JBELAJ010000127.1:0-21326 GCA_049508935.1 Terriglobia bacterium | reverse complement strand
GCTCTTTTACAAGAGAATTAAGCGAAGGTTAACATTGGGGTTAGCGTCACCTGCGAGAGCCATCCTCTGAAGACACAGGTTACTCAGAATAGTGTGTGGTATGCAGGTTACCCTGGCGTGAAGAGTATGTTACAGAAATGTTGCGGCCTTTTGGGGTACCGTGTCATGGAGTGCGGCAGCGAAGCTGCCGCAGTGGAACACGAGCGAACGGCGGCAGCTGGCGCTGCCGCACTCCACGGTGCCTTCGCCGCAATCATTTTCAAAGCCGCAGTAGTGCTTCACCTTGAGGCCACGGTTTGTGCGCTTGCGGAACTTAGCTGTGTTGTGGCGCCAAGATGGTTCACATTCAGCTTCAGCGCCGCCTGGAATTCGCCCCGAGCTTTGGCTGCCTCACCATTTCCCAACGTCCCCAGGCCGATGAGATAATGGGCTTCAGCGAGGCGCAGGCGGCTGGAATGCCTCTGGCCGAACTTGGCGAAGTAGTCTACGTTCGAAGGCTCGGCCAGCGCCTTGTCACCTTTGTCGATCAGCTCGTCAAAGAAACGTGCTGCATCCACGGACCGGCCCAGCTTCTGCGCCGCCAGCCCCGCGAAATATAGCATTTCTGGTTGCTCTCGCGTTAGTTCAGGCCTCAGCGCGGCCATTGCCTTCCGGAACATCTCCTGGGACCTCTCACCGTCTCCCAGCTTGTCGTAGGCCATGCCCATCCAGTAGTCAACCTCCGGCAGGCGGCCTTCATGGTACGGCTTGCCGACCTCGAGATTCTCCGGGTATTCGAGAGCTGCCTGAAAACCTTTCAAGGCCTCGTCGTACTTGCCGGCGCGTAATTCTCTTTCGCCTGCGAGGAGGCACGCGTCCATGTACACATCGTGAACGTCGCCATAACCTTCCCAGTTGTGGAATCGGTGAGTCTTGAGCAATTGAAGAGCCTGCTCGTACCGGCCCACCAGCAAGTAGACCTTCGCTTCCTGGGTCATGGAATCCGAGCGTTTCGCAGCCAGCGTGGGGTTGGATTCAAACGAAGCCAGTCTTTTCTGCGGTGAAACGTTACCGGCCTCGTAGAGCATGTCAAGCTCGAACCGCAAGCGGGCATTGTTCGGATCCAAAGCGACAGCCCTTTCCATGGACGCAATAGCCTTGGGGGTATCGTTCTGCACCTGCTCGTAGCCCTGCGCGAGATTCCGGTGCACAAGCGAGAAGGAACCGTCAATCGCGGCTGATTTTTCCCATTCTTCGAGGGCAACGTCAGGCCGCCGGTCGTAAAGAAGGTTTCCGAGGTAGTAGGGGGCGCGGGCGTCACCCGGATTGGCTTGCATAGCGGCCTCGAGCACTCTCACTTCTTCGAGACGGAATGGGAAGACGTAGTCGGTCGGCATTTGGGCGGCCCGTTGAAAGTATTTGGACGCTTCGGCGGGCTGTCCTGACTGCGTCGCAAGGTAGCCGAGGTCGTAGTGAACGAGTGGGTTCACTTTATTCTGATCAGGGCTCGCAGCCACAAGCTGCTTGAGTACCTGTTCCGCGTCGCCCCCCAATCCGGCGTTGAAGCAGTCGATGGCGAGTTCAAGATTGGCCTGCTCGCTATTTCCCAGGAAGGACTGAGGGTGCGAGTTCGCATCGAGCAAGACGAGCTCATGAAGGCCCCAGTAGTCAAGCGGATCCACTGCCAACGCTTTGTTGGCCGCTTCCTTGGCCTCATCAGCGCGCCCCATGTGTCTGAGCGCTGCGGCCTTCAGATCCCAGGCCCTACAATTGAGCGTGTTATACGCGAGTGAATGGTCAAGATCGGAAAGCGCTTGTGGCCAATCTCCCCGCTGTCCGTCCAATTCCGCAAGCTGCTCGTAGCTCGCGGCCGTCCATGCTTCGCTCCACGAGGCGCGATGGAAAGCGTCTTCCGCCTCGCGGTTCCTGCCCTCACCTCGCAGTGTGACGCCCAGGTAGTAATAGGCCTCGCCATCCTTGGGCCGCGTGTAATCCCGAGTGGCCCGGGCGAGAGCTGTCGTGAGCCCCTCCTCTGCGTGCCGCCACAGTCCGCGCTCACAGTAAAGGCGGCCCAGCGTGGTGTTGACCTCGTAGTTGCCGGGATCGCGGCGCAGGGCTTCTTCAAAGTATGCGTAGGGCTCGAGAGCCGCGTTGTGGAATTGCTCGAGCCGCAGGCCGATGTGATAGAGCTCGTCTACGGTCTTGATTTCCTTGGGCGCCAGGGGAGGCTCTACTACCGGAGGCGTGCGTTCCGGCTCGAGCTTCACCGGATGGTAGCTGAGCAGTTCCTTGTTTGAAGAATCGAGCAGCGCAACCTTGAGATCCTCTTCACTAATCCCGTCCGGCAATGTGACCTCCTGAACAAAAGCCTTAGCGGGAGAGATGTCGATGCTCTGTTCAATAAGCGTTCGATTCCCGGCGGTTAAAACTGCCTTCGCGCCACGAAACTCCTGGGTCGTAGAGAAACCGAGCTTGACCTTTCGCCCGAGGGCCACTTCCAGATTCACCGCTCCATTCAGGTTGGCATTCTTTGCGCCGCCGATGCCCCGAATCGGGAACCAATATGCCGCGGCGATCTTCGTTTCGGAGGGTTGAATCCAACTGTAGTCAGGCTGATTATCCGAGAAGTTGCCCGACATGAGCTCGAGATAGTCGCCCTGGCTATCCAGGACCTTGTCCCACAGTTTGCCCTCGGGTCCGTTGCCCCATTCGAAGAATTTCGCGCCCGGTGAAACGTTGTGGTCCTGAACGCAGATGATCCCGGCCTGCTTGCCGTGATCGTAGCCGCCGAAGAAGTCTCCGTCAAAATTCCAGGCAAAAAAGGAGACGGGCGTGGTATGGTTCTTCCACCAACTCAGGTCCACTCCTCGCGTGTAGTCCACGCCTTGGTAAACCTCGTGCGAAATCGGCCAGCGGGCGAAATCAACTTTGGCGTGGTACACGGCAAACTGTGTGTCCGGCGGAAAAATGACTTGGTAGTTTTCATTAGCGTGCACGCCGGTATTGGTGAAATCCAAAAACGAGTGTACATAGGGCGTGCGATTCACCAGGACCGTAGTCACCTTCATGTAGGACTTGCCGGGATAGAGGGTGATCCCCACAGCCCATTCCATGCGATGACGGAGTTCCAACTCTCCTACCCAGATCGTGCTGCTTCCATCCGGATTCTTCACCAGCCGGTGGTCTACAGGCAGATAACTCGTGGCGCGGTGGTGGTGAGGGATGTTCCACTCGACGCCGCCGGAGATCCAAGCGCCCAGCATTCCAATCAAGGCCGGCTTGATCTCGGTTTGACGATAGCCGTAATCGTAGTTATCCGTCTTGTCAGTTGCAGAGAGAATGCGCCCGCCAAGCTCGGGTAACACGCAGATCTTCACGTATTGATTCTCGAGAAATCCGGCTTGATAGGTCTTGTCGCGACGAACATCCAGAAGGTTATCGTAGAGTCCATAGGGATAAATCGGGCCTTGCGCGCCCTGATAGTCCCGTCCGGCATAAAACATGGGCTCAAGGTCAGGCGGACCCGTTTCGTAGGTGGGAAGCACCAGCGGCGCCTGCCAAATGTTGACTGCCTCCTGCGCCCCAAGCGGTGAAGTAATTGCTAATAAAAACAGGGAGAAAAGGAAAAATCGCAGAGAGATTGTCCCGGATTTCACGTTAAGCACTCCTAACTCGAGGTCTGGACTGCGGCAGCGAAGCTGCCGCCCTGGAATTCGAGCGAACGGCGGCAGCTGGCGCTACCGCACTCCAAGGTGCCTTCGGCACAAGCATTTTCAAGGCGGCGAGGGATCTCCGCAGTTTCCCATGGTCCTTCGCTTCGCTCAGAGCGTGTGACTTTTTTGAATTTCACTGAAAAGTGGCACTGATAAAAAGGGAGTTAAGTGCCCTTAAACGGCCGAAAAACCAAAAAAGTCACAAGCTCTCAGGATGACACGATCCTAAAATCTTCCGACCTACAGGCAGCGATGAGCGCCTATCACTTTCCGTACTCGTTCTTCACCACTTCGCCGCCCTTCATGACGAACTTCACATGCTGGAGCACGGTGATGTCCTGAAGCGGGTCGCCGTCTACTGCGATGATGTCAGCCCACTTGCCGGGCTCGAGGGTCCCAATCTTGTCAGACCAGCCCAGCAGATCGGCGTCGTTGACGGTTGCCGTTTGAATCGCCTGGAGCGGACTCATCCCAATGCTGACATAGACCGCCAACTCATGCGCGTTCAGGCCGTGAGGATAAACGGCGGCGTCGGTGCCGAGCCCGATCTTCACGCCCGCCTCGAATGCCTTTTTAGCGTTGGTTTTTCCGAGTTCCGAAACCATATCCATCTTGCGCCTGGCGAAGTCCGGCAGATTCGCCGTGCGCGCATTTTCCCGCTGCCAGTCCATCAGGTAGAGCGTCGGCACAAGATAAGTACCGTTCTTCTTGAGGGTCGCGATGGCAGCGTCGTTCATCAAGTGCCCATGCTCGACGGAGTCCACGCCTGCCTCCGACGCCCAGATCACGCCCTGGGCTCCGTGCGCGTGGGCAGCGACCTTCCGGCCCAGGCGGTGCGCGTCGTTCACGATGGCCTTCATTTCCTCGAGAGTGTACTGCGCGGCGTTCGGGTCATCGCCTTTCGAAAGCACTCCGCCGGTGGCGCAGATCTTGATCAGATCGGCGCCGTACTTGATGACCTCGCGAGTCTTGTGCTGCACGCCCTCCACGCCGTCGGCCACGCCCTCGGCTGAGAAGTGAAACTCGAAGGGGAGCAGATTCTCGTCGCAGTGGCCTCCCGTAATTCCAAGCGCCGGACCGCTCACCAGCATGCGCGGCCCGGGTACATCACCGGCATTGATCGCGTCGCGCAGAGCCACGTCGGCATAGCCGCGGGCGCCCACGTTTCGCACGGTCGTGAATCCGGCCTCCAAAGTGACGCGGGCGTTGCGCGCGCCGATCAGCGCCTCGCGCGGCACAGAGATTCCCAGCGTTTCGTAGCCGAAATTCGTGCCAAACGTCAGGTGGGTATGAGCATCGATCAGGCCGGGAAGCACGGTGGCCGTGGGCAAGTTAATGACGATTGTCCCGGCACTGGGTGCTACACCCCTAGCCTGACCCACGCTCACGATCTTATCGCCGGAGATAACAATTACCCCATCTTGAATTATCTGTCCCGTCTTCAAATCCAGGATTCTTGCCGCGTGAATCACCGTCTGTTTTGCCGGAACCGGTGATGGGCCTTGTCCCGATGCGGAAGTGGTCACCAGAGTCATCAGGAACAATGCGAGAATTTCCAGTTTAATTAGCCTCATCAGGATTTCCCTCCCTCCTACTGCTTCATCAAATCCAATACTGCGCTGGACATGGCTTTCACGCCGGTGCGGAGCGTGGGCTCGGGAATGGGTGCCCACAAACTCGAATGCAGTCCGGGCACAGGCACGCCAGTGCGGCGGCTGTCCGCAAGCTTAGACGAGTCGACAGCGCCCAAGGAAAATTGGCAGATGGGAATCTGGCGATCCTCCAGAGCAAACCGGCAGAAGTCCTCGCTGGCCATGACGGGAGGCAACTCCACGACGTTGTCCGGGCCCAGTACCTTCTTGAAGACCTGCGCTAGTCGTGCCGTAAGCTGGGGATCGTTATACAGCGCGGGACTGTGGTCACTCTCATCTGCGGTCACAATGGGGGAAAGGGAGGGTGGAATTCCATGAGCAGTGGCAATTCCCCGTGCGATTCTCTCGAGCGCCGCCAGAATGTGCTGCCGCACTTCCTCTTTGTAGGTCCGTATAGTGAGCTGTAGATGCACTTCGTCGGGAATGATGTTGGGACGTGTGCCTCCGTGAATCGAGCCGACCGTGACTACGGCTGGATCGAAGGGCGAGTCTTCACGGCTCACGATGGTCTGAATTGCAAGTATGAATTCCGCGGCTTCGACGATGGGATCTTTGGCCACTTGCGGCGCGGAGCCATGCCCGCCGATGCCGCGCAGCGTTACCTCGACGGAGGTGGAACTGGCCATCGCATAACCCGGCGTGAACCCGACTTTGCCCGCCTCGAGCGCGGGCGTGTCGTGCAGCGCAATCACAAAGTCGGGGCGCGGAAAGCGCGTGTAGAGGCCGTCGTCCAGCATAGCCTTGGCGCCGCTAATGGCTTCCTCCGCGGGCTGGCCGAGCATTACCAGCGTGCCGTGCCATTGGTCCTTCATTTCAGCCAGCATTTTCGCCGTGCCCAGTAAAGAGGTCATGTGAATATCGTGGCCGCAGGCATGCATCACTCCCACTTCGCGCCCCGCGTCGTCCTTGGTGCGAACTTTGCTCGCATAAGGCAGGCCCGTCATCTCTTCCACAGGCAGCGCGTCAAGCTCGGTTCGAACGTACACGGTCGGCCCCTGGCCGTTCTTCAGAACGCCCACCACGCCGTAGCCGGCCCATTCCGGATGGCCGGCGTATTTGCCCACATGCTCTGTGACGCTGTATCCCAGGGCGCGCAGTTCGCCGGCAATGAAAGCCGAGGTTTTTTGTTCGTGATGGGAGAGTTCGGGCGCGGCGTGGAGCGACTTGTAGGTGGACAGAAGCGACGGCATCTCGCGTTCCACGAGCGCATCCAGACTGGCTTGCTGAGCGCGCGCCGGTGGAACCCTTAGGAGCAGACAGAAGGCCAAGCAAACCAATGCACAATGATCGCTCACCGCCCTTCCACGCTGCAATTCAAGATACAAGATTCCAGATTCAAATCGACGCACAACCGCCTCCTGATCGGATGATGACTCGCCCGCGGATGAAAGCCGCACCGGGCTCCAATGAGTATCAGGCAAGCGGGCGGCGCGAGGCAAGGGCAAGTATCAGTCAGACGAGGGCCTCGAAAGAACCCGAACATGGTAGACACCGGAAAGCGAGATTGCTACGCTATGAACTTCAAGGGGCCCGGGTGGCGCGAGGCGGTGAACCATGAAGGTCAGGCTCTGGGGTGTGCGCGGCTCGACGCCAACCCCGGGAAGAGAGACGGGGCGGTACGGTGGCAACACCTCGTGCATCGACGTCAGGCTCGACAACAACACCCTCATCATTCTCGACTGTGGTAGCGGAATAAGAGCGCTGGGAAAGAGCCTTGTAAAGGAATTCGCCGACCGACCCATCCTCGCCCATATTCTTCTGACACACTTCCACTGGGACCATATTCAGGGTATTCCATACTTCGTTCCCTTTTACGAGAAACTTAACACCTTCTTTTTCTATTCTCCGTTGGTGCCGGCCGCCCGGTTGCGACGAACCATCGAAGGGATGATGAGGAACCCGTACTACCCGATCGGCATGGCGGCGAAGCGCCGCTTTATTCACTTGGGAAAGACCCCCGTCAATATTAACGGAGCAGTAATCAAGACGGCGCGCCTCAATCATCCGCAGGGATGCGCTGCCTACCGGATCGAAGCAGACGGCGGCGTGTTTGTCCTGGCTACTGACACAGAACCCGGTTCTCCCGCTCACGATCGCGCGCTGCGCTCTGTGACCCGGGATGCCGACCTGCTGTTGTATGATTCCCAGTACACGCCTCGGCAGTCGCGAGGTGAAAAGAAAGGCTGGGGACACAGTTCGTGGCAGGAGGGCGTGCGCATTGCTTGCGAATGTGGCGTGAAGCAACTGGTGCTCTTCCACCATGATCCTGACAGTGACGACGCATTCGTGGATAGCCTGGTGGCGCGCGCTCAGAAGAAGTTTCCCAACACCCTGGGAGGAGCCGAAGGGCTTGAGTTCCGTCTCAGCGGGGGCGAGGTCAAGCAATTCGGCGCGTCAGCAGGCACCCACTCCCAGACTACGAATTCACCACAGAGGTCACAGAGATCACGGAGGTAGGTTCATCGTTCCTCTCCGTGATCTCTGTGACCTCTGTGGTGAGGCCTTCTGCGACAGCCCCGGCATCCGTCGGATGGTCTGGTTCCCCCTGAAACTGCGCCGAACGCAGGCAAGCCCTTGCCGAACACAAGGGGATAGACTATCTTAAATAATAAATGGGTATTGAAATCGGGCAAACGGTGGGAGGCTACCAAGTCCTCGCTCTCGTGGGGCGCGGCGGCATGGGCAAAGTCTACAAGGTTCGGAACGTAATTTCGGACCGCGTGGAAGCTATGAAAGTGTTGCTGGACGATGCGACGGCAACGCCCGACCTTTCGGAACGTTTCCTCCGCGAGATCAAGGTGGTGGCCGCCCTCGAGCATCCCAACATCGCTTCTCTGCGAACGGCTTTTAAGGTCGATGATCGGCTCATTATGATTATGGAGCTGATCGAAGGCTCCTCGCTGGACGAGAAGCTGCGCGGCGGCAGGCTCAACCCCCTTTACGCTTTGGAATGCACTTGTCAGGTGCTTGCGGCGCTCTCTTACGCACACCGTCTAGGCGTGATTCATCGCGACATCAAGCCGGCTAACATCCTGATTACGACCGGCGGCGTGGTGAAGCTCACGGATTTTGGCATTGCAAGCAAGGCGGGGGATGCCAGGCTCACCGCCCCCGGAACGGCGCTGGGCTCTCTTTATTACATGTCGCCCGAGCAGCTCAAAGCTGAGCCGCTCGACATACGGTCGGACGTCTACTCGCTGGGCGCGACGCTTTATGAGTGCGTGACCGGCCACCATCCGTTTCAGGGGGATAGCTTCTACGCCATTATGCGCGGGCACCTCGAACAGAAACCGCTGCCCCCGATACGGCTGAGTTCGAACATCCCAGAAGGGCTTTCGCGGATCATCGAGAAGGCGCTCGAGAAAGCGCCCGAGCACCGATTCCAGAGCGCCGAGGAGTTACGCAACGCGCTGGTGGAGCTTCAATCGCTACTCGCGCCGGCGCCTTCCGGTCTTCGGCTGGTGACTCCGCCGCCGGTCCCGGTCTACGCTGCGCCATCGCCCACGGCAGTGCCTGCGCCCGATGCGGCTGAAACCACTGCCGGCCCCTCCGCTCCAGCCACTGGCGGTGGCCTCAGGGCAAGTCAACCGGTGAAATCTCCGGGCGAGCCTGACCTGGAAAAGCTGAAGAAGGACCTGGCGGTTTACATCGGGCCCATGGCCAGAATCATCGTAGCGCGCGCGGCAAAGAGGTCCGGCTCATTGCGCCAACTCTACGAGTCTGTGGCCGCGGAAATATCCTCTCCTGCCGATCGCGAGAAGTTTCTGGCTTCGCGCGTGTTTTGAGCGCCTGGCCAACCTCCCCTAACCCCTCCTTAACTAAGGAGGGGAATCAAACGCTGCTCGGCCCTGCGCATCGAGCTGCAGAGCCGCAGTACCGAATCCAAGATCCCGGATTCAAGAAGCCCGCGACCAAAACGCGAACTCGGAACGACCTCCGGTACTACGCCTCTTCCAACATTTTGATAGCCTTGGCAAGGCTCACATACATGCGGTTAAAGGACCGGGCAAGCTGCGAGATCTCGTCAGAACCTGACGCTGCAAGCTCGGGCACGTTCAGGTTGCCCTTGCTGATTTCGTCGGCAACAGCCGAGAGCTTTGCTACAGGCCGGATGACGACGACGATGAGCGCCAGGTCGAGTAGCACCAGAGTGGCAAGGAAAACTGATCCCAGAGAAATCATCAAAGCCTTGAACTCGCGGCTGGCAACCGCCACCGGCATTGCCGTCGGCACGCTTACGATTTGCGCGCCCACAACGTCGCCGACTTTCCAGTTGAAGCCGTTGTCCCGGCCGTATACAGCCACCAGGGCTCGAGGCGCCTGGCTGGGCTCGCCGTGGCAGGTCAGGCAACTCGCATCAACCTTGATGGGGTGGGCCAGATAAAGAGACTCGGCTTCGGGGGTGGGGCGCGCGTCGATGATCTGCGTCTTTTCGGGATGGTTGCTGAAACTCTGAATGATGTCCGCCTCCCAATCCACAGCGCGATCGCGGAGGTTAGTCGGATTCAGAGCGGCTTCCTTGTAGGTGTAGGCAGGGTAGGTCTTTCGCAGGTAATTGAACACCTCCGTAGCGCTGTAAAACGGGATCGTTTGGGGGATGAACCGGCGGGAGTGCTGCTCGCTCCCTTCAAGCAGCGGGTCGAGCTGCTCAGCAGTGTAGGACCGCATGCCGCCCGCCGCTCCGACCATCAGTTCGGCCTGCTGGATCACCTGCTGGCGAGCGTCGCGATCCAGGAAACCGTGAGCAATGTAGCCCGTGATAGCCACAGCGGCCGCAAAGATGACGATGAGAATAAGGTTAAACTTCGCCAGAATACGCATCTGCACGTTCCTCCAAATCTACTTGTCTGTCCCTGTGAAATTAACACCAGCATAACCCAACTGGCTTGGGTAGGATATTAAAAAGTGGGAGAGAGTAACTAACGACGAGCACGCGCTAGACTTTTCGCGTAGAGTGGCGAACTGAGAGGGGACGGCAAGCCGTCCCGCCACGAGAGGTGTTCGAATGGGAACAGGAAGGCGAGGTTATTTGCGGACGGCCCAAGCGAGCCCGTCGGGCTGTTTCCCAACGGAAATGCGGCCCGTGACTTCCAAGCTCTTCAGGTCCACGACCGCGACGTAGTCTTTCCCGCTCACGGCGACGAAGGCGCGCGATCCGTGGGGATCCATCAGTATTCCTGCGGCGCCTCCACCCAAATCGAAGTGCTTGATCTCCTTGCGGCTCGTGGCATCGATGACTACCAGATCGTTGCCCGACCTGCCTCCGAAGCCCAGGCCGGAGACAAAGACTCGAGCGCCATCCGGGGTGAACTTCAGGCGATTGGCGCCGTTCACCGAAATGTGAATAGTCTGGGTGGCGCGTTTGGCGGCGAAGTCAATAATAGTCACCGTGGCATCGCGAGCGTTGGCGGCCCAAATCTCTTTTCCATCGGGTGACACGTCAAAGCCCTCACATCCGCGGCCAGCCCGGACATTTGTCACTTCCCAGGTCTTACGCGGTCCGCCCGGCGATGGACGAAATCCTGGCGGCGTAGCGGTTCCAGGTGGTGCACCGGGGGGAGGGCCGAACCCTCCGCCCGGCGGAGAGATTCGTTCAATAATACTTATGGTGGCGGAGTTGACGTTGGAAGTAACCAGTTGCTCAAGGTTCTTCGACACCCAAACCATGTGCGTGCGGTCCTGGCCGGTCCCCATCACCCAATCCACTCTTCCCGCAGTCGGATCGTAGCGCCCGATGGTCTTATTCGTCTCCACGGTGAAATAGAGCTTGCCGCCGGCGAAAGCCAAACCGTGCGCCGAATGCAGGGCTCCCAGGTTAATGGCAGGAAGGGCCTTCTGCGAAACCAGGTCAACCACAGAGATGGTGTTGAGATCGCTGTCCGAGCCGCCGTAATTCGAAATGTAAGCGAGCTTGCCGTCAGCAGATGCGATGACTTCATGCGGGTCCGGGCCGGATGGCGCCCGCCCCACCACGTGCAAGCTTACAGGATCGACGATGGCCAGCGATTCGTCGCTCTTGGCGAGCACCAGCAGCGCTTCCGAAGGTGTTTGCGCGGAAGCATGCAGCGCCGCGAAGAGCAATATGCTTGTACAGGCAACGATTCGCAATGAAAGCCTTCGCACTCTCATGGTGTCACCTCGATTTGTCTGAACGCAGGCCCCGGGATTAGCGTAGCACAGGCACTCTTGCCTGTTGCCCCCGACTTGCTCAACGCCCTCGTAGCACAGGCAAGAGTGCCTGTGCTACCCACTCAAACTGACGCGAGGCCATGGGCTCGGGCGTGGGCGTGGCGCGCGAACTGCCGATGGTCACTCAACGCCGCAAGTTTTTTGCCGGTCAGCTCCTCGTAGACTTTTCCAACTTGCGCGGGCAAGGAATCGTCCGCACCGTGATCGCTGACGTAGCGTGCGATCTGCGCGTTGCCCTTCAGGGTGGCGCGGATGGCCTCAATCTGGCTCTTTGCCTCCTCCGGCGCCTTGTTGGCCATAAGGGTGCCAACCTGTTCCCGGAGCGTCTTGAAGAACGTCTGCTGATCGTCCAATACGGTCGCCACCGAGCGCGGCCCATGGCCCGTGCAGACGATCTTCGGACGGAGTGTCTTCACCGCATCCAGCGTCACCACCCACTTGCCTACATCCCCGTCACCCACGAAGTTGTAAGGTCCGTTCACGCACACATCGCCCGTGAAAAGGATACGCTCCTTCGGCAGCCAGGCGACGGCGTCGCCGTGCGTGTGTGCCACTCCCAGGTGCATCAGCTCGACGCGATGCTTGCCGTCGTCAAAAAACAAGTCTTTCGAGAAAAGCACGGAGGGCGGCTTGAGCTTGGTGCCTTTCAGATCGGCGCGCCCTTTCGCAGCTTCTTCCCAGGCACCCGGTTTACTGTCGTAGTAGCCTGTCTCGTGCCGCTTCATCTCCTCGATGACACCCGTATGCGCCACCGGCACCGCTCC
The DNA here is from genome assembly GCA_049508935.1 of Terriglobia bacterium. Taxonomy (GTDB): domain Bacteria; phylum Acidobacteriota; class Terriglobia; order UBA7540; family UBA7540; genus CAVROP01. Next base: position 9,029 of record JBELAJ010000127.1, on the reverse strand, counting down.
ATTTTCGACATAGATCTGATTGCCGTAAGCGTGGTCGCCGTGGTGGTGCGTGTCGAACGCAAATCTTATCGGCTTGTCGGTCATCGATCGTATCTTGCTGATGATCAGACGGGCCCCCGCCGGGAAATTTGCGTCGACGACCAACACATAATCTTCGAACATGATCCAGCCGTTGTTGCAGACGGCATCGGCGTTATCCGCAACTCTTCCCTCGTGAAAGTAGATGTCCGGGCCTACCAGGTCGACCTTCGCCTCCTCGGCCATCCCTGCCGGGGCCGGTCCCGCCAGAAGTTCCGCCTCCGCCGCAAGACTCAAGAACGCGCTTCCCGCCGCCAGAAAATCACGCCTGTTGACTCCGTTCATGTGCCCCCCTTGGATATTTGTAATGCGCTTTGGTGGAATTCTACACGAATTCATTCCGATGGAGCGAACAAAGCATGGAGTCCTCATGTACTGTGCAATCCCTCGGTTTAGTCTAGCACAGGCACTCCTGCCTGTGGCCAAGGCTCACAGGTCTGGTGGGCAGGTCACAGGCAAGAGTGCCTGTGCTACAGCCCAAAAAACCGAACGGGGTGGGACGCTAGCGACAGGAGAGGAAGTAGGGAGCCAGCTTGTCATAGGTCGTGAGGAGGTCTTCAGGCAGGACGCGAGTCTCCCCGACGGTGGTGACGAAGCTGGAATCTCCTGTCCAGCGGGGGAGCACGTGCAAATGCAGGTGGTCCGCCACGCCGGCCCCGGCGCATTTCCCAAGATTCATGCCAAGGTTATAGCCTTCGGGATGATAGCCATCTCGCAATGCCGCTTGCAGGCGGCGGGCCAGCTCCATCATTTCGACGAGTGCAGCGGGTTCGAGCTCCTCGAGGCCGGCAATGTGGGCATAAGGTATCACCATCGAGTGGCCCGTGGTGTACGGAAAGAGGTTGAGAAGAATGAAATTCGAGCGGCCGCGATACAAAAGCAGGTTCTCCCGGTCGCGAGAGGGATCGGCCCCGCTCTTTTCACAAAAAACGCAGCCACTCGTCGTTAGAGCTTGGGTGACGTAGCGAAACCGCCAAGGACTCCAGAGGTAGTCCATAATCAGGGTGCCTGGTGATGTAGCAGGATTCAATCCTCCTGCGGACGGACCACAACCGCTTAGGCTTAGGCGCCGCCGCGGCGGAGCGCCGGCCTGGTTCGCCAGCCGGCACATAAGATCGCCGCTACACTAAGGAGTGGCTGTGCCCGAAGGCTCGGGCGCGGGAGCAGCCGGAGGTGGGGCGGACGTTGCGGCCGCGGCCCCACTATTGACAAGATCCTTCAGCTCCTTACTGGGGTTAAAGTAGGGAATTTTCTTGGCGGGCACATCCACTCGCACACCGGTTTTCGGATTGCGCCCGATGCGGGGCTTGCGCTGGCGAGTACGAAAGCTCCCAAATCCCCGAATTTCAACCTTATCGCCCACGCGCAGCGACTTCACGATGCTCTCGAAGATCGTTTCAACGATGATCTCGGAGTCCTTGCGGCTCATCTCCACGGCCCGCGCAACATCTTCAATCAGTTCTGCCTTGGTCATGTTTAGCTCCTGGTGCGAAGTGTCGGGGATAACCGGTACATCAGGTCACGACTCAACGGCGGTGGTCGAAGACGAGTACTCCAGGGCGTTGATTCCCGCCGAAGAAAGCGCCTCCGCCATAGTGGATTTTCTCACCGGCTCTTTGGGCTTCTCGACTTCGGCCGCAGCCGCCGGCGCCGCCGGTTCCTTCTGGCTCAAGGCGATTTTCCGCTCTCGGGCGCTTAGGCGAATCACGCGAAATTCCAACTCGCTCCCCACCGCGAGCTTCGTGCTCTCATTCCGAGTATGGCCGTTTTCGAACTCCGAAACATGGCAGAGACCTTCGATTCCTTCCGCCAGCTCCACGAAGGCGCCGAAAGCCGCTACTCGTGTCACCTTCCCGCGCAGCATATCCCCCACATGGACCCGGGAGAAGAATGCCTCGCGAGGGTCTTCCTCGAGTTGCTTCAAACCCAGCGCAAGCCGGCGATTGTCCGGGTCCACGGCCAGCACGACGGCATCGATTGTCTGGCCTTTCTTGAGGACCTCGGAGGGGTGTTTCACATTCTTATTCCAGGACATGTTCGAGATGTGAATCAAGCCGTCGACACCGTCTTCGATCTCGACAAAGGCGCCGAATTCGGTCAGGTTGCGAACCCGGCCATGCACCATCGACCCCACCGCAAACCGGTCGCCCACCAATGTCCACGGATCCGGAAGAGTGCTCTTCATACTGAGTGAAATGCGGCGCTTGACGGGATCGACGTCCAACACGCCCACTTCGACACGCTCATCCAGCTTGAGGATCTTGGAGGGATGGCGAAGTCGCTTGCTCCAGCTCATTTCTGAGATATGGATGAGCCCTTCCACGCCAGGCTCCAGCTCAACAAACGCCCCGTAATCGGCAAGACTCACCACGCGGCCTGTGATTCGGTCTCCCGCACGATAGGTCGCCGCCACCTGCTCCCAGGGGTCAGGCGTGAGTTGCTTCAAGCCAAGAGAGATTCGCCCCCTTTCGGGATCGTGCTTGAGCACCTTCACCCTGAGTTCCTGACCGACCTGGACAACTTCCGACGGGTGACCAATTCTTCCCCAGGAAAGATCGGTGATGTGAAGAAGGCCGTCGATTCCCCCCAGGTCAACAAAGACGCCGTAGTCCGTGAGGTTCTTGACCTTGCCCACAACTTCCGCACCCTCCACCAGGCGTTCTGCCAACTCCTGCTTGCGCCGGTTTAGTTCTTCTTCGATCGCAGCCTTGCGGCTGACCACAACGTTGTTCTTCTTGCGGTTGACCTTGATGACCTTACAGGGAAACTCCTGACCCTTGAGTTCATCCAGGTTGGCGTGCACGCGCACATCGGCATGAGAAGCCGGTAAGAAAGCCGGAACCCCAATATCGACCATCAGGCCGCCCTTGATTCGATCTACCACGCGGCAGGTGATGTTAGTCTGATCCTGGAAAGCGCGTTCAACTCCATCCCAGGTCTTGCGCCGTAAAGCCCTCTGATAGGAAACGCTGACCGTGCCGGAGGCCTCGTCATAATTGTCGACCCAAAGGTCGACCGTTTCACCTGGGCTGATTCTCAGATGCCCATCCAGAGTGAGGAACTCGTTTCGCGGAACCTGAGCCTCGCACTTCAACCCCACGTCGACCACGACTTCAGTGTCCGTGATTTTGAGCACGTGGCCCTGAACGATTTCGCCCGCGGCAATTGTGGGAGTGGACAGCGCCTCCATCCCCTCCATCAGACTTGCCACCTCGCTGATCTCAGGATTCCTCGCTTGGGAATCCGTCAAATCATTTTGGGCTCCGAGGTCAGTCCCTACTTCCTTCAAACTATCAATCCCAGCCGCTTGCAAACTACTACCGTTTTCGTCAGCGGACATCCGCCGGCCTCCTCTCCAGGTACCCGACGCAGGCCTACAAAGGAAATCCTATTCTACCGTTGCGCGGAAAGCGAAGTCAATGTGAAGCAGCAATCTCAGGGGGTGGACATCCAGTCCGAACTTGGACAAGAATCGGGGGGCATCTTTTGGAGTGCGGCGGCGGCACTGCCGCCTTGGTCGAGACGCCGTGACGCTTGGCGTGCCATCGGCTGTGGAGCCGGTAACGGCGCCACCGTGCTCTCGGCAGGCGCCGAGTGTAGCGCCGACCTTTAGAGCCTGCCCTGAGCGGAGCGAAGGGTCGGCAGGTGCTGACCTGAAGGTCGGGGCGACACGTATACTCAATTTCCGCGCGCAACACCAGGCTGGCTTACGATTAAGCAGTTGGGAACTTATAGGCTGCCTGTTTGATGGCTTTTCGGTAATCGTCGGAGCTCATTTCAATCAGCTTGCACATTTCATAGAGCCGCGAGCGGAGAGTGACTCCGAGCTGGTTCAGAGTAAGCTCCACGTTTGGCACAACCTCTCCCGAGGGCGAGCGGACTTCACGACGGCCTGCGGATTCGCCCAAAGGAAGCGTCGTAGTTATGAGGGTAACCTTTTTGTGGTTATAGCGTGAATTGATAATATGCTGTAAGGTCTCTTTTACCCAGTCACTCGGGTTCCATGAGGCGAGTTCATCCAGCAACAGCACTTCAACGTCCAGCACCGGCTGGAGAACGGAGAGCTCCGAATTCTGAGAAACGGGGTTGTAGCTGTCTCGAATGGCCTTCAGCAGATCGTGGAAATCATAGAAAAGGCACTCGACCCCTTTGCGTAAGATCAACTCCCGCAGCACCGCGACAGCCAAGTGAGTTTTCCCCACCCCCGTCGTGCCTACAAAGAGCAGGCCAAAATCCGCGGGGTATTCCTTGACAAAATTCTCGGCGTTCAGCTTCGCCCATTGCAGGCTCTGGTTGCCGCGGCGAATATCAAAATTCTCAAAGGCGCAGTGTTCGTACCTTTCGGGTATGTGCGCCTGGCGAAGCAACAGTTCCGCGCGCTCCAGGCCGTAACAATCACAGCGGGTCATGCGGCGGACGCCTTCGACCTCAACCGGCTTCCAGCCTGTCCCGTCGCATTGTGGGCAGTCTTTTCGCGGCATTTTAGATCCCTGTCATGCCAAGCGCTTATTTACCTGCGTGGCGCGGCGTTCGAATCAAATACGGCGGGGCGACGCGCACCAGGGCATTTTGGATCCGCTCCGGGTCGATCGGAGGGTGCGTCAAGACTTCCTCCTGCACGTAGCAGACGAAAGCCTGCATTTCCTGCTGCATCTTCTGCATGCGATCGCGCATGTTCAGGATGATCTCGATTCCCGCCAGGTTCACGCCCAGGTCGCGCGCCAGGTTCAGGATGGTCTCGAGGCGCTCCAGGTCTTCGTCGCCATAAAGACGGGTGTTGCCGTTCGTGCGCGAAGGCACCAGCAACCCTTCCCGCTCGTACAGACGAAGGGTTTGGGGATGGATGTTGTACATCTCAGCCACGGCGCTGATCATGTAGCCGGTCTTGCCGCGAGTTTTTCTGCCACGGGGACTCATAGGAAAAGTCTAAAGTTTAAAGTCAAAAGTCTAAAGTCTGAGGTCGAACATAGATCAAATGGCCTCCAGCTTTTATCCTTTAACCTTCAACCTTGAACCTTCAAAGGTACTTTCTCAAATCCCGCCTCGGGTCTTCGGGGTTCAGTCGGGCGAGTTCGCGGAGAATTTCTTTCGTCCTTTCATCCGCGACCCGTGGGACCATCACCTGAACCTCTACAAACTGATCCCCGTGCGCGTCGCTGCGCAGCGAGGGCGCGCCCTTCCCGCGCAGTCGAAGTTGCTGGCCGCTCTGGGTGCCGGGGGGGATCTTGATTGTCGAGGGCCCCACGAGAGTCGGCACTTCCACCTTCGCGCCCAGGGCCGCCTCGGCCACGCTCACGGGGACCTTAACGTAGATGTTGTCACCCTTGCGCTCGAAGACGGGATGGGTTTCAACTTCCGTAACAATGTACAAATCGCCCGGGGGGCTGCCGCCGGCGCCCGCGTTTCCCTTCCCCGGCACGCGCACGCGGGAACCCGTATCGACGCCAGGGGGAATTCGCACTTCGAAAGTCTCAGGCACCCGCACGGAACCCGACCCGCCGCAGGCTGGGCAAGGGCGGCGCTGCCTGCCGGTCCCGCCGCACTGCGGGCAGGTTATGGTGAACTTCATCGTCCCCGCCTGGCGCGTCGCCTTACCCGTTCCGCCACACATCGTGCAGGTGACGGCCGCGCCACCGGCAGAGCCGCTCCCTTTACAAGTTGGGCAAGTCTCTTGCCTTCCAACTGTGATCCGCACCTGCGTGCCATGAATGGCATCCCAGAATCCCAGGTGCATGTGATGTTCGATATCACTTCCCTTTTGCGGACCCTCTTCTTCGTCTTCTCGCTGGCCTTGGCGATTGAACAACTGTGAGAAGATGTCCCGGAACGCCCCCCCGACTCCCGCGCGCCTTTGAGTCTCCGTATCCGCGCTTTCAAAATTCGAGAAATCGAAGCCCGAGAAATCGAAGCCGGGACCGGGGCCACCGGCGCTCGTCGGGGCACTTGGTCCGGGGCCACCGGGGGGAATATTATTGGAATAGAAACCGTATTGATCGTAGATCTGGCGTTTTTTTTCGTCACCCAGGATCTCGTAGGCCGCCGAGAGTTCCTTGAACTTCTCTTCCGAGGCTTTGTTGCCCGGGTTAACGTCAGGATGGTACTTGCGCGCCAGACGACGGTACGCCTTGCGGATCTCCTCCTGCTTGGCGTCGCGGCTCACACCCAACGTCGCGTAATAGTCCTTTTGTGTACCAACGGGCATCGTGTTAGTTCTTCATCTTCTCCATAATCGCGCCCAGGTGGTCCGGGCAGCGCGAGCGCAGCCACTCTTGCAATTGGTGCTGGATCTCTCGCGCCGCGGGGGAGTCCATGATGGCCTGGTCCAAACCCAGCTCCATGAATTGCTTCCAGTGGCATTGCGGGCATTCCACGCCGATGAGGCCGCGAAGTTCCATAAAGCAGTTCAGAGTCTACAGTCGAGAGTCGAGAGCCACGACCCTCTTGCTCTCGTCCTAAAACTGTTCCTCCATTCCTCCTTCCAAACGCCAGCTCCCGTCGAATCGGTCGCAGCGCTGTCAACTGTCAAGAGTCAACTCTCAACTTTAGACTCTTGACTCTCGACTGGTCTTCTCAGTTCTTCTTCTTGTCGTCGCTGTCCACTACTTCCGCGTCGATCACTTCGCCGTCACCCTTACCCTTGCCGGGCTGAGCCGGCTCGTCGGAAGGCCTCGAAGGTTCGGCAGAGCCGCTCGGGTGATCTTGGGCCGCTTGCGCCGTGGATGCCTGCTTGTACATCGCTTCCGCCAGCTTGTGCGACGCCGACGTCAGTCGTTCGACCGAAGAGTTGATCTTCGAGGGGTCGCCTTCCTGAATCGCTTTCTTGGCCTCGTCCAGGGCCGATTCGATACTCTTGGCGTCGCTGTCGGAGATTTTCTGGCGATTGTCCTTGAGCATCTTCTCCACCGAGTAAACCAACGAATCCGCCCGGTTCTTGGTTTCCACGTCGTCCTTGTGGTGGCGGTCTTCCTCAGCGTGCAACTCGCCGTCCTTGGTCATCTTCTCCACTTCGTCTTTGCTTAGTCCGCTCGAAGAAGTAATGGTTATCTTCTGCTCCTTACCTGTGCCAATGTCCTTGGCGGAAACGTTCAAGATTCCGTTGGCGTCGATGTCAAACGTCACCTCAATCTGCGGAATCCCCCGAGGCGCAGGGGGTATGCCCACCAGGTGGAACTTGCCGAGTGTCCGGTTATCGCGCGCCATCTGACGCTCGCCTTGCAGGACGTGGATTTCAACCGACGTCTGGTTGTCTGCCGCCGTTGAAAAGGTCTCGTTCTTTCTCGTCGGAATCGTGGTATTGCGCTGAATGAGCGGAGTCATAACGCCGCCCAGGGTCTCAACGCCCAAGGTCAGGGGAGTAACGTCCAACAGCAGCAGGTCCTTGACTTCCCCGCCCAAAACTCCCGCTTGCACCGCAGCCCCCACCGCCACCACTTCGTCCGGATTGACACCTTTGTGCGGGTCCTTGCCAAGGAACAGGTCCTTGACGATCTGCTGCACGCGCGGGATGCGCGTCGACCCGCCAACCAGCACGACCTCATCAATCTTGTCGGGCGTCAGATTGGCATCCGAGAGCGCCTGCTTCACCGGGCCAACGGAACGCTGGAAAAGATCCTCGCACATCTGCTCGAAGCGCCCACGGGTCAACTTCAAGTTCAGGTGCTTGGGACCCGAGGCGTCGGCGGTCACGAAGGGCAAATTGACGTCGCTCTCGAGTACCGTGGAGAGCTCCATCTTGGCTTTCTCCGCCGCTTCCTTGAGGCGTTGCAGCGCCATGCGGTCCTTCGAAAGGTCGATGCCTTGATCCTTGCGGAATTCGTCCACAATCCAGTCCATAATCCTCTTGTCGATATCGTCGCCGCCCAGGTGGGTGTCGCCATTGGTGGATTTGACCTCCACCACGCCTTCCCCGACCTCCAGGATCGAAATGTCGAAAGTGCCTCCGCCGAAGTCGTACACGGCGATGGTTTCATCACGCTTCTTGTCCAGTCCGTAAGCCAGCGCCGCCGCCGTGGGCTCGTTCACGATGCGCAGAACTTCCAGGCCTGCGATCTTCCCGGCGTCCTTGGTGGCTTGGCGTTGAGAGTCATTAAAATAAGCGGGGACGGTGATGACCGCCTGCGCCACCTTCTCGCCGAGGTACTGCTCGGCGGCGTCCTTCATCTTCTGGAGGATCATGGCGGAGACTTCCGGGGGCGAGTATTCCTTGCCCTGGGCCACTACACGCACGTCGCCATTAGGACCCGGGACCACCTTGAAGGGGACGGTCTTGATCTCACTCTGAACTTCATTGACCCGGCGGCCCATGAACCGCTTGATGGAGTAAACGGTGTTCTCGGGGTTGGTGATGGCTTGGCGCTTCGCCACTTGTCCGACCAACCTTTCACCAGACTTGGTGAACCCGACCACCGACGGGGTGGTGCGCCCTCCCTCGGGGTTAGTGATGACTACGGGATCACCGCCTTCCATGACGGCTACTACCGAGTTGGTGGTACCCAGGTCGATTCCAATAATCTTGCCCATGTTCCAAATTCCTCCTCGCTGAGTGGGAACCCCAAGCAGGGTTCACAACCACATTCAAAAGCATTAGATGCGCAGGAGCATCTATTAGTTCCATGGCATAATAAAACTTGAGTGCCGAGATGTCAAGCAAATTTCGATTGGCGTTGCCGGTTTTCTCCTTGGTTTCCTTGGCGAAAAGGCCCGGTGCGAAGGTTGTTGATCGAACTTCGACGAAGGGTGGCTCAGATCTTGGCAAATGGCTGGAACTTGGGTGGTAGTGGACTTCGTTTGGGCTTACTCTGAGTCGAAAAACGGCGTCGCGACCTGCTTGACTTATAACGGATGTTCACCTCTAAGTTTTTGAGATAACTTGTGTTGCCTCACAGGGTTAAGTGTGATTTTGGCCCTAATTGTGTAGACATGCATACTAAGGCATTAGTCGCATATTGTCC
>JBELAJ010000126.1:0-17698 GCA_049508935.1 Terriglobia bacterium | reverse complement strand
GGAATATATTTGTGTGTATTCGTCACTATTTAGGCCTGAAAGGGAACGAGCGCTGCAAACAAAAGCATTACTCTCCGGAACTGCCCAAAAAATCCTTTGGACCGCGGAAGTTGGGCTAACCGGAGGTTTTTTCCATAGCATGTCCAGCACACACCGCGGTACAGTCGGTGCCTCCGGAGAGGAATCATGCGCTAAGATTCGGCAACGTCGCGTTTAGGTTGGATTTCCGATTTGCACTCAAGTTTGAATTCTCGGACCCCGAGTTCCCCGGCGCTATCGACCGTCCGGCATCTGGTCGGGCAAGTCGAGGTAGGCCCCGGCAAAGACCAAGCCTCTATCGACAGGTAACATAACGCTCACCCGATTCTCTGGCCCGGGCTTCGTTTCGCCATCCAGGCTCGCGAAATAGCAGCGCGTCTTACCCCGCTCCTGGGTGCGCAGTGTTTTGAATGGGTGCAAGGCCTTGGGGACACCATTGACCATCGCGGTCAGCGACTCAGTGGGGGTGAACTTCACTTCACCCGCTGGTGAAGTAGTCTTCGTTTCCAGGAGGCCATCTCCCACCCATTGATCGTTCTGCTCGACGTTCTCATCCTTCAATATGAATACGAGATAGGCTTTGTCGTGCGCCCAAGGCTCCTTGGCCCACGCCGCTTCTGGAACGGGGCTCGAGAGCCACTCCCGGCCGCTTTGCGGGTAATCGAATTGGCTCTCCAGCGTTGCTGTTTCCGCCGACGAACCGGTTAACCTCCAATTGACGATGTATCGCGAGATCTGCTGTGGGCGTAAGTCTTCCGGCTGGAAGTTGTGTTCTCCCTTCGATTCGGCAGCGGGAGCAATCCACAAAATGCGTACTTCTTTGCCCGGCACCGTAACGCGCAACTTGCTGCCTTGAGGATATTCATAGTTTACCGGTCCACGCAGGTTCATTCCACCGGGGTACACCTCCTCGACAATGAAGTGCGTGGAAGCAGGAACATCCAGAGACAGAGCGAGTTCTGCAATCTGCAGAGCGGGCCCGGGATTGATAAGAAAAATGTATCCGCGATCGCCGCGGATGTGGGAGTAGCCGGTCAAGCTGTCCGCGTCACCTTGAAGAATATCGGAGAAGCTGACCGAGCGGTCAAACAACTTGTCGTTCTGTTGCAGGTAGTCCTTATTGGCTCTGGCCCAATCTTCCCAACGACGCGTAAATTGAAATTCGCTCTCGGGAACATTGTCCGGCGCATCGTCGAAAGTCAGTTGCCCTGCCAGCGCCAGAGCGCTTAACAGGCCGTAGCGATATCCAGCGCGGTCATGATGATGGCTTTCCATGCCGAAGTGATTGACGTTATTCAGGACGTGGTACCAGGGCCGCAACAGCCCTTCGTGCGCTAAACCGTACAGGTAACCACGGTTCATGTCAGCATAAAGGCGATCAAGGTGAATATCCGGTTCGACAGCAGGATTTGCGTCGTAGCCCCCGCCGTGATGACGGCTATCGGCAAACCGGCCATATTGGGGATTGTCCAATCCGCTATCGGCCCCCAGCATCAACGCTGGCGCCGCCTCGTGCATTTCCTGGGCCAGGCGGACCATCCGCTGACCTTGAGCGTAAATCGAATATTTGCCGGGCAGGTGTCCGTGGTCCGTCTTATCGCAGGGCCACACAGTCCAGAAGTCAGCCCAGTGAAAGCCGCGCAAGTTGTATTTCCGAACCAATTCGACGATCTGTCGGAAGTAGGTTTCAGCTTCCGGTGTCAGCTTACACAGGTACGGCTCCCAGTACGGCGACACGTACCCCCAACCAAAGCGCGACCCGAAGTCATTCCACCACCCGGTAGCGATGTTGTACTTGTTGGCGAGGTCTACCCACCGCTGGGTTAGATCGGGCGGAGCGAGGAGTTGGATGTCAGTGGGGGTGTAACTGTCCATATATTGGACCCCCAGCTTATGCGCCGTGGCAAAGAATTTTTCCGTCCACTCGGGATCCTTCTGAAGCTCCTCGGTTCCCACTTTGGCGTCCCAGCCTTCCAGATAAATATCCGGGAACTGCGGGTGAACGGGGCTTACTTGAGTGTGGTACTCGATCACCCACTCGCGCACGCCGCGATCAAAACCGTCCACCTGTTCGCCGGCGAGGCGATAGACTCCCACCACCGCCTTTTCACTTTCAAACCTGCCGGCGGGGGCGACTGTGACGCCCGGGTAATACGTCATCGTATCCCCGTGATGGTCCCAGTAGACAGTTTCGAGGCACTCGAAAAACCCGCCCTTCTCCATCCGCGACACCGGATACGTGAGTTCCGGTCCAGCGAACAGATCGAGCAAACGGTCAAGTCCCAGCGAAGAGACGGTCGCATCCAGCACTTGCAGTTGGGAATCGCCTTTGTTCTTGAGAGTGATCCACTTGTGATAGAAGTGGTCCTGCCGCCGCAGTTCGTAATGGACCGACAAATCCGCTGCGGGTGAGGTCATGTCCACACGGACCTGGCTGGTGTCCGCCGTTGAACCCGCGGTGTCCACTCCGGCAATCGTGAAGTTCGCGGGAGCTAGTTCACCTTTGGAAGTCAGAATGACAAACGGCCGCGAGTTCGGGGTGTTAATGGTCTCGCCTGTGATCAGGTTCGTCAGGCGCGCCTCTTTGAGCCCGTCCGTAGTCGAGAGTTCGATTTGCAGGAAACCATTCTTGAGCTGCACGACGCCTTTTCGGGGCGTGGCAACAGAAGTGGGGGTCTTCGCCCAGCGGCTCTCCGCCACGATCAGCGTGGGCCGCAGCGTGTCGACAACGATCCGGGTTGGCTTCGGTTCGATGACTAGCGGGCCCGCACGATCGTACGAGTTGTCACTTCCCCACTCGTTGTAGTACGGGCCTTCGCGGTCGCCGCGCACAGGTACGAGGCGGGCCGGAGGATTCACCACCTGAAACGGCACATCGTGATAGGCTTCCAGTTCGCAAACGTATATCCCCAACCGGTCCGGTAAGCGGCGCCCTTCGGGGTCGGGCGGCTCGGTAAAGAGAAGCCGCAGGCGGGTGGTGGTGACTGGCTCAAGGATGTAGCGGACAGAACTGGTTTCTTGCCCCACGATTTGGGCCTTGGTATCCTTCCAATTCTTTTGATCCCAATATTGCAGGCGCGCCCACTCCTGGGTACGGGCCATGGCCGGTCCGCGCACCATGCGGCCGTCGAAATAACGGACCACCACACTCGAGATTTTTTGCGCAGTAGGCCACTCCACGCCAATGTCGGCGGGGAGATCCACCGCTCGCACGGCCCAGTAAGTGTGCAGGCTCCCATCGTTGACTTTGGAAGGCTCGTGTTCGGGGACAGTTGTAACTCCTGGCTCCCACGATCGCGCTGTAGCCCCCAGTCCTGCCAGCGCCAGATTGTTTACGGTCGTACCCTGACCCGCGCAGGGAAAGGAGAACGAGCACCAAATAGCCAGTACGAGTGCCCCTCTCCAAACTCGGTTTAGGCAGTCGGCCAAAAATTGAGTCATTCTCATAAGAACCCTCTCAGTCGGTCCTGGTGTTTGACGGATTGAACCCAAAGGAAGATCTCGCCGCGTGGTGACGACCCACCCTGCCGCAACCCGAAAGTAATTACAGGTGTATGTGTCCGACCACTTCGAGCTTTACGCGGTTCTTGAAGCGGCGGCATTACGGGAAAGATCGAGCCGATCGAGCGTCTCCAGGTTCTTATCATTTTAGAAACGGATGTGTTCTCGATCATAAACACTCAGTAACACACTTGCTTCCCTGACGACGGATTCCTTGATAATTCCGCGGGCCAACAGGAGCGCCTTCTCAGCGTGGTGGAAGAGCTCGAGATTTTGCAGGCTGAAAAGAATCTGGGGAAGCACCATTTATAAGGCTTGAATCTGGAATGCGGGCCGCACAGGCCTATGTCCTCGCTCTTCCATCGAAACTCCCCCTGTCCTCTCCAGCGTACTTGGAGAGGATCCGGTTCCGACCATTCAATGCTTCAATGATTCAGTCACCGGGGATTCGACAGCCGCGGCACTCGTCGGCCCGGCTGACTTGTCCCACAAAGTGATCATCAAGGTACTGCCAAGAATGATGATTCCTCCGATCACCGCCAGCGGGGACAACCTTTCCTTGAGCCAAATGGCGGCAATCGGAACACCGAAAAAGGTAATAAGGTAGTTGGAGAGAGCCGCCTGAATGGCGTCAAGTTGTTTTAACGCTTTCAGGAACAGAACCATCGACAAGAAGTTGTGGAAAAACGTCAGCAAAGCAAGCCCGATCCAGGTCCGGGTGGTCAGACTGGAAAGGTGCGTGAACACCGAGCCTTCTTGGGAAACCACCAAGGGAGTCATAATAATGAACATCCCCAGATAGGTGTAGAAAAGCAATTCCAGGGGGGAGTATATCTTAAGCACCTTTTTACTGTAAGAGTTGTAAAAGGAGCTTCCCAAACTGCCAAAAAAAATCAGAGCATTTCCCAGCAGATAGCCCTTGCCGAAATTCATGTGTTGAAAATCGAGATTCGAGCACATCAGGACGCCGACAATGGCGAGCGCGAAACTGATCCAGCGTATCCGCGTCATCCGCTCATCCAGGAAAATGTACGCCAGCAAAGCCGTCGTCACCGGAAGGGTGAGCATTAGTAACGCCGCGTTGCTGGCGAGGGACCAGCGAGTACCCCAGGTGATCAGCACTTGTCCGGGAAATATTCCCACCAGCGCGAGGACGAAGAAGACGACAAGGTCTTTCTTGGATCGCTCACTCGTCGTTTCGGGGTCGTGCTTTTCCCGGAGAACCAGAGGAACGAGCATGATGGTCGCCAGAGTCATGGGTCCCCAGACGGTAAAGAGCGCACCCACCTGATCCTGCACCAGCTTGACGCAGGTGAATTGGAGAGCCCACATTAAATTGCAAGCGAAAAGTAAGAGCCATGAACGCATTGTGCCTACCAAACCGAAATTGAGATCCTGCTAACAGTAGTTTTCTTCAGAAACTTCCGTCGTGTTAGCAGACGGTTCCCCACGCAATTCTCAGGATTTTTCAAGCGCGAAGTACGGTTTCCGCGTCCGCCAGGCGCCGCGCGTGAAATCCGGGAAGGGCACGGGCGCGCTGCCTTTTGAAATTGAAATTTCCGACAGGCCGGTCATCCCGCACATCACCACCGAGTCATAGATGTCCAGGGGAAGGGGTCCTTTGTCCCGGGCCGCTTCGACGAAGAACTTGATTTCCAGGTAGTCGGGACCGCCGTGCGAGACCACGTCCGTCCTCAGGGTGCTTATGGTCTGCTGGACCTCGCGATACCACGTGTGGTCGTATTTCTCCTGATAAGGCGGAAAGGGTTCCCACCACTCATCGACGTGACTGGCATTTCGCTCAGGTATGGCGTGGGATGAAGGTGCGGCGGTGGACGAAGGTGTGTGTCTTGGAGGAGGAGGGGTGACGCCTTCAATGTAAAGGGCATTGTGTTCGTGGCTGTAAATGCCGTTGGTTCCTGACAACTGCCATTTGTTGTCGTAGGGCCGCGGCGAAACCATGTCCTCATACACAACGATGTTTCTGCCCTTAAACGTTTTGATCACCGTGGTCACAATATCGCCCTGCATGACCGGTTTGTGGGCCATTGGATTGTCGGGGAACTTCCTCTGGAACCAACGGTTGACGGCGATAGCGCGCGTGGCGGTCGAGGTCAGATACTCGGGGTAATCCCCGCAATTGATATCCTGCCAGCTCAAGATGGGCCCCAGGCCGTGGGTCGGATACTGGGAGGCATTGCGGTTCATTAAATGATCGCCCACCCAGGTGTTGGTGCCATCGGGGTTGAAAAACCACTCGTCGTTGCATTCATGGGCGTAAGCGCCTTGGGCATAGGTGATGTCGCCGAACATTCCCTTGCGCACCATGTTCAGGACGGCAAGATTATCGCGGCGGAAGCTCCAGTTCTCCAGCATCATGCAAGGGGTCTTGGTTTCCTCTTGCGTATTGATAATCTCCCAGCACTCGTCGGTGTTATTGGCGATGGGAACCTCGCAGCCGGTATATTTCTTCGCCTTCATCGAGTCCGTTGCCATGCGCACGTGCCACTCCCAGGGAGCGGCAATGATCACGCCATCCAGGTCGTCGCGTTCTAGTAATCGCTTGTAGTCTACTTCGCTGCGCGAGTAGCCCTCCGCCTGGGGCCGGCCCGAGTCGGTCACCACCTTCTGAGCCCAAGCCAGATGGTCCGGGTTGATGTCGCACAGGGCGGGGATATCAACGTAATCAAACAAGGTCAAGAGGCGCGTCAGGCTGGTGCCGCGGTGCCCCGTGGCGATTACGCCGATGCGTACGCGCTTCCCGGCTCCCAGACTGCTTCCCGCCAGCGCGATTCCCGCGCCCGCCATACTAATGAACTCTCGTCTGTTCATGATCCGCTCCTTTTCCCTTGCAGATTGCGGCCCGAAGGCCGAACCCTGGGTTTTTTGCATCAAGCTTTGATAAGAATCTTGTTTCGATACATCCAGAACAGCATCAGCCACTCGACGGTCAAAACCACGATGGCCCGGAGGAGAGGTTCCAGATGGCCCGACGCTCCCGTCACCAGGTTTTTCGTGAAAATGCTGACCCATCTGTGCAGCGGAATGATGCTCGAGAACATGTAGATGAAAACCGCGTTGCTCCCGACTACTACAAAAAACAGGGAACCTTTGCGATTGCCACGAACGTCGATAAACCAGTAGAAGAGCAAAAACATCAGGCAGGCCCAGCCGGCGGTGAGTAGACCGTAGGTTGTGGTCCAGATTTTCATGATCACCGGCACCACGGGACTTAGTGCATAACCTGCCGCGAGACATCCTAACCCGACAAAGGCGATCATCTTGGCCTTGCCTTCCCGGGAGCGGGCGCTCAACAGCCATTCGCCGATCAGCAAGCCGAGAATGGTCGTCGAAATCGTGGGCAGAGTGCACAGCACGGTTCCCCAAGGCTCCGCTGGATCGGGGTAGAACCTCCCCAGCACCATGAGGTCCACACACCTCACGAGGTTGTTTTGAGGTTCGAAAGTTCCTGCCGGGAGTCCTGGGGCAGGAACAAACGCCAGGATGAGGGCGTAGGCCACGAGAATCAACCCGGCCACCGCCGCTTGCAGCCGCTGAGAGCGTCGCACAAGCAGGAAAGCCACGAGGCTGGCAATGGCGATGGGCTGCAATGCGCTGCTCAGTTCAACCCAATAGGGTCTGCCAAAATGGATCGATTCGCGAATCGAACCCAGCAGGAAAAGGACGGCAAAGCGTTCGAGCGCATGCCCCAACATCTGAGGGTAGGTTTGAGTGCGCGCCCGCTTGGCGAAAGAAAGCGGCACCGAGATGCCGGCCATGAGCATGAAGGACGGCCAGATGCAGTCGTAAAACCTTAGTCCCTGCCAGGGAGTGTGATGGAGTTCATACACGATGGTATTGAGAAGGAAGTTCGGCTTGAGCGCTTGCAAACCGACCGCCAGCGCCTCGCCGCCGATAATCCAAAACATAATAAATCCACGAAAGGTGTCGAGGGACACCAACCGCTCGGCGGAGGGTGGAGGGGTTGTAGGAAGCGCTACCCCTGCTGATTCGGGACGCAACTTGCTTTCGATGACCTGTCCGGTCGTCATTGGCGTTACCCCCTAGAATCTAGAACTCGAGTTTCAAGCCAAATTGTATGGTACGCCCATCGCTGGCGCCCCCAATGACTCCGTAGGTTGTACTCCCAACAGTCGCACCCGGGCGAGAGAAGTGTGGCCGGTTAAAGAGATTGAAGAACTGCGCTCGAAATTGAAGGTCGAAGCGCTCGGTAATCTTGGTGTGCTTCATTAGCGCGACGTCCGCCGTCCTCAAGTTGGGGCCGAATAGGATATTGCGTCCCGAATTTCCGTACCTCGGCGTGCCGTTCGCCAGGGCCGCGGCGAGGGAGGTGGTGGTAAAACAAGAGGTGTTAAAGAACTCTGCCACCGATCCCGGGCCTCTGCCGTTACAGATCCTGTCGGGGCGCGGATAAGCGGCCAAGCTGTTCGAGAAATCCTGGGGCGAATATATGCTAAAAGGAAGCCCGCTCTGAAGGGTGATAATGCCGCTCAATTCCCAGCCGCCCGCCAGTCCGTTGACTAGGCCTGAGCGATTCAAAAAGTGCTGGCTCGAGCCAAAAGGTAGCTGCCAAATCGGACTCGCCACGAAGCGCTGCCCGATGTCCACGTCGCCCGGTGAATAATCCGCCCGCGGATCGTTGTCGTTTTGCAACAGAGTTATCTCTGCCGAATCGCCTCCGTTGTAATCCATCTCTTTCCCCCACGTGTAGGAGACCAGCGCCGAGAAGCCCTGCGAAAATCGCTTGGTTAATCGCGCCGTTAGAGCGTGATAGTTCGAAATGCCATCGTAGGTATTCCATACGAACTGGCCGAAGTCGGGCCACACCGGCGTCACCGTTTGATTCAGCGGGGTGGGCTTGGCCATATTGGTGTACGTCCGATAAATGTCGGTGTGAACCGCTCGATTACCGATATACCCGACCTCGAGCGCCCAATTGGGCGCAAATTGCGAATCAACCGTGCCACTCCACTCATAGACTGTGGGAGTGAAATAAAATGGGGAAGCCATAAGCTGTCCGGTGACGGAGGAGAGAGATTGCAGAGCGCCGCTGGTGGCAAACATCGTCTCCGTCGTAGTCGGTGCCCCACTGGATAGAGTCGGCGGAGGAGACCCGAAGCTAGGAGAATAAAGGAGCGTCGGGGCGAAAACGAAGCTGTTATTGTTGTATGCTACCAACTGATTCGTTTCCGGCAAATCATAGAATATCCCCGTCCCGGCATGAACTACCAACTTGTCCGATGCGGTAGGGCGCCAGGAAACACCCAAGCGGGGCGCAAAGCTATCCCAGCCGCCGCCTAAACTGACTTCGCGACGCTTCCCGCCTGTGAAGCCATATTTCACCCTCTCTGCAGAAGTCATGACCAAACACTCTCCGCTCGCTGAGGTGAAATAAGACTCGGAGCAAAGCGCGTCATTGGCGGCATCGGGCAAGCCGGTAACGAGCAGCGCGTCGCCGGGCGTAAAGCTGTGGCTGAGCGGGAAAAAGGTCGAAATCAAGTTATGTTTGTCGTAGGGCTGTTTGCGATACTCCCATCGCAGGCCCAGCTCCACGCTCAACCGGGGGCTGACGCGGATATTATCCTGGGCGAATAGATTGAACCATCCCCCACCGATGAAATTGTTAACAAACGCGTGTTCCATATACGTCCCGGCGGGCGAGCCGCCTGGGTAGCCCAGTTCCAAGTCCGCCAAATCCGAAATCGTGCTGACATTGGGAATGGTCCCCGCCAGGGAAGAATACTGCCCGTTGAAGGTGATCACCCCATTTAGCTGGGCGGGATCTTCATACCCTAGAAGCTGATAAAAATAAAACGTTCCGCCGACGGCCAGGCTGTGCCGCCCGTGAATTTTCGTGAGCGCGTCTCCGATCATCTGTAACGCGTCGGGAACGACGTCGGGGTTGTAGACGCCGTCTCCCCACCCGGCGAAATTGAACAAGTTAACTTGTGGGTCGATCTCCGTCTGAGGCGTCGAGGCGGCCACGTCTTGGATCCCGAAGCTGGCCAGAGTTCCAGGGGGATGAGGGCACTCGGCGCATTCGCGACGCAAATATCCGCGCGCATAACCGATTCGCGCATCATTGAGCAGATTGGGCCCGAACGTGTGAGTCCAGCCCAGCACGAAGTTCTGTCCTTGGTAGTATTGGCGAGCGTTAAACGGGTCATAGCTTCCCGGATAGAACTCCTCCGAGCGGCCGATGAGATAATGGCCGAACAATTGGTTTTTGTCCGAGAGAGTCTCGTCAATCCGTACCAGCCCCGTATTATCGGACTCGCGATAAGGCGTACCGTTGATGTAGTTGAAGCCCGACACAATGGGGTAATTGGGCGGCGGGTAGGTGGGCAGAATCTTCTGCGCGAAGGGATCCGTGATGGTAATCAGGTTGTTGGGAATGGGCTGCCCGGCCAGCACGGTCGAGCCAGACGGGCAGGTGAAGAGATATTCCGTGGCAGGATTGAAAAGCTGCCCCGTATCAAAATTCAGGCTCGACGGCCCGCCCGCGCCGCAAAGGTTCGCCGTCTGGCCGGTGAGATAGGAACTGAAATCCCCGCCTTTTTCTGCCGCTGTGGGAACAACGCTTAGCGATGTGGAGCCTTGCACGAAGCGCAGCCCTTCATAGCTTACAAAAAAGAAGGTCTTGTCTTTGCGGATAGGCCCGCCTGCGGTAAAGCCGAACTGGTTGCGGATATAGGAAGGCCGGGCGGTCCCCGGAATCTCTGCCCCCGTAACCGGATTAGTTTGATTGAGGGCAAAGAAGTTGCGCGCATCCAGCTTTTGGTTACGTAGGTATTCCCACGCGGAGCCGTGAAAATGGTCGGTACCCGATTCCGTGATGGTGTTCATCACCGAGCCGGCGGCTACGCCAAACGACGCGTCGTAAACGTTGTTCTGAATGTTGAATTCCTTCACCATTTCCGGAGGCAGATCCAGCGCAAACCCGCCATTATTGAGCGCCCGGTTTGGCATGCCGTCCACCAAAACCAGGTTACTGGACGACGCGCCACCCGCGGCACTGAAGCTGGTGGTGTTAAAACCCGAGCCGTTGCCGTTTGCGGAAGTTAAGGAGTTTCCCGATGTATCGGACATGGCGGGAACCAGCAGGGCCAGCGCACTGGTGCGGCGCAAGTTGAGCGGCAAATCCACCATCGCGCGTTCTTCCACAACCGTACCTATGCTGGCGCTGGTGGTGTTGAGGAGCGGCGCCGCACCTTTAACCTCGACGGCCTGTGTGACCCGGCCAACTTGAAGCACCACATCCACCGTCGCCTTTTGGTATACAGTCAGGGTGATGCCAGCCAGAACTTCCTTCTGGAAACCACTCTTCTCGGCGGTAAGGGTGTAGGTTCCTGGCGGAAGCAAAGGGAAAATGTAACGCCCAGCCCCATCAGAGGTCGTCGTCGTGGCCGCTCCAGTGCTTACGTTGGTCGCACTTAGTGCTGTTTGAGGAACCACGGCACCCGTGGAGTCGCGAACAGTTCCGCTCAGAGTTGCGGTGACTTGCTGAGCCTGGCCCGGAACCCCTGCAGCCAGCAAACACAGAACAAGCACTTGCAGTACCAGCAAAGCCCGGAATGATCCCTCAGACCCGATGTTTCGCATGGCGGCTGCTCCTTTCTTTCACACTCCAAACGAAAAAGCGAACTCAAGCTCAGGATACCGAGAGGGTTCTCGGGCTCGTGAGCCCGCTCAAAGTAGATAGTCCGTGGTTACGCCCTAAGGAAGATCTTTCTTTTGTACATCCAGAATAGAATAGCCCACTCGACGACCAGCACGGCGAACGTGTTCAACACCGGCCCGGCAGTCCCCAAATGGCCCGCCGTGCCCTTGGTGAAAACCCCTACAATCTCGGGGATCGGCAGAATGCTCGTGATCATGTAAATAAATACGGGATTCATCCCAATCGGAACAAACAATATGGTCCATTTCCGGTGGCCGCGGATGTCCACGAACGAATAGAAGAACAGGAACATCAGGCACGCCCAGCCGGCGGAAGCCAAGCCGTACGTGGTGGTCCACATCTTCATTTCGATGGGAATGACGGGGCTCAGACCATACCCCAGGACCAGCAACAGGATACCCACCCCCCCAATCATCTGCGCTTTCTTTTGTTTCGGCCGGTCGCTTCTGAGCCACTCACCGATAATCAAGCCAATCAGCGTCGTGGAAATCGTGGGTATGGTACTCAGGATAGTTCCCCAGCCCTCCTTGGCATAAGGCCACCGGTCCCAATGCGGACGCAGAAAGTGGAGATCGACTGCATTCACAAGATTGTGGTTCAGCACATAAGTACCCGCGGGAATGCCCGGAGCTGGGACAAATGCCAGGAGGAAGGCATAGCCGGCCAGAATGAGTGCCGCGATGAGCGCTTGCACGCGCACCGATTTCCGCCTCAGCATGACCGCCGCAAAGTAGGCGATCGCGATGGGTTGCAGCGCGCTGCTCAGTTCAATCAAATAGGGCGAACCAAGGTAAACCGATTCACGTATGGAGCCCAGCAAGAAAAGCACGCCGGCGCGCGCCAGCGCGTGGAGCCTGAAATCGCGGTCGCTCTGCGTCAGCGAGCGTTTCGCGTAGGAAAACGGAATCGAGACGCCCGCCATCAACATGAAGCTCGGCCAAATGCAATCGTAGAATCTCAACCCAATCCAGGGAGTGTGGTGGGTTTCATAAGCCAGGAGGGTGGTGACAGGATTGTACAGCCAGGCCGCCAATGCCGCCATGCAGGCATCACCGCCGATAATCCAGAACATGATGAAGCCGCGAAAGGTATCGAGCGATACCAGCCGCTCGGCGGCCGGGGAAGCGGTCTTGGACAGCGTTACTCCTGCCCCCTCCGGGTGCGACTCCTTCACGATCGCTTCGCCTGCCGCCATAGACGCCCCCCCTTTAGATGCCACATGAGTTGCCGCTGGCTACGGTCGGGATCACTCTTATCAGAGATCTCGCCCAAATACCGAAATCCTCGTGGGCTTCGGCCAGTCCAAAAAACCTTAACAGGAAGGCCGGAATTACCCCCAGCGAGTGCAAATTTCGAATAGCATGACCTTGGCAATTGCCGCCCGGCGTAAAGCGGCGTGCCCGTACGAACGTTATTTCCAGATCTTGAGCATAACTACTCCCCCTTGAGGGACAGTAACCGTGTAGAAGTCCTGGAGAATGCCCAGGTCCTTGTGGGCCCACAGATCGCGGGCATGCACTGGACCGTTGAAACCTACGTCTTTGAACTTCAGAGTAAGTGGTTCCGCCTCATCGTCGATAACGTAGTTGAAGAGCGCGACGGCCTTGGCTCCTCCACTTAACGGCTTCATCCATATTTGTGGCGGCTCGACGCGGCTCCCCTGGATTCCCAGCTTGTCCTGATCGACAGCAATCACGTCCTTGTTGAGCAGAATGCTTTTGGTGATCTCATCCATCTTGCTCAGATCATTGCCGGCGAGCAGCGGGGCTGCCAGAATCGCCCACAGGCTCATCTGTGTACGGTATTGGTCTACTGTCATGCCGCCGTTGCCAATCTCCAGCATGTCCGGATCATTCCAGTGTCCCGGGCCGGCGAACTTCTCCAAGCCTGCTTGAGAGAAACCAATGAGCGCCATGCTACCGTAATGGTCGCTGATATCATCGGTTGTCCGCCACATGTCACCTCCCACCTCGCGGCCCCACTCCCACACGGAACCGACGCCGTACTGACACAAGCTGTAAACGATGGGCCGATGTGTGTTTATCAGCGCTTCGTGCATCTTCCTGTAGGCCGCTTGCATCATCACCAGAGCTTTCTGCGGATCCTGGTGGGGATCGTGCAGCTTCATGATCTCCATGTAGCTGCATAGGTCATATTTTAGAAAGTCCACGCCCCAACTCGCGTAGGTGCTCGCATCCTGTTGCTCGTGGCCGTAGCTACCCTCGTAACCTCCGCAGGTCTTTGGTCCCGGAGAAGAGTAGATCCCGAGCCTTAAACCCTTGGAATGGACATAATCGCCAAGCGCCTTCATGTCGGGAAATTTGCTATTGGGGTGAATGTTGCCTTGTGCATCACGCTGGCCTTCCCAGGAGTCGTCAATGTTGACATAGATGTAGCCCGCGTCCTTCATCCCGCTCGCAACAATGGCGTCGGCTGCAGCCCGCACATCGTCATCGGTGACCCTGTCTGCCAAGTGATTCCAACTATTCCAGCCCATCGGTGGTGTGCTAGCCCGATCAGCGGATTGGGCCTTCGCCGTCGCAGCTCCAGTCAGAGCGATTGCAAATGAGGCGCACACAGCCAACAAAAAGCGCGCATGGCAGCGCATATTACCCGGTCCCCTTCCCTCAGGTGCTATCATGGATTAACGACTTGCGTTCTCGTCGAGTGCTTCGGCAAAAGTCAATTCCCCGTGTTGCGCCGCCCTCTAGAAAATTGCCTTTAACCCGAACTGGATAATTCTAGGTTGAGCGGTCCCATATGAGGTTGGCCCGTTAAAGGAGTTTGAGCCGAGGAGGCCGGTGATTTCACCAAATCCGGGGGAATTCTGAAAGTTGTTTGGATTCCCAAAGTTGACATTGTTGAAGGCGTTGAAGAACTCGGCACGGAACTGGAATGAAAGCCGTTCGTTCACTTTCGTATTCTTAGTAACGGCAAAATCGGCATCAAAGAACCTCGGGCCGAGAAGAACGTTTTTCCCGGTATTGCCGAAGGTTCCAATCTTGTTTGGAGCAAAAACCGCGGTGTTGAAAAACTCGTTGACCATATCGGCGTGCGAGCGGGCCGAGCTGAGAACTGCATTGTGGATATCGGGCACAGTCAAATCGGCCCGATCAGCTCCCATCGCGCTAAGAGAATTATCGACGCCGCTGAAAATCGTGAACGGCAAACCGGTCTGCCAATTGACGATGCCCGTGAGTCCCCATCCGTTTATCAGCTTATCGGCCGGCCCATGGAATGCCACATGGGGCATTTCATAGGTCCCGTCGATTTTGAAGACTTTGCTCAGATCGGAATCTGAGGGGCCGTAATCGAAATAGCGCCCACAACTGCAAGTGTTCGTAAAAAACGGCGTATAGAGAGAAGGGGGACCGAAATCATCCAGCCCCTTGGCCCAAGTGAAGTTGCTCAGAACAGAGAGCCCGCGGGTGAAGCGCCTTTCGAGCGTAAATTCACCCGCATTGTAATTGCTGTTCACTCCGGAATCGATTTCAGCGATCGACCCATAATCCGGATACACGCGCCGTTGCTGAGTGTTTGCTTCCGTCGAGTTCCCGGGAATGTAGTTCGCCGGATTCAACTGCAACAGACCGCTCTCCTGGTCGCCGGTTCCGTAAAGATGGTGTCCGTCATTGCCCACATAGGAGGCGCGAAAAAGCCAGTTTGGCCCGATACTACGCTCGACGGTCAGGTTCCAGGCCACCACCATCGCCGGACGGAGGTGGGTACTTTGTATCTGGGAGAATGAGATGTCGGAAGGAAAAGTTGCGGTGGGACCGGGATTCCGCGGACCAAACTCTGTTGGGAACGGGTTAGCTATACCCGCACTTCCGTAAGGATCGGCGAGGCTGACGTCAGTGAGGTTGATAATCGGCGCGAAGGGAGGGACGCCGACTATCTGTTGATAGATGAGAGTATCTGGAGGCTCGTAATAATACCCCACGCCCCCCCGAAGGCTGGTCTTTCCATCCTGCGTCAACCGATACGCAAACCCAAACCGCGGGCCCAAATTGGGGTAGTAAGAGAAAATACCGGCGCCCGGGCAGCCGCGGTCGCCTGCAAATATCAAGTCGGCAGGAGCATTAGGATACCGCAAGGATTGAGGAGCCCCTGGCTCAAAACACGAGACCCTTCGCAGACTGTCCTTGGGAGGGATAAACGGGTCCCACCGGAGACCAGCGCTTATGGTGAGGCGTGGAGTTGGCTTCCAATCGTCCTGCACGAAAGCGCTCCAGTTTATGCCGGTAACGTTGAGATAGAGTCCCCCGCCCTGAATGAAGTTAGAGACGACGCCAAGCTCAAAGTCTGCCATGTTGTTGCCGGTCAGACCATTGGTGAAATCAAATGTGCCGTCTTCCTGAAATGAATTCCCGATTGGTTGGGTAGTGCGAACCATTTGGCCGCCAAATTGAATCACATGTTTGCCGGCGGTCAGCGTGGCAATTTCACGTAAGGATTGTTCTCCTCTATTCCAGATTCCCCAGTTACCACTTCCGAGACCAAAGTCGCCGCCGACGCTGACATTCACTCCTGCTTTATTCGCACCCCCTACGTTCGACGGCATAGCTATGTTCACTCCAGCGCTGGCCATGGTCCAGGCCGCTCCCGAGTGCGTCGTGCCATCAAGCTTGCTGTACCCGTAATAGCTGCCCAGCAGGAAGTGTGGCGAGATCGTATAAAGGTCGACAACGCTCACGTTTCTGTCAATCAGGGTTTCCGAGCTACTCGTCATTTCCAGCTGGTTCGAGGCAGGAGGGTAGACGAGCGGCTGGGTATACTCATGCTGGAAATAGTGGCCACTAAGATGGTGCTTGCTGAAAATGTAATCGACCTTCACGAGGAACTCATCTGTGTCTCCAACAATCGGTTCGCCATTATAGGTCAGTTCATTATTTGGGCCAGTCGGAGTCGGAATCCCTTTGAGAATGTAAGCCGCGATAGGGCTGACAGGAATCTGGTTATTTGCATAGGGCACTCCTGTGGCCGGATTGACCAACTGCGTGCCGGGAAGTAATTCGGAAAAGTCCCCGGTGCGTTCGGCGGCGTCCGGCACATAACTGATCAGCCCATTGTTGGTCACGCTGAGCCTCGTTCCCTGGTAGCTTCCGAAATAGAACAGCCGGTCCTTGAGGATCGGACCGCCAATGTCTCCGCCAAATTGATTCTGCTTTAGCGGGCTTACCGAGGAGGCAAAATAGTTCCGCGCATCAAGCGAGGCATTCCGCAAAAACTCGAACGCATTGCCATGGATTGAATTAGATCCCGACTTCAGGGTCACGTTAACGACTCCACCAATCGCATCGCCGTACACGGCGCTCATGTTGTCGGTCATAACATTGAAGTCTTGGATGGCATCGGGGTTGGGAAAGGGCAGATTCATGTTGAGGTAGAGGTCGTTGTAATCAGCCCCGTCCAACTGATAACTTACCCCATTTGCCCCACTGCCATTGACTTTGGCATATTGCTCGTCGGGGAAGGTTCCTCCTTCGCAGCTGAAAGCGCAGTAGGTAGCCGTCATGTTTGTTGCTCCCGGGGTAACGAAAATCAACTCCTGCGCATAGCGGCCATTCAGAGGCAACCCCACAACCTCGTTCTGGTTGATGAGCTGACCAAGTGTTGCAGAGTCGGTCGTCACCATTGGAGCATTGCCCGTGACCATGACCTGTTGTGACACCGCCCCCAGTTTCAGCCGAACCGGCAGGCTCACAGACTGGCCAACCTCCAATGCTACGCCGTTCTGTACATAGGAAGCAAAGCCGCTCATCGTGACGGTAACCCGGTAATTGCCCACGGGCAGACTGGGAAATGTATACTCACCTGAACTGTCCGTTGTGGTAGTCCGTGCGTAGGCCGTCACCTCGTCATTTACGGTCACAGTGGCGCCTGCAACCCCCAAGCCAGAAGGATCGAGAACCGTGCCACTGAGCTGTGCAGTGGTGAACTGGGCCAGCAGCGGCATAGTGAACCCACAAACTAGAAGTGATTCTAGGAATAAGCTCATCACCTCATGCACGAATCTGCTCCGATGGACTTTTCTCATCGCCAAGAACCTCCTCTTACGGGAATCTCTAGCAATGACGGCATACCGGTCGCGGTAGGGATACCAGTTGCCTGATACCCCCCGCGCGGATTCGTACGGGCGCTCGTTAGCGCATACGGCCCTTAGACGCCCTGCGCAAAACTCGGCGCCGAGCGGGTCGCTGGCCCTTTCTCGTGAGAATTTTCCGTTCTCTGTTTGATGCCCTTTTATCCCTGAGCACGAATTTCCATTTTCGGCTCCGGTTAAGGGCCAATGTATACCTGTCCCCGCTCCGCGTCAAGTCCCACTTGGCTCCCTGTCGCGGCAAAATGATAATGTCCGGTTTCAGCAAAGTAGAAATGTCCTGTTGAACTCCGTCAAACTTGATGGATGGAAAAACAGGAGATGCTGATGTTGAGTGGAAAAGAGCGGGACCG
>JBELAJ010000125.1:0-17783 GCA_049508935.1 Terriglobia bacterium | reverse complement strand
TGGGCCTGGCCATGCAGGGGCAATTCTTTTCGAGCAGTTCCGCCTCTTATCTTGAAGTCCTGGGCCACTACGGCGAGTTGTGTGTGGGCTTGGCGATGCCCGCTGCGAGGTTCTTCGGCTACGGAGGCGGTGACCCGTTCTTCGTCAGCTCCGACTTTGGCACCGCCTATCTGGTCGCCGCGGGCATGCTCAACGTACTTGCGGTCCTCGATTGCTTCGACATCGCGATGGCAAGAAAGGCGTAAAAAAGAGGAGTCAGAAGTCAGGAGTCAGGACGCCTGAGCCAGAAGTCAGACTTCGAAGCTTGCTGGCTTGCTCTCTCCGAGATTTGTTACACGGCAAGCGCCGTTTCGCATTCTGACTCCTGACTCCTGAATCCTGACTCCTGGTTTTTTTATGGCTTTGACACACTTTCCGGCTCTCGTTATATTCTCCTTCCTGGTCTCTGTCGTATTCGGAGTTCTGGCCAAGGATACGCCCCGCGAGCGGTTTGTTTACGGCGCGAAGGTTTTTGGCGCATTTGTGGGCACCGCGGTGGTGCTGGGTTGGCTGATGTACTTCTTCCCCAGGTAGTTTCGACCTGATGCCTGACTACACGCATATCGCCTTTAATGGCGCCATGGCGCTGCTCATGGGGTTGTTGATCGGCGTCGAGCGCGAGCATGCCCACAAGGATCTTCCCTGGTTCGCGGGGATTCGGACTTTTCCGCTCATCACCCTTCTCGGTTTTCTTTGCGCTCTGGCGGCACAGTCGGGAGAGAAGTGGATGCTGCCCGTGGGGCTGGCGGGAGTCAGCGCTGTCGCCGTGGTGGCCTACATTGTTAGGTGTGAAGGGCCGAACAAGGGCTCCACGACGGAGTTTATGGCGCTGCTGGCCTACGTCTTTGGTGCGCTATCGGCGTTGGGTTACGTCATCCCGGCGGCCATCTTCGCTGTCGTGGCGACGTTATTACTTTCCATCAAAGCCCCACTTCACCATTTGGCCGAGGCGATTCAGGAAGATGAGATTTACGCCATCCTGAAGTTCGGGGTGGTCAGCGTGATTATTTTGCCTCTCCTGCCCAACCGCGTGTTTGGCCCGTTCAAGGTGCTGAACCCCCGGCTCATCTGGTGGGTGGTGGTGCTGATCTCGGCGCTGAGCATGGTCGGCTATGTTCTGATGCGATTCCTCGGGGCGAGGCAGGGAATTGCTGTGACCGGACTCCTGGGGGGCATCGCTTCGAGCACCGCGGCCACTTTCGGCCTTTCCCATCAGGCGCGCACCGAAGGGGAATCTCTTGCCAGGTATTTTGCGCTGGGCATCACCATCGCCTCCACGATCATGTTTATCCGCATGTATATCATCGCCATCGTGGTCGATCGCGAGTTGGCGAGGGCCTTAGCTCTGCCCATGGCGGTTCCGTTCGTGTTGGGCACAGGAATCGCCGTCTTTCTTTGGGAGCGAAGGACCAGTGAACGAGAGGCGGCGCTGCACGTGAAGAATCCCATGGACTTGTGGAGCGCCATCAAGTTTGCGATCATCTTTGCCGTGGTGATGTTTGCTTCGAAGGCCGGCTACGAGTACTTCGGAACTTCGGGGATCTACGTCACCAGTGTCCTCGCGGGGTTGGTGAACCCCGACGCGTTCATCATCTCCGCCGCGCAACTTGCTTCCGTAAAAACTCTCGCGCCCAGTACGGCCAACGCCGCGATTATTGCCTCGTGCGCCAGCAACACCCTTGCCAAGGGAGGAATCGCAATAATGTCAGGCGGGCGTCCCCTCGGCCGTCTCATCATTCCCATTTTTGCCACCCTCACGCTTGCCTCAATCGCAGTCTGCTTCTGGGCAGCCCGGTAGGGCAACCCTCTTGTAGGGGCGGCCCTTGTGGCCGCCCGAGGGCAACCACGAGGGTTGCCCCTACTGGCGCGCAAAGGACCCCTCACCCGTCCCGCTCCGGCTGATGAAAACGCCGGAGCGCGACACCCTCTCCCCGCGGGAGAGGGCTACACGCTGAGGGAGAGGAGAGGGCTATTCATTAGGTACGTTGAAGAAGGTGAGGTACGGCTGGCGCTTTGCCTCGCGCAACAGTAACAATGCCAATTCGCGGGCGTGATAGTCGCCCCACATGGAGGACTCTCCGCAGGGAGCGTGGCGGCCGTGGGGGATGTGGTCCCAGCCTCGCGGGCGGTGGTAGATGGAGTGCAAGATCAAACCCTGGTGCTGTGGTTGTGTTGAAAGGTAAGGCTGGTCGAAGAGCGTATTGGCGACGGTGAGGGCGGCCTGTTTATAACGGTTTCCCGGCTCGGTGCCTTCGGACCTTGCTTGGAGATAACTTCCCAGCCGCCAGAGTCCCTGCGCGGCAATGGCTGCCGCTGAGCTATCCACCGGCTCGAAGTCGTTGAAGGGATCGCTCGCTTTGTTGCCCCAGTCTCCCAGTTTCGAGAGTTGCGGCGCGCCGGTATCCCAGTAGGGGATGCCATCCTGGGCCGCCTGCTCCAGGTAGTAGTCGCAGGTTGCTCGAGCGGCGCGGAGCATCATCCTCTCCACCGTGGCGCGCCCCCCCAACGGTTCCAACTCCGCCTCGGAAAGCGTTTGGAGGAACTCGAGTTCTTCAGCGTACCCGCACATGATCCAAGTGAGGCCGCGCGTCCAGGTGGTGAACGGCGAATAACCCTGCTGTGTCGACGGGCAGCGGTAAGTGCCGTCGTTCATATTGAAAATCGACTCGTGCGCCACGCGCCCGCGTACGTCGTAGACGTCGCGGCCTTCGCCGTAATAGACGGAGAACTCCGCCGTGACCGCAGCGTGACGCACCAGGCGTTCCAAGAGCGAAATGCGCCTGTCGTTTTCGCCCCCCAGCACATGTCCCAGGCGGTGCGCGAGGGCGAGCGAGCGCAGGGAGCGGATGGTGTCCGCGAAAAGCGAATGGGGACCGTTGAAGGAATAGATGAAGCCTCGGCCGTCATGGATTTGTGACCAGCGTGACGCCTGCACGGCCCCGCTTACCTTGAGCGCCAGGGCGTAACACCGCTGCTCGTCCGCGCTCGCCGCAAGCTTTCCTTCGTTAGCGAGGCGCAGCAGGTTGCCGTAGGTGCTGACGCAGTTGAATCCGTGGTCGTGCACGCCAGTGTGAGTGACGTGCGCGGTCATGCGCTCCAGGGTGTTCCGGCGGCCGTAGTCGAGGAACCACTCCTCACCCGTGGCATCGTACTGGAGGAGAGCCGAGCCGTACATGAAGCCCTGCGTCCAGTCGGTCCAGTCGCGCGCCGCGTAGACGCCCTCGACCGTCGAGACCGGTGACCCGCGCGCCGCGTCGAAGGTCTTTTCGATGGCGCGGATTTTTTCGGCGGAGGTTTCGAAAAGGCGTTCAATTCGAGGCAGGAGTTTTCCGGGCGTGAGTTCCGTGTTGATGCGGATCATGATTCTTGCCTTAAAGTTGCAGATGCCGAGGCCGTGAGGCCACGGCTCGAGTTTCTAAATCTCAGACGGTGTATCTCAATATTACTTTTCTGTGGACCCGGCGGCTCCGCCGCTCGGAAAGGCTGAGCCTTTCCGGGGAGGGCCTCGAATCTTAATTTGAGGTTGAGGCTGCGCCTCAACCGGCGAGGCGTAGCCTCGCCAATAAACCTAGTAATGGGATCGGTGCAGGCCCGGAAAGGCGGAGCCTTTCCGCAAGGCAGGGCGGCAGAGCCGCACGTTCCGAGCCAGCAGTATGTATAAGTTCCAGCCGCGGACCTAAAGGGCAGGTCCGCGCTACGCAGGCTTAAAGGCGCCGCACGTGAAATCCGCCGTCCACGTTGATGACCTCGCCGGTGGAAAAGGGCAAACGGCCCTCGGCGATGGCCGCCACGGCGCGGCCCACGTCTTCCGGCGTTCCCCAGCGGGCAAGCGGCGTCAAGCCTCCGCAAATCATGGCATCGTACTTGTCTTTCACCGGGCCTGTCATGTCTGTCAGGACAATGCCGGGGCGGATTTCGTACACGTTGATTCCGTACTCGGCCAGGCGCGCGGCAAAGAGCTGCGTCATCATGGAGAGCGCGGCCTTGCTCATGCAGTAATCGCCGCGGTTGACGCTGGGGGCATAGGCGGAGACGGAAGAGATATTGATGATCTTCGGCTTGCGGCTTTTCTGCGGCCGGGCGCCTAAACCTCGAATCCATACGTTGGCAACTGCCTGGGTGAGGAAATAGGGCCCGCGCACATTGGTGTTCATCAGCCGGTCAAAGCTCTCTTCGCCGGCTTGCAGGATGTCGACTCTCGCCAATGGGGCGATGCCGGCATTGTTAACCAGGAGATCGATCCAACCAAAGCGTTCCTGAACGGCCCGTAACAGGGCGGCGCGGTCCGTGGCGCTCGAGATATCCGCTTGGAAAATCCCGAAGTGCGGCGCCACGCTGCTCTTCGAGGCGGCAGGTGAGCTTCGAAGCGCCTCCTGCTCGCACAGCTTTGCGGATTCGAGGGCCAGCTCCCGGCTCTGGACGTAGTTGATGGCGACGCTAAAACCAAGCCGCGCGAGTTCAAGCGCGATGCCGCGTCCGATTCCGCGCGAAGCGCCGGTGATGAGGGCAACGGGCGCAAGTGTCTCTGCAGCAGCAATCGGTTGCTCAGTCTTCCGAGCGACTGGCCCTGGTGGCTTAAGCACTTGGGCCCCTGCCGCCGAGGGTTTTGCAATTCCCGCTTTCGTCGCTTGCAGTTCCTTTGCTTCCGGACGCCCTTTATAGAATGGGTCGAGCGGATAACATCCCGAGACGAGGCCCTGCCGCGGGCCATTGGTGCAGTCGCTGAAAGTCCGGCAGATTCTCTTTCGGTCCAGCCGGCCCTTCTCGAGGACGTCAGCAGGGAACTCCGGGTAGGCTAGCATCATCCGGCCCAGACCTACGAAGTCCGTCCACCCCGCCCTCACCACCGCTTGCGCGAAGTGCGGGAGGTACTCCTGAAAATACGTTCCGCCTGAGGAAACAAAAACCAAATCGGGTACGGTAGCCTTCAATTCCGCGGCCCCCGCCCATAGCCGGGCAGCGCCCTCGAGCGGATCTTCCGGAGGCAGATAAGCGTCGCAAGGCGGAAACAGGGCCGGCCTTTGCAGATGCGGGGAGTAATAGGGGCTGCCGGCGCTGATGTTCACCAGGCGCACATTCAATGAACTAAGAAGTACCAGCACACGCCTCGCTTCCGAAAGGTCAGCGCGAGCCGGGTTCTTCGCGTCCACACCGAAGCCCCACGTGTAAGGCTGTTGGCCGTGGGAAGTAACCGGTACACCCCGCTTGGTTTGAGCATCCGGCACGAACGGGACAGAGTCGTAAGCGCTGAGGCGGACTCCGATCTCGAGCGCGGGGGCCGAGGACCGAACGACATCCACCAGCCCGCGCAAGAAGCGGGAGCGATTCTCAAACGAACCCCCATAGGGGCCGGGGCGGTGATAAGCGCCCAGGAGCTCGTGCCCGAGGTAGCCGTGGCAGTGCTTCAGGTCCACAAAATCGAAGCCGCTCTCCTGGGCCAGACGCGCGGCCCGGCCGAAAGCCTGTACGATGCGGACGAGTTCGTCATCAGAAACCGCCGCCACGTTGCCGGAGGCCGGGTACCGGATATCCAGAATCGGATGGTGATAGGCAATGATGGGCTCTAAACGCGATTCCTCGCGCGGGCGGCAGAAACGTCCGGAGTGAGTAAGTTGCAGGCCGATGACAAGGTCCGCGTTCTCACCGAAGCGATCGCGGTGAGCCTCAACCATCTGGCGGCGCAACTCGGCCAGGGCAGGGGCGGTTCGCTCGTTCAAAAGCAGTTGGTGCGGGTTGGCCCGCGCCTCGGGAAGCACCGCCACGGCTTCGCATCCCCAGATCAGTTTGGCGCCGCTTTGTGCGAATCGGATCCAGCGCCGGCGGGTCAGGTCCGAAGGCGCGCCGTCCGGTTGGGCGTCCCAGCCTTCCATGGGCTGCACCGCAAAACGGTTTCCGACGCGGCGCTCTCCCTTCAGCCAGGGGACTATGATGGCGTCGGCGAGTGGCGAACGGGGGGCGGGTAGAATCGCTTCATCCACAGGAAGGTCCCATCCCAGCCGCTTGAGATGACTCGCCAGCTCCAGCGAGGTGCGAAAACTTGCCACGCGAGGATACGTAAGTTCGGGCATGCGCGTAAGATAATAGCACGGAAGTCGGTGGGCAGGTGGGCAGGTAGGCAGATGGGCAAGTAGGCAGAAAACCGAAGTCAAAAGTCAAAAGGCAGAGAAG
Source organism: Terriglobia bacterium (assembly GCA_049508935.1). Taxonomy (GTDB): domain Bacteria; phylum Acidobacteriota; class Terriglobia; order UBA7540; family UBA7540; genus CAVROP01. The sequence continues at coordinate 11,576 of JBELAJ010000125.1, read as the reverse complement.
ATCCCTTGCTTGTCGGTTGCCCATCTGCCCATCTGCCGACCTGCCCACCTGCCCACAGCAATCTCGGCGGGGCAAATCTGCATCAATGACTGGGGACAGCCACTCCGAAGTCTAAGCGGTTTTTGGAACTTTTCGCAGGCGCCAAGGGAATCTCGAACGAGGGAGTCAATAAGGGGTAGTGTATCGGATGGAAATCCTTTACAATAGCTGGCACCTTCAGTGAGTCATTGGGGGCTGTAGGTAGTCCAGCCGCAGAACAGCGCTTAAAGAGTGGAACAGACAAGATGGGTTAGGGGAGGAAGCATGAGAAAGGCAAGGGCAATAGGCGTACGAGTGGCATTGGTATGCGCATTTGTCGCCTCATTCACTTTGATCTCTAAAGGGCAACAAAGGGAGATTGTGCCGGCGCGGGTCACGCAGGCTGTGGACCCTGAGAACCGGGTCACGCTGCGGGGAAATACGCACCCGCTGGCGCGTCCTGAATTCGATCAAGGAGCGGCGCCCGACAGCCTGGCTACTGAACGTATGTTGCTGGTCCTGAAGCGCTCGACTGAGCAGGAAACCGCGCTGCGGAAATTTCTGGACGCACAGCAGACCAAATCATCGGCCAATTACCATATGTGGCTCACGCCCGAGCAGTTTGGCCAGCAGTTCGGCCCCGCCGACGCAGATATCCAGGCGGTGACGAATTGGCTTACGTCACAGGGTTTCCAAATCAATCGCGTTGCGGCGGGCCGCACGGTGATTGAGTTCTCCGGTACGGCGGGCGCGGTGCGGCAAGCCCTGCATACGGAGATCCACAAGTACGTGGTGAACGGTGAAGAGCATTGGGCCAACGCGGGTGATCCGCAAATCCCAGCCGCCCTAGCCCCTGTGGTGGCGGGTTGCGCCTCGCTCAACAATTTCCCCAAGAAGCCAATGCACCACGGCCTTGCTGCCTATACCAAATCGATATCCACGGGGCAAGTGAAGCCATCGCTCACGGTCACTAGCAACGGAGTGACCGACTACGCCCTTGGGCCGGCAGATTTCGCCACGATTTACAACGTTCCAAACTGGAGTGCCTTCACTGGCGGCACGGGGCAGACGATCGCCATTGTAGGCCAGACCAACATCAATCCCCAGGATGTGGACGACTTCCGAACCTTGTTTGGCATCAAGCCTCAATCCCTGCCGGCCAACTCCCCATGCCCCGCGGTTTCGACTACGCACCCGATTCCCGTCGGCATCTGCTTGAACGGCCCCGACCCTGGTATCCTCTCCGGAACGGGAGACGAATCTGAGTCCGACCTCGATGTCGAATGGAGCGGCGCAATTGCACCGGCTGCCACCCTTGCCTTTGTTGTTTCGGAGTCCACTGAGGTTACCGCCGGGATCGATCTCTCGGCCCTTTATATCATTGACAACAACCTGGCGCCGGTCATGACGGAGAGCTACGGCGGTTGCGAGGCTGCGCTCGGCAATGGCGGCAATGCTTTTTACAGCACCCTATGGGAACAGGGTGCTGCGCAGGGAATTAGCATACTCGAGGCGGCGGGCGACGAGGGCTCCGCGGCTTGCGACGTCTTTGCGAACACCGGTATCGATGCGGCACAATACGGCTTGAACGTGGTCGGAAACGCTTCCACACCGTTCAACGTTGCCGTGGGCGGGACGGACTTCAACGATGTGAACACCTGGTCTACCTACTGGTCTTCCTCAAACAGCTCGACCACTCTTTCCTCCGCCATGTCGTATATCCCCGAAATGGCCTGGAATGATTCCTGCGCCAATTCCGGGTCATTGAGCGACTGCTCGTCCGGGGTGTCCGACACAGGCTCGGACCTGAGCGGCGGAGGCGGCGGAGAGAGCAACTGCTCCTCGTCCACGACCGTCGCCACAGTGGGAGGTACGGAAACAGAGTGCATCTCCGGGAACGCCAAGCCTTCCTGGCAGTCGGGAACCGGGGTACCCGCCGATGGCGTGCGAGACCTGCCGGACCTTTCGTTGTTTGCGGGCGACGGTTCCGTTACGAACAGTTTCTACGTGCTTTGCGAAGCCGATGCGCTTCCGGCCGGCACAAGCTCCTGCGTCGAGGGCCTTGGGAGCGTGAACTTCATAGGGGTAGGGGGAACCTCTGCCTCGGTGCAGGCCTTTGGCGGCATCATGGCGCTGGTCAACCAGAAGTACGGTCCGCAAGGGGTTGCGAACTACGTCCTGTACCCGCTGGCGGCAAAGAGCGGCGCAAGCTGCGCCTCGACCGCAGCCATGGCTCCTACAGCCAGCAGTTCGAGCTGCGTCTTCTACGACACACAGACCGGCAACAACTCGGTAGCATGTGTTCTCGGAGATCCAGACTGCTACAGTTCATCGGCGACCGCCAGCTACGGAATCCTGGTAAATCCCAACGCGGCGCTGCCTCAGCCTGCCTGGCTGACCACTCCCGGCTATGACATGGCCACCGGGTTGGGCACGGTTAATGTGGCGAACTTGGTCTCGCAGTGGAATTCGGTCAGCTTCACTCCGACGACCACCACGCTCACCATAACCCCGCCCACGGGTTCCACCTTGTCCAACATCCCGCATGGCCAGCCGGTGAGTCTTGCGGTCGGCGTTAGTCCCTCAGCTTCCACGGGTGATGTCTCGCTGCTCGGGGGGCCAAGCGGCTACAACGCCTCGTGCACGTCAACTCCCTGCAATCTAGGCATTGATTTCGCTACCTTGTCCGGCGGTTCCGCCTCCGGGACCACCACCATGCTGCCCGGCGGGACCTATAATGTGACGGCGCGCTATGCAGGCGACGGAACCCATGCTGCGAGCACTTCTTCGCCGGTCCAAGTCACGGTGGCTGCGGAAAACAGCAATACGTTCCTGGTATTGGCTACGGAAGATTGCAGTGGGAACATCACCTATGTCACCTCAGGGACGTTTGCCTATGGGAACAGCATCAGTTGTAGCGGCGTTTATTATAGTCAATATTGGTTGGTCATGAATGTAACCAACAGCACGGGCAGCCTTAATGCTGCCGATCCCTACGGGGTCGCGGGCGCGTGCTTTGAAACCCCTGTGTACCAATGTCCTACCGGGCAGCAGGTGACGGTGACGCTCAACGGGAGCGCCTTGCCACCCACAGCAGACGTAGGCGCGCCCCCGGGTTACACTCCCGGAACATATAACTTGAACAGCCAAGGGACTGCTGAAGACCAGTTCATCCAACTTCCCGTGGGCGCAGACACCCTGGTTGCGACCTACGAACCTCACCCGATCCCGCCGAATAACAGCTACAACACGAGCACGTCTACCGCCGCTGGGGTGACGATTACTAAGGCTACTACCGCCACCAGCGTTGCGGCTTCTCCGTCAAACGTCGCCTCAGGCGCTACCGTCAGCTTGACCGCCGCTGTGAACACCATGAGCTTCGGACTTGCACCCGCCGGCACTGTGGCGTTCTTCAACGGAAGCACTCAGATCAGTGGTACGCCGGCATACACCTATGTGCCTGGATCGCTTGCGGGTCCTGCTTCGCTGACCGCGACCCTCTCGACATCTTTCACGGCCAACGCCAGTGTTACCGCTCAATACAGCGGCGATGTCAACTATGGCAATTCGACGTCGACGGCAGTCCCGGTAACCATCACCGCCACGCCCGACTTCGGATTAAGCGCTGCCCCAAGCAGCTTTACGATTACGTCGCCGGGCGCGTCTGGGAGCACAACCGTTTCGTCAAGCGCTATCAATGGCTTCACCGGTACAGTGAGCATTACTTGCGCGCTGCCGGCGTCGCTCACTTATAGCACTTGCACCCTCAGCGCTAGCACGCTTACCCCGGGCGGCACCGGATCGCTATTGACCGTCGCCACCACCGCTCCCTCGGCGGCCTTGCGCCTGCCTAACCGTCCCCGCTGGTTCCTGCCGGGCACAGGCGTTCTGTTGATTGCCTGGATTCTCTTGTTGTTGGCGGCAGGGAAGCACCGCCGGATGAGGCTGGCCTTCGGCTTGTGCGTCTTTGCCATGCTGGCCGCAGCTTTCGTCGCCTGCGGCGGTGGGAGCAGCAGTACGCCTCCCCCGAGCAGCCCCGGCACACCAACGGGCAGTTACACCGTCACCGTGACGGGCACCAGTACGGTCAGTGGCGCCAGTGTCTCACACACGCTCAATATCCCGGTGAGCGTGCAGTAAAGCAACCGGGCGGTTTAGGGGCGGCCACAGGGGCCGCCCCTGCATCTTGGTCAACCCCCTAATCCGTCGATAACGAGGGACGCGACTGGAAGCGGCGCCCGGCAGTGCGTCGTTTTCCGGTACCCTGAACACCCGGGCGGCGTAGGGGTAAGGCTTGCCCTACCCGCCTGCCACCGGCCCGGCGAAAGGGGACAGCAAGCCGTCCCCCAACATCGCCTGCCTTTACCGACGGTTTGGGCCCATCGTAACTTCCTTGAACCGGCGGCATCCCTGGGTTATCATCTGAAGAATCAGCACGGTTAAGAGGGGCGCTTCGAAGGTGGTTGTGTCAGACTCAACGAGCGCGCGTGGGGTTGTTGCCTGAGCGGCATTCGACAGCCTGGTGGAGGTGCAACGATGGTTGCTGACCTGCGAAGGGGAAAGGAACGCGAGTTTCTGCGGCGTGGTTTTTCCCGACGCGATTTCACACGCATCTCGCTGCTGCTGGGCGCCGCAGCCGCCTTGCCGTTTTATAACGAATCGGCTTTGGCGCAATTATCCGACATCGGCCCCATACCTCCGGATGCGACAAAACTGAACGCCAACGAGAACCCCATGGGCCCGTGCGCGGAAGCTGCCGAGGCCATTCACAGCGTAGTGCAGAAGTGCGGGCGTTACATGTATCAGGAAGGTTTCAAGATGGCCCAGACCCTGGCAGAGCAGGAGGGCCTCGAGCCTTCTTACGCGATGGCCTTCCCGGGATCGAGCGATCCGCTGCACCGCGCCGTGCTGGCCCATACTTCTCCCACACGGCCGCTCGTGATCGCCGATCCAAGCTATGAGGCGCCCGAGAAAGCGGCGGGTTTCATCGGCGCGCCGGTCATCCACGTCCCGTTGCGTCCCGACTATTCGCACGACGTGAAAGCCATGGCGGCGGCTTCGCCGGACGCCGGGCTCATCTACGTCTGTAATCCAAATAACCCCACAGGAACCATCACCTCGAAGTCGGATATCGAATGGCTGGTGGCCAACAAACCGGCCGGGTCGGTGGTGATGATCGACGAGGCTTACATTCACATCAGTGGAGAGCCTTCGTCGGTGGGATTGGTCGCCGCGGATAAAGACGTCATCATGCTGCGCACCTTCTCCAAGATCTACGGCATGGCGGGTCTTCGCGCCGGAGTGGCGCTCGGACGCCCCGATCGGTTGATGAAACTGAAAGAATACGGCATGCCGACGATGCCCGTCACCGCGATGGTGGGCGCCACAGCCAGTCTCTGCGCCAAGAATGTGGTCCCCGAGCGCCGCAAGATTATCGCTGACATCCGCAACGACGTCTTCGATTGGATGACCAGGAAGAACTACTCTTTCATTCCGTCGGTTTCCAACAAATTTATGGTGGATGTGAAGCGTCCGGGGCAGGAATTTGTGGCGGCCATGGCCAAGGAAAATGTCTACATTGGGCGAGTCTGGCCCGTCTGGCCAACCCGTGTCCGCGTCACCGTGGGCTCGCGCGAGGATATGGAGAAGTTCAAGACGGCGTTCGAGAAAGTGATCAACACGTAAGCACAGGGATTAGGGAACAGGGAACAGGGAACAGAAAATAGGGATTAAGGAATAGGGAACAGAAGACTCGCATGGGGCGCGTAACGCTCGCCTCGACAATTCGCCGCTTGGTTAGGTGGATGGTCGGGCGCTGTGCCCATTCGACGCTCGCACCGGTTTCGAAGCCAAAACGGCATGGTTCCCCGCCAGTCATTATTCGCCCCCATGGCGTGGCCATAGGCGCCGTAGCTCCGTCAGAACTGAGGTGAATTGAGGAGGAAGACGACGAAGCGAAGTATGCACGACTTGCTTGACCAGCGGCAAGTGGGAATCGAGTTTTCCGAGCTTGGGTTGTGAACCTGCGACTATGATTGATCGGTTGTCTATTCCCTGTTCCCTGTTCCCTCAACGCAAACGCCACATAAGTTCCGCCCGAAGGCGATCCCCACTTGCCCCCTCCGGCCGCAATCACCACATACTGTCGGCCCCCCACTTCGTAAGTTGCGGGTGTGGCATTGCCGGCCGCCGGGAGTACGGTCTCCCATAACAACTCGCCTGTTGCTTTATCGAACGCCCGAAACTTTCTGTCGTGATTCGTGGCGGCAATAAAAACAAGCCCGCCCGCGGTCACCAGCGGCCCGCCATAGTTCTCGCTGCCTGTGTTGGGCATTCCTTTTGAGACAAGCTCGGGAAACTCGCCGAAGGGCTTTTTCCAGACGTAAGCGCCCGTGTTGAGATCGATCGCGTTGAGCGTTCCCCAGGGGGGCGCGACGGCGGGATAGCCTTCCGGATCGAGGAATTTGTTATACCCATCGTGTGTATACTTAAGTGGTTTCGGTAACTGCTCATTTAAGGGTACGGCGAACTCAACGTCTTTGCCCGTGGCGAGAAAAACGGCCATCGCCTCGATGACGTTCCTCCTGAGGTAGGCGAAGCTGGGCATGCGGCCGCGGCCCTCTCGTATCACTTTGGCAATCTCCTCCTGCTTGTACTTCTTTCCCACTTCGACCAGCGATGGGAACTCCGGCGGTGTGCCCCGCATGTCGGAACGGTGGCAATTGGAGCAGTTGGCGGCGTAAACCTGTCTGGTACTCGCCAGATCAGATGTTCCAGGTCGCGGCACGAGCCTCAGGATCCAGGCCATTTCATTCGAGTTCACATAGAGCACTCCGGTTTCAGGATCGAACGCCGGCCCGCCCCATTCCCCGCCGCCGTCGAACCCTGGGAAAACCACGGTGCCTTCGAAACTGGGCGGGGTGAACTGGCCTCCGCTGCGAAGTGTTTGCAGTTGTTCCAGCACGGCCTGGTGCGCCTCCGGCGTGCGAGTGGTGACGATGTCGGGCGTGAGCATCTGGCGCGCGAACGGCGCGGGACTCACAGGAAACGGTTGCGTCGCCGCCGTCACCTCGCCGTCGACATCCGAGGACGGCACTGGCCGGTATTCGATCGGGAAGAGCGGCCGGCCGGTCTCGCGCTCAAAGACGAACACAAAGCCGGACTTGGTGATTTGCGCCACCGCATCGATTGCTTGCCCATTCCGCTTCACCGTGACAAGGGTGGGAGCGGCGGGGAAATCGCGATCCCACAGATCGTGTTTGACGCCTTGGAAATGCCAGACGCGCTGCCCCGTGTCCGCTTGGAGGGCGAGCACGCAGTTGGCAAAGAGATCGTCGCCCAGGCGGTTGGCGCCGTAAAAATCGAACGAGGCGGAACCGGTGGCGGCGAACACCCAACCACGCTTCATGTCCAGGCTCATTCCGGCCCAATCGTTAACGCCCCCGGTGTAGGTCCAGGCGTCCTTCGGCCAGGTCTCGTACCCGTATTCACCGGGATGAGGAATGGTGTGAAACGTCCAGCGAATCTTTCCGGTGCGAACGTCGAAAGCGCGAATGTCGCCCGGAGATGCCGGCAAGTCTTCGCTGACGATGCTGCCCAGAATGAGAAGGTCCTTGTACACCACGCCCGGGGAGGTGGCGGAAATCGATTGCAGCTTGGGGTCGCGGCCAAGCCCTTCCCGTAAGTCCACTCGCCCGGAGTCGCCGAAACTGGGGATGAGCTTGCCGCTCGCCGCGTTAATGGCGTAGAGATACTGCTGGGCTACCCGGAAGACTCTGCGATCGTCTCCCTCTTCCCAATAGCTGACGCCGCGGTTGCGAAGCTTGGCTGCGACCGGCTCGTCTTGATTGGGGTCGAAGCTCCAGCGCAACCGGCCGGTGGCTGCATCGAGGGCGACTAAGCGCAGCTTGGGCGTGGTGACAAACAAAACGCCGTGCTGCACGATGGGATTGCACTCCATCTCCGACTCGGGGAATTCATCGCCGGAATCGTAAGTCCAGGCAACCGCCAGATTGCGGACATTGTCTCGATTGATCTGGCGAAGGGTTGAATAATGGATGTTGTCCGGAGTTGCGCCGTAGTCCTTCCAATCGCTGTAGCTCGTGGATGAAGGCGTAAGTTGGCCGGACCTCCCCAGATGAACCACCAGCAGCACAGCGGGCAGCAAGGCGAACTTCCAACGATGGCGTAGCATTATCCCTCCCACTCTCGTGCAAGGTGGATTCTACCCCTTGTTTAGGAATGCGGCTGCGGTGCCCGCGGGGCTGCCGCCACGAGACCTCGACACACCCGAGGTACCGGTCGGAAGGCTGCAGCCGCGCCATTCTTCCAGGCGGACCAAGAATATTGACACACCATGCACGGGCAGTACAATGATCTTGCGCACCTCGTTCTTCGGGATGACTTTTGCCGAGATGGTAATGAGGAGGGCTCAAAAATGCCCAAGCGGACACCCCACGGCCCGGTCGATACGGTGCTGGCTGGATTGTACGAAGCGGCTTCCCGCCCTGAGAGAATACCGCAAATCAAGGCTCGGTTATCATTCATTTTTCCGCAGATTGTGAACGGCACACATCGAAGGCATTTGGAAGAGACACTCGAGCGCCTTGAGGAAGCCCGAGGTTCTCGTCGAGACTTGGACGCGATTGTGCACCAACTTGACGCATGGATCGACAGGGAATTTCCGCTCTGGCGCGGCTACCGAAACCGGTAAATGCTTTCGGCTGCCAGGCGGTGCAAAACGCAAGGTCCGATGTGCAGACACGCTCGAGCGCTCACCAGGGGCGGCCCTATCCGACGCGCCGCCGGCACACTGCGTAGACCGAAGGCGCACAATAATCCAGCAAACGGGGAGAGAGCAGCAAGTCGAGCAGCGGTCCGGGCAGCCGCCCTGTATACTTCATGCGCAAGAACTCGCGCGTGAGGCATTCCACATCAGTAAAGCCTTCGCTGAGCAGGGCGAGAAGTTCCGCGCGGGCAAATCCCGCGTGCGCGCCTTCTTCGTTCTTGAACCGGCCTGTAAGCCGCGCCCGCCAATCGATCAGGTTCCAGGTGATTTTCTGCCAGGTGGTGGCATCGAAAGAGCCCAGGTAGCCGACGATGCGATGGCGATTCGGCACGCCCACATAAAACGGCGCCCCGGGGCGAAGCACACGGCGCACCTCCTCGAGCGCGGCGCGGGCGTCAGCAACGTGCTCGAGGGAATGAAAGGCGGCGGCAAAATCGAACCAGCGGTCGCGAAAGGGCAGGCGCAGCGCGTCCGCGCGTACCACGCAGCACTCGGCGCGGGCCAGCGGTGAAAAGCGCGAGTCCAAATCTATTCCCACAATACCGCTAGTTTGAAACGCCCGTCGCAAGTAGACTGTTTCGTCGCCGTTCCCGCACCCCACAACCAGCCCGCGGTATCCGGCGCAATCTTTGAGTATCGGCTCCAACCGCCGGCGGCAATGCTCGACCATGGCGTGCACGGGGACTGTGTTTGGATCGATCACCGGCTCGAGACTCCATCTGGGCTCTGACCTGAATATACACTGCGTGGCCGTCATCTTTCCAGGCCCGCCACAGGCGCCGGCGAGGAAGGTGTCAGGGAATTCTCCTTGACAACTTCCGTCCCCTTACTCAACATGCACTGTTAGTCATCACACATCTGAATCTAGGAGACGCCGCGCTAAACCTGCGCCGTCTCGATGAGGAAAAAGCCATGAATAGATCCGTTGATATGCAGAGTGTTTCTTCCGTGCGCAGGCAGTTTCTGCGCACCCTGGCAGGTCTGGGATTTGTACACGGCGTGATGGGAGTATTAAGCGTCGATGCCAGCGACGGCTTGCCGAATCCCATCGGGTACGCCACGATTGCCTGGCCTCAGAAGGAGTTCGCCCACGCGCTCGAGGTCGTTTCGCATCTGGGATTTCGCGGCGTGCAGATGTTAGGCTGGGTGCGCGAGGCTTACGCAGGCTCGAAAACGCAGGAACTCAAGCAACAGCTTGCCTCGCTGAAATTGAAACCGGTGGCGCTTTCCTGCTCCGCTGCGCGTCTGGCCCCGGGACAGCACGGAAATGAGACGGTCGAGGTGCGCGGTTATGCTGAGTTCTTCTCTCGCCTCGGCGGAACCTTCTTACAGGTGACCGACGGAGGTGATCCGACGAAAGAGTATTCAGCGGAAGACATAAAATCTCTCGGCGCGCGCATGAATGCCGTTGGAAAGATGGCGCAGGATTTTGGATTGACTCTTGGTTACCATCCCCACTTCGGCACCATTGGAGAAACTCGCCAGGGCTTAGGGCGCATGCTCGAAGCGACGGACCCACGATACGTGGAGCTGATTGCCGATGTCGCGCACCTGGCGCTGGGCGGCTCAGACCCTGCCGAGGTTATTCGGACCTACGGCCAACGTTTGTGCTTTCTGCACCTCAAAGACACTCGCAAAGAAGTTGCCGCCGTCGCCCGGAAGGACCGCAATCGCGTGGTAGCGATGGGGCCGCCGTTTTGCGAAATCGGGCTGGGCATTGTCAATTACGACGCCGTGGTCCAGGCTCTGCGCGACGTCCGATTTACCGGTTGGGGAATCGTCGAGTTGGATACCGGCAATTCAACCCTGGGTGGCCCTGACGCTGCCGCGGCTGCGAATCGCGATGCCTTGCGAAAGCTCGGTTTCAACGTATAAGGAATTGGCATCGTCCCAATTTCCCTGGTAGCGCTGGCTTCAGGCCAGCGCTTGCCGACCCGTCGTTTCGCTCAGGGCAGGCTCTAACGGTCGACGCTACCTCGGAATTATGACAGTACCGAGAAGCTCTGTGCCTTGACAACATCCGTAGGTGAATGCTAGAAAACTTTAGTGGCCTTTTTGGCGCTATCGTCTAGGGGTTAGGACGTCAGATTCTCAATCTGAAAACCCGGGTTCGATTCCCGGTAGCGCTACCAAATCTTAGAGTTAGCAATTAATCCCAACAAATTTAAGTAATTAGGAGACGGTTACAGTGATTCTGTCTTGTCTATCGAGTTCTCCACAGTCTCTGTCTTCCCCTGCAAAAGTGGACACCAAATGGACACCACGAAAGGAAAATAAAGTGCTTTGAGGGGGCGGGGCGTTTAGACTGATGACCCGCACCACTTTTATTTGGTGGTGCGGGTTATCAAAGTGAGTACGTCGAGCATCAGATAGTTTTTTTTCACGTTGTAAGCGTGAGTTGCTTGGAGTTGGTGGTTGACCCCCGGGCGTGCGGCGACCGAGCAGAGAACACAATGTCAGCGCCAGCAAGGGCACGCGTCACTGAATCGTGAGTTTACCATGATCCAGGCCGCGAAGAGTTTTTTCGTTATCCCATAAGGTCTCAAGTAACGCCTTTGCTTCGGCATCCCAATCGTTAATTTCTTCGGTGAATTCGGGATCTAAAGAATGTTGGCGTCCCCGGCGGGATTTGAACCCGTGTTACCGCCGTGAAAGGGCGCTACCCGCCCGTAACTTACTGAAACGATGCGATGCGGATGGCTACCGAAGACACGTTCAGTAAGCCTGCGGAACGGTAAGTGGACCATAACTGGACCATGATTGGACCAGG
>JBELAJ010000124.1:0-17819 GCA_049508935.1 Terriglobia bacterium | reverse complement strand
ATGAGACCTTTCAAAAATGCCTCGATTTACTGGAGAGATGTCCTGATATCGCGAGTTTATATGTAAATATCGGGATTTGCCTGCCTGTCTGTTATGCGCTCCGGGCGGGCGGCCTCGCAGGCAAGGTGCGCCTCGTCGCCACGGATCTATTCAAGGAAATCGTGCCTTTCTTCGAGAAGCAGACCATCCATGCCTCGATCTACCAACGCCCCTACGTTCAGGGACAAACTGCAGTTCGGCTGATTACCGAGCACGCGCTTTACGGCCGCCCAATCCCGAGCCACTACCATCTGAGTCCGACTATTGTAATGCGGTCTAACCTTTACTTGTTCCGCGAGACCCGCCATCTGAAGCCTCCACATCTCCAGAGTCCCGACGCAAACCAAGAAATCGCTTCCGTGAAAGCTGTCACGAGCTTCGACAGTCGGATGAGAGCGTGATCCGGTGGACGGTCGAAAACCGCTTGCTTGTGAGGCCCGTGCCCTTGCAGAGACAAGCACCGTGAAAGAATCCTGCCGCAAATCAAAAAAAGCTCTTGACAAGGTAGTTAGTCAGTGGTATTTACCTGACGCCGCGTTAACGATAACGAAGGACTATTGTTGCTCCTGCGGCGAGCGAGCGCTTGTACGGCGGATGGCGAAGATGTTCGGCCAGTTGCGAGCTCGCCTTGAAAGACTTGCAAGTTGCGTCGGGTCGTTGGCCTATCTGTTTTGAACCACTGCGGGGAGCATTGGGAAGACTCAACAGTTCAGGTCACAGGCATTCTGGCTTGTGATCATTGTGGTTCGAGTCGAAAAACAGCTTACGAAAAACCATGGAGAAAGAAAGCGCCTCCGAGCGCTGCTTTCTGAGACAGGTGGTCTTGCGTTTAGGAAAGGGTCAACACTTGATTTGGGAGGAGAAGAAAATGAAGGCTTTTTCGAAAGGAAGAATGCTCGCTCTGGCGATTTTAGTCCTGGTAGCAGGCTCGTCGAGCCTCCTACTCGGCCAGAATTCAAATACCGGCGAGATTCGTGGTTTTGTGACCGACACCACGGGGGCGGCAATGCCCGATGTGACGGTGACTTTTGCCAACGTACTGACCGGCATTAAGACGCAGGTTACCACGAATTCAAGCGGAACCTATGACGCGCCTACGCTCCTGCCGGGAACCTACTCAATTACTTTCTCGAAAACAGGATTTAGCAGTTTCGTTAAGAACGGCGTCACGCTGGGAGTACAGGTGATCGAAGAGAACGCATCGCTCGAGGTGGGGGCGGTAACCCAAGAGATCACCGTTACCTCACCGACGCCCCTGGTTCAAACTGAGACCTCCGAGACCAGTAGCACTATCTCGGCCACAGAGGCCGCGACCCTGCCTAATGTAGGGAGGAGTTGGTTCGCCTACACCAACCTGCTTCCAGGCACCGCTCCGGCCCTTACGGCTACCAACGGTAATAATGGCGGAAACGGGATGAGTGTGAACGGCTCTGCCCCGTACACAGAGAGCTGGCTGATAAACGGGGCCACCGCAATGTTCACCGCTGACAACAATAATCCCGATGTCGTCGGCAACGTTCCAATAGACGGCATCGCAGAGGTAAAAGCAGACACGAACAGTTACAGTGCGGCGTACGGCAATGGGTCCTCGGTGTTCAATGTGATGACAAAGACGGGCACCAACCAGTTCCACGGCACGCTATTTGAGTACGTTCAGAACACCATTTTTAACGCCCGCAACTTCTTTGAAGCTAAGACGTCTCCTTTCCATTGGAATGAGTTCGGCGGTACCCTAGGCGGCCCCATCAAACGCAACAAGGCGTTCTTTTTCTTCTCCTATCAGGATGCGCGGCAGGTCACCTACTCTCCTCAGACCACCACGGTTCCGACTGCGGACGAGGAAGCCGGCAACTTTTCAAACTCAGCGTTTCCAACCGTGTATGATCCGGCAAGCCTCGCCAACGGTGTCCGAACTCCGTTACAAAACAATACCATTCCCTCCGCAGAGATTTCTCCCTGGGCGAGCAAAGCTCAGCAATTCTGGCCACAGCCGAATAAGCCCGGTTTGTATAACAACTATTTCGCTAATGTGGTCAATCCGAATACCAATGCTTGGTACAGCGGAAGCGTGCAGTACCACGTTTCCGCGTCGAATCAGCTTTCGGTTTCCGTGATGTTCTCTCAATCGTTCCTTCCAGAGGCCAACATTTTTCCCGTCGAATCCTATGCCGATCATTATCTGGAGCAACAGCACAGCGTCTCCGACTCGTGGTCCATCAGCCCGACGATCGTCAACGACTTTCATATGGGGTTCCTGCGCGTTCACGAACATTGCCTTCCCGCGAATGCGGGCACGAACTATCCTTCGCAGCTAGGTGAACTTAACCCCATGGCAAGCCTGTTCCCATCGGTGACGATCAACGGGGCTATTTCGGCTAGTTTAGGTCCTGGCGCTACCTGCACCATGGGCCAGGGCTCGGTCTCTCCCTCGGACTCGCTGACGATCATTAAAGGAAAGAACATTCTCAGCGTGGGCGGTGAGTATGACCGGCTCTCCGACAACCTGGACGGATGGGGAACCACCAACACTGGCAACTTCACTTTTAGCGGGATTTTCACGCGCAACCCCGCTAATCCCACGAGCACCGGCCTCGGATACGCGGATTTCCTCTATGGCCTGCCTCAGACATGGTCCGTGGCGGAGGACGCGGTGTACGGGCAAAGGGCGTCAGCCGGGCACATGTTCGTCCAGGACGATTATAAGATGCGCAAGAATCTCACCTTGAACGTAGGCGTACGGTACACGCTCCTGGGAGGTTGGGGTGAGGTGAAAAACCGGATTTCCGATTTCGATCCCACCATCGTGAACCCTGCCACGAATACCCTGGGCGCGCTGTGGTTTGGTGGGCAAGACGGACGGACTACGCTTGAAAGAACTGATTTTCACGGCATTCAGCCGCGGCTGGGATTTGCGTGGTCGCCCCGCGACAACTGGACGGTTCGCGGCGCCTACGGCCTTTTCGACCAAGTCTGGGCGGGGGCCAATTATGGTGGTGGATATGGCCAAGGGTGGAACGTTCAAGGCTACCAAACCTCTTCCGACTTGGTCACACCCATCTTTAGCATGTCGCCTCCTCAAGCGGACGTGCAGGCGGCTTACCCCTCCTTGGCGCAGGGCCCCTCGGTCCCTGTTTATCCGCACGGGACGCCATCGGCATCACTTTTGAACGGCCAGCCGGTCTCGTATTATCAGGAGAACGCCCCGATCCCGTACATTCAACAAGCCCACTTTGATGTTCAGCACGAACTGCCGCACAACCTTTTCTTTGATGCCGGCTATGTGTGGACGCGAGGTCTGCATCTGAGCTTCTTCGGTGATGCCAACCAGGTTCCGGCTGATCTCCTGGGCCCTGGAAACGCCCAACCGCGGCGGCCGTACCCACAGTACGAGTCGATTAATGAAAACCTGGAAAACGGGATATCGAATTACAACGCGTTCGTATTCACCCTGAAGCGCGAATTCTCGCAGGGCCTTTTGTTCGCTGTGAACTACACCTGGTCCAAGTCAATGGACACGCAGACGGTCTCCAATTGGTCAGGCGGTGATTCCGGTCTTATCCAAATCACTTCCAACCCTAGAGACAATTACGGCCTTGCAAACCTGGATATGCCCAATATATTTAATGCCTACTTTGCTTACCAGCTCCCGGTTGGAAAGGGCAAGCACTTCGCGAATCAAGGGGGCGTCCTTAACGCAGTGATTGGGGGATGGCAACTTTCCTCTGTGCTCCAAGTGCATTCGGGATCGCCCTTCACTCCGGAGATGGGAACGGGTAACCTGAGCGGATCACTCGGGAACAACTGGTATCCCAATCGGGCATCGAACGGGTCGATTTCGAACGCCTCGATCAACGAATGGTTTAACACTTCGGCATTTGTTGAACCCTCGGCGTACACTTTCGGAAACTCAGGACGCGATATTCTGCTTGGCCCAAGCTACAAGGACCTTGACCTTGCGCTCACCAAGCGTTTTCCCATTTCTAAACTTGGCGAGGGAGCGGCGTTTGAATTCCGCGCGGACGCAACGGATTTGTTCAACACGCCGAATTTTGGCCAACCCAACTCAAGCATCGGGACCTTCGGAGTGGGAGTTATCTCATCCGCGAATAGCAGCAGGCAATTTCAGTTGGGCGCGCGCCTGAATTTCTGACCCGACCGTTCCGCCAGTCCGTTCTCTCGCTGACTCCGGATACGAGTAACCGCTGCCGGGCGAGGCGTTGGCGAGAGAACGGATGAAGTCTTCGTTTTGTTGTTCTTGTTTTCGTCCTATCCCCGGTGCGGGCCAGGCAACTTGAGGTCTATAGGGGCATGAAACGAGTCGCTGCGATCGCTGCAATCATGCTCTTCGTCGCTTGCCTGGCCCGCGCCCAGGGCGTTGCGCGCTTGGCGCAGCCGCCGGACCTGATGGTTTCCGTCTGGTACAACGGCGGAAAGGCGCGGGCGCCCATGCTCTCCCCGATCACTCCCAATTCCCGGGAGGAGTGGCGGCGCGACCTGCGGCAGATCAAGTCGTTGGGCTTCAACACCGTGCGCGGGTGGGTGGATTGGTCGCACAACGAGCCGCAGGAAGGCAAGTACAACTTCGACAATCTGCGCCTGCTCTGCGAACTGGCCCGCGATGAGGGATTGCGGGTTGTAATCCAGATCTACGACGGGTGGGACGGGTTCGGGTTCGCGCCGGATTGGGCGCACAAGAAGTTTGCAGAGGCGTTTGTCCAGGCGTCAATTAATGATGTGTCCGCCCCTCCCTCTTCCTCATTTTATTCCGATCATAAGGGCATCCAGGCGGCCATCCTGCGCTTTCTGACGGAGACGGCCGGGGTGGCCGTCTCTTATCCCAATTTTTTCGGCTGGGATCTGTGGAGCGAGCCGCGCGCCATGCGCCTGGTGGGTCCTGAAACCCGGGTTCGCTATCGCCAGTGGCTGAAGAATAAGTACAAAAGCATCGACGCCCTCAACCTCGAGTGGTACGAAACCTACGCCAGCTTCGACGATGTCGACGCCCAGCGCACGGGGGGCATTGGAACCTATGCCATGGACCTCGACTGGCGGGATTTCATTGCGGAAAAAGGCGCCGAAGACATGGCCGCTCAATACGCCGCCATCCGCCGGATTGACAAAACCCACTGGATCACGTCGCACGCCTCGCCACCCTCGGTCTTTGGCGGCCAGTTAGACGACTTCCTGGAAGCCGGCTCATTGGATTATTACGGGCTGTCCGTTTATCCCCGCTACGTCGGCGAGCCCAACCTGTGGCGCCTGCTCATGGGCGCAGATTTCGAGCGCTGCGCCAATCGCAAGAACGGCGGTTTCTATGTGGGCGAATTTCAGGCTGGATTCTCGACCAATGGCATGTCGGTCGGCGACCCGGTGACTCCCGACGACCAGCGCACCTGGATCTGGTCGCTGATCGCCAAGGGTGCCCGAGGCGTCAACATCTACGCTTATTACGTCATGTCCTCCGGGGTGGAATCGGGCGGTTTTGGTTTGATCAGCCTCGACGGCAAGCCGACTGAACGGGCGGTCGCCCTGGGGCAGGTAGCGCGCTCGATCGAGGAGAACAAACCTCTGCTGGCGAAATCGACTCCGGTGGACGCTCAGGTCGCAATCGTCTATAACCCGGCTGCGCAGGCGGTGGGCGGCGCGCGAGGGACGCCTTCCACCACACCCACTGCGGAAGGCCGCGGACAGGTGGGCGCGTATTACCAGACCTCTTTGGCAGGATATTACCGTGCTTTCGCCGAAAACAACGTTCCCGTCGATTTCATCCACCGCCTGCAAGTCGAATCCGAAGACCTGTCGCGCTATAGACTCGTGATCATTCCTTGCCCAGTGGTCCTTACCCCCGAAGCCGCAGCCGGATTGAAACGATATGTCGAGGGGGGCGGTTCGTTGGTTTCCGAGGCCCGCCTGGCCTGGAACAGCGAACACGCCTATACCGCGGACGTAATTCCAGGCATGGGACTAAGCGAAGTATTCGGCGTCCGCGAAACCAAAGTCCTGACTCGAAATGACGTCGGGATCGAGATCGTGGACAATTCCAATCCGGCCCTGGCCGGGTTGAAGCGCGGCGACAGCCTCAAGGGCGCTCAGTTTGCGGAGTCCCTCGAACTCCTTCCGAACGGCGACGCCAAGGTCCTCGGCCGCCTCGTCGACGGCACCCCGGGCATGACGGTTTCGACGTACGGCAAGGGCCAGACCATGTTGGTAGGAACTTTCCTCGGTCTCGCCGACCAACCGTCCGACAAGAACAACAACCAATTCTTGCTCGGGCTCCTTAATTGGGCGAAGGTTTCCCGCCCCTTCACGACTTCGCAGGACGGCGTCGATTCCGAGAAGCCGCTTGAGGCGCGTCTGCACAGGAATTCCGGTGGCTATCTTCTTTACCTGATCAACCACGGCGAAGCCGAAAGGCCTGTGAGTGTGAATCTCAATGTGGAGCGCGAAGGCGAATTTACATTGAGCGAGATTCTGAGCAAACTGACGACGCGCAAACGCTCAGACGGCAACGTCCTGACGTTCTCAAACCAAATTCCAGCCAAGCAGGTTCAGGTCTGGGATATCAGAGGTTATCGGTAGTTGGGTTTTCGGGTACTTGGCCGTCGCCAAAGTACCGTCTCAGCCTTACTGGGACTGGTTGTTGGGAGTGTCCGACGGGTTAGGATCGATATCGGAGAATCCTCCGCGCGATCGGGAGTACGCCTGGCTGGTTTCTTTTCTCGCTTTCTCCAGCTTTTCGAACGCAGCGAGCTCAACGCGGCCGTCGGATTCGCGTCCGAGTTGTCGGTATACCGTGCCGAGTTGATAGTGGGCCGTAGGATAAAGCGGGTCGAGACGCGTGGCGGCCAAGAGATGCTCCAGCGCCTTTTCCGGCTTGCGCAACTTGATCCACGCGGCGCCTAGGGCTTCGTGAGCATCGGGGTCGTTCGGGGAGAGTTGCACGGCGAGAGAGTAATGCTCAATGGCTGTCTGATAATCGCCCCGCAGCGAGTATATGATGCCGAGCCAGTACTCGGCATTCGCATCGATAGAGTTGCGCAGGGTTTGGTACGTTGAAGTTCTCCGTTTTTCGCTTTATCGAGGTTTTCATGAAAATCACCAAAGTTGAGACCGTCCG
This sequence comes from Terriglobia bacterium, assembly GCA_049508935.1. GTDB lineage: Bacteria > Acidobacteriota > Terriglobia > UBA7540 > UBA7540 > CAVROP01. The sequence goes on along the minus strand of JBELAJ010000124.1, from coordinate 10,663 downwards.
TTATAGGCTGCAGCCAAACATTCTCTGGGTGCGCATTCACACTGATGACAACATAATCGGTCTGGGCGAGACCTATTATCTGCCCGGCGCGGTGGAGGCCGTGGTCCACGATCTGGTGGCGCATTTCCTCCTGGGGTCGAGCCCTCTCGACGTCGAGCGCATCTGGGACCACGTCTTTAGCTGGACGAATTTCTTTGGCTACGCGGGCGCGGAGATGCGCGCACTGTCCGCGGTGGATATTGCGCTGTGGGACATTCGGGGCCAGTACCTGGGGCAGCCCATCTACAACCTGCTCGGCGGGATGTGCCGCGACCGCATGCGCATCTACAACACTTGCGTGAACGGCGGGCCTTACACGGACTACACGGATTTTCTCGAGCGGCCCGCGGAGCTGGCGCGGAGTCTTTATGAGCGCGGAATTAAGGCCATGAAGATCTGGCCGTGGGATCAGTTCGCTCCACGACTGCCGGCCGGAGGTCCAACTCGGCCGACGCCCTGGTCGGAGTTGGGGCCCTCGGGCGCCTATCTTTCGGCAGAAGACCTGGAATCTGGCCTTCAGTGCGTGAAGAAAATTCGCGAGGCCCTCGGGAACAAGATGGAGATCATGGTGGAGGGGCACTCCCGATGGGACCTGAACTGCGCGCTACGAATCGCCAGGGCGCTCGAGCCGTACGACGTGCTTTGGATGGAAGACATGATCAAGCCTGACAGCGCCGACGACCTGGCACGGCTGGCGGCGGAAAGCCGCGTGCCGCATTGCGTCAGCGAGCGGCTGTTTACGCGCTACGCTTTTCGGGCGATCTTGGAAGCCCACGCCTCGCGCGTGGTCATGCCTGACCTGATTTGGACGGGCGGCATCACCGAAGGCCGCAAGATAGCGGTTCTCGCGGATACGTTCCATCTGCCGATTGCGCCCCACGATTGCAGCGGACTGGTTACCATCCTCGCCAATCTCCACGTCTGCGCGTCGGCGATGAACGCCATGATCCTCGAAACGGTGCGGGGTTTTTACGAGGGCTGGTATTCGGAAGCGTACACGGACAACGTCGTAATCCGCGACGGCTTCGCTCAAGTTCCCACCAAACCGGGCTTGGGCACTGCCTTGAGGCAGGAACTCCTCAGCGGTGGCGAGGTCAGCGTGCGTGTTTCGGCCTTGCACGAGTAAGGAGGCGCTCGCGGTTGCCCGGGGCACGCAGGAAATCCGCAATCCGAAAAAGTGATCAACCGCTTCTCAGGAGATGTTATGAGTAATCGCAAGACCTTAGCACGCCGGCAGTTTCTTCAGGAATCTGCCGCGATCCTTGGCACAAGCGCCTTGCTCGATGAAACTGGGGTTTCACTGGCGGCGAGTGGGCATGCGAGTGCCTCGCCGCAGAGCCTTCCATCCGCTCCAGGCGAGGGCAGATTGACAGAGTCACTCGATGGCATTTGGCAGATAGCGGATAGCGTGTTGCCAGATGATATTCCTGTCGCCTTCGAGCACACCGGGCCTGTGCCAGGCATGGCAAATCTTGCCACCCCCCATTTCCCCGACGTGGACGCCTACCTTAGCCCGGAAAACATATTGGACCGCCGCGATTTCAAAATGCAGCCGGAATCCGAAATTGCCAAGCTCGTTCCGGGCCCCAAGCAGATGCGCAACTACTTCTGGTACAGGAGATCTTTTAAAGCTCCCGCCAAGAAGGAAGTCGCCATTCTCAAGATCAATAAGGCCCAATTCGGCACGGCAGTTTGGCTGAACGGGAAGAAAATCGGCGACCACTATAGCTGCTTCACGGCCGGCTATTTCAACTTAACGGGCGCGATGAATTGGGAAGGGGAGAATCTGTTGCTTGTCCGAATCGGAGCTCATCCGGACGTGGTTCCCCCAGGGGTTCCTACAGGAATTGATTTTGAGAAAAACCGCTGGACTCCTGGAATCTACGATCGAGTTTCGTTACTTCTCGCAGACAATCCCGTGATCGAAACCCTGCAGGTGTCGCCTCGCATTAGCCCCCGCGAGATTGTGGTGCAGACGAAGATCAGGAATTACGGCGGCTTACGTTCTTTTAACCTTCAGCATCAGGTGGAGGAATGGAAAAGCCGGCGCCGTGTTGCCGCGTCCAAACCGCAATCTCTCAGTCTGGGCGCGGGTGAGGAGAAGACGGTCACGGAAACCATTTCGCTGCCCGATGCCATGCTTTGGAGTCCTGAGAACCCCGTCCTTTATAAATTCACCGCGAGTACCGGCGGCGATTCGTTCTCAACTCGCTTTGGCGTGCGCGAGTTTCGTTTTGATACCGCCACGAAGCGCGCCTTTTTGAACGGCAAGGTTTACTTTATGCGGGGCTCGAACATTACTTTGCACCGCTTCTTTGACGATCCGCAATGCCAAGCCCTGCCGTGGGACGAAGCCTGGCTGCGAAAGCTTCTCATTGATGTCCCGAAGCACATGAACTGGAACAGCTTTCGCTTTTGCATCGGGCCGGTGCCGGACCAATGGCTGGACCTCGCTGACGAGGCGGGATTGCTGATTCAGAACGAGTATTTCGTCTGGACGCTGGGCCAAGGGCAAGAGAAGCGCTGGAGCAAAGACGAGTTGATTCGCGAGTACAAGGAATGGATGCGCGACAACTGGAACCATCCGAGCGTGGCCATATGGGACGCAACCAATGAGACGCTTGCCGATATTTTTGGCGACGAGATCATTCCGGCAGTCCGCTCGCTGGACCTCACCAATCGGCCTTGGGAGAACAGTTGGAATGTCCCCTCAGGTCCCGACGATCCTGCGGAATGCCATCCCTATCTTTTTATCTCCTGGCCGGGCCGGCCGCCAAAATTCCAGATGACCGACCTGGAAAAAATGAGCGGGGCCGAAACGCCCTCTGACTCCGGAGTCTTGACCACCGCCCACGCTCGCATCCTCAATGAATACGGCTGGCTCTGGCTCCTACGCGACGGTACGCCCACCAACGTTTCGATCGAGGTCTACAACCAAATACTCGGCCCAAACGCGACGGGGGAAGAGAGACTCGAGCTCAACGCATATTTGCTGGCTGGGTTAACCGAGTTCTGGAGAGCGCACCGGAATTTTGCGGGAGTGCTGCACTTCGTCTATCTCTCGTCCAACTACCCTGGGGTTTATACCGCGGACCACTTTAGAGATATTCAAAACCTGATTCTCGACCCGCATTTTGAAATGTACATGCGACAGGCTTTCAAACCGCTGGGCGTGTACATCAATTTCTGGCAGCCCACGCTCAAGTCGGGCGAGAAGCGGCGGTTATCTGTGATGATGCTCAATGACGAGTATACGGAGACGAAAGGCAGTCTCGCGCTATCCCTGGAAGGAGTGGATGGGAAAGAGCTGCTGCGCCGAGAGTCAGCATTTGCTATTCCTCCCTTGGGCCAGCAAACGTACAAGTTTGATCTGGTCATTCCCGACGCACCCGGCGATTATTTGCTCAAGGCGGCAGCTTACCGAGCGGGAAGAGAGGATCGAGACCCGACCCTCAGTCGCCGCAAAGTGTCGATCGTGAATAAGTCGAGTTGATTCTCCCGTAGGGCCGGCCCATGTGGCCAGCCTGAAGGAGTTGACCCTTGCCCAGCCAGGGGAGGGAAAGTAGTTCCCTCACCACCTGTCGGCTCACAAGCGAATGAGGCGTAATGAAAACCAGAAAACTACTCGAACGGCGAGAATTCTTGCGAGATTCGGCTGCATCGCTGGGGACGACTTTGCTTATGGGCGACGGGGTTAGTTTGTGGGGAGATGATGCTCGTGCGGGATCGAACGGCACATCGGGAAGGCTCACAATTTGTCTCAACGGGGAGTGGGAGATAGAGGATAGTGTCTTACCGGATGAGATCCCCAAGGCTTTTCTTCACAAAGTGCCGGTACCTGGCTTGGCTCACCTCGCAAACCCCGCCTTTCCGGACGTGGACATGTTTCAGAGCCGCGAATACCTCGCGAACATGATGAGTCTCGGCGAGGTCCCCGATTCGACATGGAACACTTTAGGCGAAGACGGCGTGGGCATCTCAGGGCAGAAACGAAACTTCTTGTGGTACCGGAAGACTTTTCGCCTCCCGGCCAGGAAAGAGGTCGCCCTGCTGAAAGTGAACAAGGCACAGTTCGGCACACAGGTCTGGCTGAACGGCAAGAAGCTTGGCGAACACCTCGGCTGCTTTAGCGCGGGATATTTCAATTTAACGGAAAGCCTGGATTGGGAGGGCGAGAATACTTTGCTCGTGAGAGTCGGCGCCCATCCCGCGGTTCTGCCTAAAGGCTCGCCGGCGGGGACCGACTTTGAGAAGAGCAAGTGGACTCCGGGGATTTATGACTCGGTTTCGGTGCTGTTGAGCGATAATCCGGTCATCGAAACGCTCCAGGTGGCACCCCGCATTAATACGTCTGAAATTGACGTGCAAACACTAATCCGGAATTACGGCAACAACGCGTGCCGATTCGTTTTGAGCCACCACGTTAAGACTTGGAGTCATCAGCGCGAGGTCGCTCACTCTGCTCCGCAGCAACTGGAACTCGAACCCGGAGAAACGAAGACCTGCAGGGTCAGGATTCGAATTCCGAACGCCGAATTGTGGACCCCGGAGAGCCCGTTCCTTTACTCCCTTGAAACCAGCACGGGAGGTGACAGTGCCGCGACGCGTTTCGGCATGCGCGAATTTCGCTTCGATACCGCCACCAAGCGCGCTTATCTGAATGGTAAGGTCTTCTTCCTGCGCGGGTCGAACATCACCTTGCACCGCTTTTTTGAAGATCCGAAGTCAGGCGCGCGGCCTTGGGATGAGAACTGGGTTCGAAAATTGCTGATCCAAATACCAAAGCAGATGCATTGGAATTCCTTCCGATTCTGCATCGGACCCGTGCCCGACCAGTGGCTGGACATCGCAGATGAGGCAGGGTTGCTGATCCAAAATGAGTTTTTCGTGTGGACGGGCGCACCCGCCTGGTACGAGAGTCATAAGGGTCGCCATTGGGATGCCGAGGAAATGACCCGGCAGTACAAAGAGTGGATGAGGGATAATTGGAATCATCCGAGCGTTGCCATCTGGGACGCCAACAACGAGACTGAGGATGATGTTTTTGCAGAAAAGATCATCCCGGCCGTGAGATCGCTCGACCTTTCCAATCGCCCGTGGGAAAACAGCTACAACGGTCCGCAAGGCCCCGATGATCCGGTGGAGGACCATCCGTACGAGTTCTCGTACTTGATGTGGGGCTCCGGCCCGCCATTCAAGCCGGCCGACCTCGAGCGAATGTGCGGGATCACTGAGAACTCGGCGCGCCCGCCGCAAGGGCACGCGATGGTCCTTAACGAATACGGTTTGCCGTGGCTCGACCGTGAGGGTACCCCCACCCGCGTCTCTACGAAGGTGTACCAGTTTCTGCTGGGACCCTCCTCTACTGCTGAAGAGAGACTTGCCCTGAACGCTTACCTGCTGGCCGGTCTGACGGAGTTCTGGCGCGCGTACCGAAACTATGCCGGCGTGCTGCACTTCGTATACCTCACCTGCTGCTTTCCGAAAGCCATGACCGGCGATCACTTCCGTAACGTGGAAGCTCTGGAACTGGAGCCCAACTTCAAAGACTACGTGAGTGAGGCGTTCAAGCCGCTGGGCGTTTACCTCAATTTCTTTGAACCCACGCTCGAGGCCGGTTCAAAACACCGATTCTTCGTCATGATGATCAACGACGAGTATACGGAGGCGAAGGGCAACCTCAGCCTTTCGCTGCAAGGAGAAGACGGGGCGGAGATTTTCCGGCGGGATTTGCCTTTTGCTATTCCGGAGCTGGGCCAGCAGACCTACAAGTTTGATGTTGTGATTCCCGACGCGCCGGGAAAGTGCATGCTTCGAGCCGCAGCATACCGGAAAGGGGAAGAACAACAAGGTCCGACCTTGAGTCGCCGAAAGGTATCGATCGTAACGAAGGCGTAGAGGCGCTTTCGCAACGCGCTGTGCGCGACGCAGAAAGTGAAGATATGGCGTCGTGAAGCCGCAGCCACTTCACACTGGAGAGAAGGTTCTATGAATCGTTTGCGTCTATTGATTGCATTCATGGTTATTTCGACGGCCAGCGTTTGGGGCCAGGATTCAGTTCAAGCGGGGAAGATGTCACTCGATGGAATCTGGAGGTATCAGCCCATCGCCAAGACGACTCTTAAGACGGACGGCGCCATCACCGAAGACAAGGCGAAGTTACCCGCCGCCGGGACCATGCCGGTGCCTTCCAACTGGCACCTTCATGGGTTGCCCAATTTCAATGGGCGGGTGAAGTTCACACGCGAGTTCAACTTTGCCAGACCACTGGCTGCAGGCGAGCGTGCGTTTCTGGTATTCCAAGGCGTGGACTACTTCGCCGAGATAAGTCTGAATGGGAACTCCGTGGGGAAGCACGAGGGTTACTTTCAGAGTTTCGAGTTTGACGTCAGCGGCTTTCTCAAGCCCGGAAAGAACGAAGTGTCAGTCACGGTGGATGCGCCCCTGGAAGAGCCCGGCACCGTATGGCCTGACCACAAGCGGATGATCAAAGGATTGTTCTCAGATTGGGATTGCAAACCGGGAAGCGTTTCATTGAAGAACGGCCAGGATGGCACCACGGCGGGAATCTGGAACAGCGTGGACCTGGAAGTGCGTAATCAAGCTTGGCTGGGGAACGTCAAGATACAGCCCTTCCTTTTCCAAAGGGCTCTGGCCACAGACAAGCCCGAAGACGTTGGGCTGGATGCCGACATCTACATTTCCGCTGAGGTCTTCGCTGCCAGCCCTGGCCGGTACGAAGTTACCGCCGGGATCGGCGATTCCACGGCAAGCTCGGTGGTGGACCTCAGGGCGCCTTCGACCACGGCCACGCTGGTGGTCCCTATGGCGAGGCCACACCTCTGGTGGACCTGGGACTTGGGGGAGCCTTACCTCTACAACTGCAATCTGTCAGTGAAAGCCAAAGGAAAGGAAGTTTACCAGCGTCAGGTTCGATTCGGCGTTCGCAGCATCACGCTGGATGAGAAGACCGGTGACTGGCGGCTCAACGGCGTCCGCTTCTTCATTCGCGGCACCAATATAGTTCCCGATCTCTGGCTGGCCCAATACACCCCGGAGCGCATCGCTCAAGACATTAAACTTCTGAAGGACGCACATGCGAACGGGGTTCGGATATGCGTGCACGTGGACCGCCAGGAGCTGTACGACGCGCTCGACCAGGCCGGAATCGTGGCGTGGCAGGACTTCCCCCTCAATTGGGACTACACCCACGCGCCCGAGTTCATGCAGGAAGCAGGGCGGCAACTGCGCGACATGATTAATCAGTTCTATAACCACCCGTGTATTATTACCTGGGTGTGTCAGAACGAATCGACAGCCTACAACGTGAAGGTGCTGGATCCGTTCCTGGCCCGCGTAGGGGCCCAGGAGGATTCTTCGCGGCCCGTGCGTCCTGTCGCCGCCGATAGCGAACACCTCTATGCAGGATGGTATGGAGGCGATTATCATTCCTACGACGCGACGGTTTCGGGCCCGATCGTCTCTGAACTGGGAGCGCAAGCCCAGCCCTCCGTGGAGGAAGTGAAGCAAATGGCGGGGGACGCCTGGCCGCCTGATTGGGATAAACTAGCCTATCACGACTTTCAGTATGAGCAGACATTCCACATCGCGAAAGTCGGAATGGGCTCGAGCTGGGAAGAGTTCGTAGAGAACTCCCAGCGATACCAGGCGGACCTCCTGAAGTTTGCGATTGAGCACTTTCGCCGCGTGAAATACCAGAAAATCGGCTCCATCTTTCAATTTCAATTCATGGACTGCTGGCCGGGCATCACGTGGTCCGTGGTGAGCGCCGGCCGCAAACCGAAGCTTGGGTACTACGCGGTCCAGCGAGCCTTTCAACCGGTCCTGATTGGCGCGGACCTTGACCGAACGATCTGGAGTAAAGGGAAAAACGTGCACAACCTGAGCGAGACAAGCTTGGCGTGCTATCTCGACATGTGGGTGGTCAACGACGAGCATCGCGCCATCACGGGCGCCACATACGAAGGCCACCTTGCGGGCCAAGGGCAGGACCCGTCCGTCTGCGCGTCTCAAAAACCAGTCGACATCAGTCCGGACTCGGTAATGACTCTCCCGGCGCTGACCTGCGCGCCTCCGGCGGACCTTCCGCCCGGTTCTTACCAGCTTGTGCTGACTCTTAAACAGGGCGGCCAAGTTCTAAGCGAGAACACCTATCCTGTGACGGTAGTGGAGTGAGGACGTAACAGCAACCTTCCTGTCCGCCTTGGGCCGGCGCTTGGCAAGCCTCTGCGAATGAGGCGAAATGGCCAGATGGTACTTCTTAAAAGGCACGACAAGCGACGAGCCACAAACCGAGCACGTCGGGCGTTTCGCAGAAGCCGAAATAGTTGCGCCAGCCCCGCAGATACGGGGCGTGAAGGCGCCTCGGTCATGGCCAAACTGGGCCAAGGGGACCCTCGCGGATTGGGTGATGGAGGGGCGCCGCTTGGCTCAAACAGTGGCCTACAGAGACCTGGGCAGCGAGAATCCAGCCCCGATCACGGACGCATACGAGCGCCACGCAGAGCCGGCGGTCGAGCTCCAGTTGGAGAAGTCTGGCGTGAGGCTGGCTTACCTCTTGGACAGAGCTTTGAAGTGATACGGTCGGCGCCCGGGGGCTCTGCCGACTGCCGGAAGCGTAGCCCTGAGAATGACGTTTGTCAATGGGCGTCTCGGGAATCCGGAGTATGCTCCTGCTAGGGAAAGCGGGTGCGTGGATCACACGGGAAAATGCGGGCTATCGCCGAGAAACAAGCTGGCCCAAACCCGGTAGGGTCATTTGTGGCAATCAACGCCCGAAAATCTGCCTTACAAGTTCATAGACTCCGTAGAAGAAGCCCAGAAAAAGGAGCGCCCGGAGCAGAAGATACTCGGTAACCCTTAGGGCGTCTGAGAAATCTCTCTCGAACTTATGAAACCTGCGATTAAACGATGTTCTCTTCGTCGAAGACATAACACACGCTCCGCGTTAATCACGTCTTCGATTGGAAGGGGTTAGTAGAATAGTTGCGCCCCAATCGGAGAAAGTCAAATAGAATTTTTTGTCGTCCTAAAAGAGATTTTTATAGTTTACGAGGAGAAAAGTCGAGATAATGAAAGTGGCGAGTGGCGCAGACGTGCCGTTCTTTGGCATGTCTGCGCCTCTCTGATGCTAAAGAGGCGCATACATCCCGACAACGAGCGTCGGGACGTATGCGCCACCCGCGCATGTTTCGATCCAACAGCAGACCGCGATGTTTGCATAGGGGCGGGGGTGCATTATGGAGCTGCTTGATACGTTCGAAGCGGTTCGGCCCAGCATTGTCGCTTTTGCTTCACGATTAAGTATTACTCGGCAGCCCGGCACCAAACCGATCCTTCCGCCGATCATCGGCACGGGCTTCGTAGTAGACAGCCGGGGTTGGGTAGCTACAAATCGTCACGTAACCGACGTGCTGCGCTCGCTGCCCCCTAATCCGAAAACGGGCGCACATTCTGCTGTAGCGGTTGTCTGGCTTCCAGCGAAGGACTTACCGCCCGGCGTGAGCGGTCTGGGAATTTTTTTGTAGATATCTACGCGGTTTACCCTTTGACAACTTTTTCTTCGGATGGCCCCTTCTATGGAGATGATCTGCCCGATTTGGCTTTCGTGCAGCTTAAGGTGCGAGGTCTACCGCCGCTAAAGCTCGATCAGGAGAAGCAAACCATTCGTGCTGGTCGAAAGATCGCTACTGCCGGGTTCCCTATGGGAACTGGTCCATTAATAATCAAAGGAAAAGTTACACAACTCACGCCCACGCTTCGCCACGGTATTATCAGCGGTGTTTATCCATTTCCCTGCCCGCGCCCCCATGGGTTCACCATTGACGTGTTGTCGCAAGGTGGCGCGAGCGGTTCTCCCGTCTTTTTGGAGGACGCGCCCTTGGTGGTAGGTATGATCGAAAGCGTGATCGCGGATGCCGAAAACATCACACTGGCATTGCCGTCACATCTGATCGCTTGGGGCCTCTCCTCCTGTCTCGCAAACATTCCTCCCAGTACGGATGACGCCCCCACGCTTGACGAGTTGATCGACAAGTCGCAGCCGGGCGACCAGCTGGATTGGGAGTCCTACGTCGTAAAAAAGCCTTAGTACAACATACCGCCGGCGCAGAGCGCGGGTGGCGCATACGTCCCGACGGTTCTTGTCGGCATGTATGCGCCCCAACTGGGCGGATAATCACCGCTGGACGGCCAGGCAGGCGGAAGAAAAACTGAACTACCTGCATAACAATCCGATGAAGCGAGGGTTGGTGAAGGAGCCCGGCGATTGGCCGTGGTCGAGTTGGAGGTATTATTTTCTGCAGGAAGCTTCACTGCTGGCGATGGACAGAGTGCCGTGAGAAGGGGGCGGGGGCCTTAGCCCCGTGAGGGGCGCATACATCCCGACAAAGAACGTCGGGATGTATGCGCCACCCGCGTGGGCCAAACAAGAAGAACAGTAAAAAAATAAACAGCCGCTAAATGGTTAGTAACTCAATCAGTTACCTGTTGTGCCCGGATGATAATGTCCCCTACTGTCCCGGATAGAAATGTCCCCTAAGCTGATGGCCTCGGAGGAGGCCACAGTGAAGAGGACAAGGATGGATGAGCGGGAACTGAGACG
>JBELAJ010000123.1:0-17847 GCA_049508935.1 Terriglobia bacterium | reverse complement strand
GTGGGTGGCGCGGTGATGGGTTACATGGGCGGCCTTCATTTTTGGTGGCCCAAGATCACCGGACGCATGTATCCGGATGGATGGGCAAGATTGGCGGCGGCAATCATTTTTATTGGCTTTAACCTGACTTTCTTCCCTCAGTACATGCTCGGCTACCTTGGAATGCCGCGCCGCTACGCCATCTACGCGCCCGAATTCCAAGTGTTGAATGTAATGTCGTCCGCCGGCGCTTCAATCCTCGGCGTGGGTTATCTGATCCCGCTGGTCTACATGGTCTGGTCGATGCGCTACGGCCCGGTAGCAGGGCCGAATCCCTGGGGCGCCAAGGGCCTGGAATGGCAGACGCCATCCCCGCCTCCCACTGAGAACTTCGAGGAAACCCCCAAGGTGACGGAAGAAGCTTACGCGTACGGAACGGAGGAGACTCAAGTTGCATAGCAGCACCGCGCTGGCGGAACAATTCGACGACCTCGAGCAGCAGCACGAATCCTCGAGCTTTGGCATGTGGGTATTCCTGGCTACGGAGGTCATGTTCTTTGGCGGCTTGTTTACCGCCTATATCCTCTATCGGAATTTCTATTTGGCAGCCTTCGAGGCAGGCAGTCGGCTGCTCGACGTCAAGATTGGCGCCGCCAATACCGCCGTCTTGTTGTGCAGCAGCTTGACGATGGCCCTGGGCGTCCGCGCCGCCCAATTGGGAAAGAAGAAACTGCTGATTACTTTCCTGGTGCTCACCTTGCTCTTAGGCTTGGCCTTCATCGGCATCAAACTGGGCCTGGAATGGAGACACGATTACTTGGAAGGGTTTGCCCCGGGAGTGAATTGGACCTTCCATGGAACGGACTGGCGACACCTCGAGCTGTTCTTCTGCTTTTATTTCTTCTTGACCGGAATTCACGCCCTGCACATGGTGATCGGGGTGGGAATCCTCACCACGCTTATCATCATGGCGGGACGCGGGAGATTTTCGCCGCAACTCTACAACCCGGTCGAGGTTTCAGGCCTGTACTGGCATTTCGTAGATATTGTATGGATCTTTCTCTACCCGTTGCTGTACCTGATTGGGGGGCGCTACTGATGGTTGGCCACGTCGTACACAAACAGCTCTATATCCTGGTTTTCGCAGCGCTGATTGGGTTGACCGCCCTCACCACAGGCGTGGCGTTCATTGACCTCGGCAAATGGAACACATTCGCGGCACTGGCCATCGCTGTCTGCAAAGCCTCGCTAGTGATCCTGTTCTTCATGCACTTGCGCTGGAGTTCTGGTCTTATGCGGATGGTTCTTGTCGCCGCCTTCGTGTGGTTCGCTATTCTCGTCGCCTTGACCCTCAGCGACGAGTTTACCCGCCAATGGACGCCCGTCCCGTCGAGTTGGGAAGCTCAGGTTCAACAACAGGCACGCTAGATTAGAGCACGTGCTCATTCCGGACGCTCGCCGCAATATCTCACGAGACGCACTTTGTCCAGTCCGAAATCCGCTGTTGCTAGGGGTTCTTCGTAGCGTACGACACGCAAATGGGGGAAGAGTGTGGGCAACTCGCCGGTGTCGAAAACCACCGCCCCGCCAATCGAACTGCCCTTGGTGGCATCGCGGTGGAAGGCCTCGACGACCAGAACCCCGCCCGGCTTGAGAGCGCGCTGAATGACGTCGGGCATCTCACGCGCTCCCACATAACTGAAGACGATCATATCCCAGCGGCTCTCGCCAAAGTCGAAGTCTTCCATCCCCTTGACCTCTGCATTGATATGCACTCCCGTTTTCCGGGCGTTTTCCAGCGCCAGTGCGACCGCCTTTTCAGCGGGATCAAACCCCGTTACGTCCCAGCCCTGCTGCGCGAGCCAGATGCTGTTGCGACCCTGTCCCATGCCGACATCAAGCGCCGTTCCTGGCTTGCGGGAACTGGCGATTTCGACCAGGAATGCATTGGGCTTGGTGTTAAAGCGTGGTTTCTCCGCGGTGAGGATACGGTTCCAGCGTTCGATTTCAGACCGTGAGCCCCGCTCCGTCACCAGCTTGACTTCAGCATCAGCTTCGGCATCGGAGCGGCCTCGTGACTTGAGGTAAGCGCGATAGCGCGTCAGCAAGTTGGGATCGCGCTGCTGCTCAGGTGGGAGTTGGGTTTTCCAAAAGCGGAAACGCTCGTAGGCGCGCTGATCGGGCGGAAGACTTGCTGTATGCCTATCTACTTCATCCGCCGTCTGTGCCCAGAGCGCTGGCGAGTGCAGACATGTCCCTGCTACCACAACACACCAAAGCGCGACGAACGCAGGGATTCGTTTATGATTCCACATCACTACGCCTCCATGCCCACAAAAGTGGGACTCAACTGGATTTTCAACTTTGGTCCCGTGAGATATCGCTAATATACCTCTACCTGCTTCGGCGTGCAATGCCCACGCGGGTCTTCAGGATTGGAGGAGGAATAAGCAGTGCGGCCTGACCGCAACGAAGCTGGGTTGTGAGGCTTTTGCGGCCGATCTTCCAGGAGAGGGTTCAATCCTCTCGGAAACGGATGCGGTCCTGTTGAACGACCCAGAGTTGCCCCTCAGGCCGCCTCTCTCGCAACACCTGGATGAGGCGCCGTAACATGGAGATCAGCGTGATTTTGTCTTGAGCCTTGGAGCGGAGAACGACGATGCCGGAGTATTGTTGGGGCGGGTACGGCCGAATGTCAGAAAAACCTAGATCCAGGGTCAGCAACGCACGTCCGTCGCTGCGTGTCCGCTCTGCGATGTCCCAGTCCTCGGCGCCGCTGAGGCCTTCGTCGTCCACAGTGTCCGCTTCAAAACCCGCTTCGCGGAGCAATACGGCACATTCGCCCGGAAGATTCTGGTCGATTTTGAATTTTAAGCGTTGACTTCCAGGGGCAATTCCACCGTTCCCTCACGCGTCAGTTCAGCGGCGTAGGAGAGGGCGGCGTCGATATCCGCCGGGGTTAGAGCCGGATAACTGGATCGAATCTCGTCGCGGGACAGACCAGCGGCTATGTTGTCAACAATCACGGAAACCATGATCCGCGTCCCTCGGATGCAGGCCTTGCCGTGACAGACGCGCGGGTTCACAGCGATCCGTTCCTTCCAGTTTTGCATAGAGGGATTTTAGCACTACAGCGCAGGCAAATGCCATGGCGACCTTGACACTTCATGTCCCACTGCCAGTAGCGCACCCCGCTTTTCAATCTCTACGGTTCGTTGGTAGGCGACAGGACTAGAAGCCGCCTAGCTGAAAAACACGTCGGCGTCACGACGGGAGGTTCATCGTACCCATCACATCCAAGTTGGCTTTGAAGGCCATATAACCGCTATCAATCGGAAAGACCCCGCCGGTGACAACGCACGACTCGTCGCTGGCCAGGTAAACCACGAAAGGCGCGATCTGCTCGGGAGTAGCAATTGGCAGAAGATGCAGCGCCGCCATGACGGTCTTGGCCTGATCGGTTTTCATCCACGCCAGTTGCGATTCGGTTGAGACGAAACTGGGGCAGATGGCATTCACTCGCACGCCTTCCTTCCCCATGCCCGCAGCGAAGGAGCGCGTCAGGGAGATCACACCGCCCTTTGCGGCAGTGTACGCGTCGAGGCCGGCGCATCCGATGAGAGCGTCATCCGTGGCAGAAAGGATGATTGAGCCGGAGTGTTGCGCAATCATCTGGCGGCCGACATATTTGCAGCATCGAAACGTGCCCGCCAGGATAAGATCGATCATCCGGTCCCAGGTCTCCTCGGGAAGTTCGGTCAGGCGTCGATCCTCCTCGTTAACAAAACGCACATCCACCGCGTTGTGATAAAGCACGTCAATCCGGCCATATTGGGAAAGTGTCGTTTGAACCATCGCTTTCACGCTGTCCAGGCTCCGTACGTCCACAGGCACGAACGTTGCTTCGCCGCCCGCGTCGCGAATCGACTGCGTGACCCGTGTCCCGCCGGCCTCGTTGATATCCGCAACCACGACCTTGGCGCCTTCCGCAGCCAGAAGCGTGGCCCCGGCGCGCCCCATGCCCGACGCTGCTCCCGTGACTACAGCTACCTTTCCCGCAACACGTTTGCTCATTTATGTGCCTCGATTCTGCCGTTCTCATTCGCTAGCAGGGTAATAGCCAACCCAGTATAACATCAGGCAGCTTATGAGAACGGTTGGCGCAGGCCGGATGTTCAAAGATTGAGACTTTGGGCCTCAGATCGTTTCCCTCCTTCCGTACGTGCTAGGATATTGCAGGCGGCCCTCTGGCCAGGAATCGCCTCATCGGTTCCGAATGGGAGCCGCAGCTTCGCTGTTTTTTCAAAGGAGCGCATTATGAAAAGAGTTACGGGTCTTGGAGGACTGTTCTTTAAAGCTGAAAACCCCGAGGAACTCTACAAGTGGTACGAGAAGCATCTTGGCCTGCAGCGGCAGGGACAGGAGGCCGTCATGTTTAACTGGCGGCGTGCCGATGATCCCCAAAAAAACGGCATGACCGTCTGGGCGATCTTCCAGAAAGATACGAAGTATTTCAATCCCAGCCGATCCACCTTCATGATGAACTTCATTGTGGAGGATCTGGATGGTTTGCTGGCGGCGCTCCGCGAAGAAGGGGTTGAGGTCGACCCTCATCGCGAGGACTATGATTATGGCCGCTTCGCGTGGATCATGGATCCGGAAGGCAACCGCATCGAACTGTGGGAACCACCCAAGAAGTGACGAGTGGCGAGCAAGCAACTCGCCCAGAGTACCCGCACTGACCGTGCGGCTTGCCTTTCACTTCTTGCTTCTCGCGTCTGCTCGTCAGTCGTCACTTGTCCCTCGTCACTGTACTTACGACATTCCCTTCCGTTGGGCCGCCTTTTCGCCTTCAGATTTGGGAAGAAACATGTCCTGCCACGTGAGCCCGCACTCCTTCACCATTTCTATGCCGTACTCGTCCCGGCCCAAGTTCTTGTCACTATTATTGGTGCCAAACGAAAACTTAACGCCTGTCTTCTTGGCCAATTTGATAAACGCCTGACTGGGCAACCGGTAGCGGTTGCTGATTTCGATGGCTATGTCGTTCCTTTTCGCGGCCTCGATCACCCTCTGCATGCGGTCGGGAGTCCACAGTTGGTCGTACTCGGCCGCGATGACATCCGGCAGAAACGTGGGATTGGCGTGAATGTCGATCGGCTCGTGATCGAGGATTCCAACCGCGCGGGAGACCAGCATTTCCATGAACCGTTGCTTGTCGCTGATCTCTCCGACTTCCTCCTTGATCCAAAGACGCATTCGTTTGCCGCTGTCGTCGCTCCAGGTCATGGCGTCAGTGAAAATGTAATCGAATTTCGCCGCTGTTTCCCTTGAGAACAACTTCACCCACTCGCGGCCTTCCCCTTGCAGCGCCACAAAACAGGGCTGGCCCTGCATGCTCTTGAGATATTCCTCCGCGGCCGCGTCATTGGTGGTGGGAAAACCGATCCCGCCGTTGATGGCAATTCCGTATTGAATGCCAACCCGCCGCGAGTTGGCGAGCGCCTCTTCCAGCGTCAGCCCTCCCTTCAAGTGGATGTGGCAATCCAGCGCGGGAATGTTTTGGCTTTGTAGCCACAGCAGATCTCGATAGACTGCATCGACCTCGGGCGGTTCAGGCATGTCTGCGGCAAGCGTATCCGGCAGCGGCCTAACCAGAATATTGCGAAACAGAACCTTCGAGTCCGGGCCATGGCATTCCAGCGCGAAGGTGCCGCTTCCCAGAACTCGGCCGGGATGCTCGGCGTCCACCACCGGCGGATTCGGCTCGAGGTAATCCACCAGCGGCGTTCCGTTTAACTGAACTTGTACCCGCTTTCCATGGACCAGGATGTGCAATTCGGACCATTCATTGTCTTTCGCCAATGCCTTGTAAACGTTGCGCACGCCGTAAAGAGAGCCTGTCTTGTTGCGCTCGCGGTGATCGCCGTCGTCCGCATAGGTATCGTTTATCTGGACCTTGAGCCCCTTCTCAGGCTCTCCCTTGCCTTGAAAGGCGGTGTGAAAGTAAATGCCGGACTCTGCACTCGGGGAAGGCATGACCTCTGCCTTGAGCTCGAAGTTCTTGAAGCTCGCACTCCGTACCTGTCCGTTGTAGAACAGGTGCGACCGCGCTCCACTGGCGGCGATCTGCCCGTCCACAACCCGGAAGGAGCTCTTATTCTCGCTGGCTTTCCAAGCATGTAGGGTACGCCCGTCAAAGAGCGGGATCCACTCCTCGTCAGCACGGAGCGCAACGGGCATGACCAGTAAGGAAGCCAGCATTTCACGTCTCGATAGGAGATTCATAAGAGATCCTTTCAGCGGCTATTGTCGCCGGAAAACCAAGGCGACACTGTACGCCAATCTGGGTTATCTTGTAAACATGTAGTCCAAATTCAGTTTCTGACAAGGTTGCCATCATGAAAATAACAGGTGTAGAGGCTCTTTACCTTCGCCAGCAGGAGGTGAAGACGCAGTGTGACAGTGGCCAGGACGCGCTCATCGTCAAGGTGACCACGGACGCTGGAATCACCGGAATCGGGGAGGTCGATTCGTCCCCGATGGCCGTTAAAGGAGCCATTGAAGGCCCCTTCAGCCACACCACGGCCACCGGGCTGAGGGAAGTGGTCCTGGGCGAAGACCCGTTTGAGACGGAGTACCTCTGGCACAAGATGTACCGCGCCAACATCTACGGGGGAAGAAGAGGCATGGGCATCCACGCCATGAGTGGGATCGACATGGCGCTTTGGGATATTAAGGGCAAGGCCTTAGGGTTGCCGGTCTGGAAATTGCTGGGTGGCGGTTTCCACAAAAAGTTGCGCTGTTACGCCAGTTCTCTCTTCGGCGCTACGCCCCAAGCCACGCACGACCTGGCCAGGCGTTTTCGCGACCGGGGCTTCCAGGCCGTGAAATTCGGATGGGATCCCATGGGCCGCGATGCCAAAACCGATATCGACCTTGTCAGGCACGGTCGTAAGGGATTGGGAGACGGGCCCGATTTGTTAATCGACGCCGGGCTTGTCTGGGATTCCAAGACGGCGTTGCAGAGAGCGCGCGCCTTCGAAGAGTTCAACATTTTCTGGCTCGAAGAGCCGCTTCGCCCCGACGACTACGAGGGCTATGCGAAGCTTTCCCACTCTACTTCGATTCGAATCGCCGCCGGAGAAGAGGAGAGCAACCGCTTGTCGTTCCTGGAATTGATGGATAAGGGGAAGATCGATGTGGTGCAAGTGGACCTGACGCGCTGCGGAGGATTTACGGAAGCGCTCAAGATCGCCAGCCTGGCTCATGACCGCGGGCTGGTCGTGGCCAATCACGGCTTTACCACGTATATCAATGTCACGGCGGCGCTACATTTCCTGAATTCAATTCCTAACGCTTTAATTGTGGAGTTTGTCGCGGAGGAGGAAACCACTCTGCGCGACAAGATTACGCGCCAGAAACTGCATGCCCAAGACGGCTACCTCCAGATCCCGGACGCTCCCGGATTGGGAATCGACTTGGACGAGCAAGAAGTGGCACGACTCCGAGTAGCTTAGCCGCAAGCGAAAAGAAGCTCACCACAGAGGTCACAGAGTTCGCGGAGTGAGGCCGAAAGCCATTGCTCTGCTGTACTACTATTGCCAGGATCGTTTGCGGCGCGCAAGGACTTCTGGTCTGGAATTTTGAATCTGGAATTTTGGATAGGGCCGACAGGCCGCCATGTGCTCTCTCCGCACTTTCTGTGGTGAAGCCCTTTATTTGCCGTCCGCTAATAGATGGGTTAGGGACTTGCAATCAGAACAGAGGGCACAGCGGGGACGTATTTTTTGTGATACGATCAAGCCACTTGCGAGGTGTGATTGTATGAAAACCAAAGTGTCCTTTCTCGTCCTTATTCTTCTGATCTCTGCCGCCTGTCCTCTCCTCGGCAGCTCTCCTCAGCAGTCAACCCAGGATCAGCTTCCCACCGGGTCGCTTTTTTCCGCGGAGGAATTGGCGAAGGGTTTTGGCAGCCATCAGTTCACGCCCTTCGGCGATCCTAAGTTCAGCCTGGAGATTCTGGTTCCGACCGGCTGGGAGTCGCATCTGAGCGACTATGACCCCGGCCAGCTCAGCCACGACACTGAGAGCGCGGTCCCCATGATTGAGTTTTATCCCAATGGTGCAGACGACCTGGGCGTGAACGTCCAGTATATGCGCGTGCCGGGCGACAAGACGGTGAGCTCCTTTCTAGATGAGTACGCAAAGAACAACAATGGCACAATAGCTGCGCGACAAGAGTTGGACTTGCAAGGTCGCAAAGTTCAGGACGTACTGATGAAGACCACCGACGATTCTCTCGGAGCAATTTTGAATCGTGTAATGGCCTTCCGCCGCGGCGACATCGTCTTTATCGCCACAGCTTGGAGCGTCGAGGACAAGTACGAGACGTACAAGAAGGCGTTCGCCACCGTCCTGGCATCTTTCAATCCCACCGCGAAATAGAGCCGGACAGCCAATGTTATAGGCTTGATCAATTTAATGAATTGGCTCAAGGCTCGTCTGGCAGAGTATAGTTATTAGTGAGATGCGACGAATCAACCCAATTCGAGAATTCGCCTGCCTGTGTTCTTTCGCCTTGGCTTGGCGTGCCCGGTCACGCAATAGCCGAGAAACTCTACTGTAACAATGACCGCATAAACTAAGCTGACCAATGAACTCGATCGAACAGGCGAGTTCGGGGTTCCAGCCTTGAGAAGGAGATGTCTATGCAAGGGACAACTCAGATTGCTAAGCAATACCTGGTGGCGAGCGATTTTGACCAAACGCTCAGTTTCCACGACTCCGGCGCAGTTTTGAGCGAGCTGGTGGGAATCTCCAGTAGAGAGTTCGAGCGCAAGACGGCGATCCTTTCGGCGCAAAACCTGGTACAGCAGGGCGGAGAATTGGCATATCTGTTGCTTCACGATCGCGAATTTCGAGCTCGAGTGAGGAAGGATCATTTCGGAAAAGCAGGCAAGAAAATCCGGCTCAAGAAGAACATCAAGCGGTTGCACGAAATGCTGGCTGGCGCTGTGGATGGTTACCAGTTCGAGTTCCATGTGATCTCCGCCGCTCCCCAGGAAATTGTGGAGTCGGCGCTCGAGGGCATTATCGCACCCGACCATATCCACGGCACCTTGCTGGAGTACGATGACGCGGGCGGAATTGCCGGGCTCATTCGAGTGAATGCCGGTTACGGCAAAGTGGCCGTGCTGGACGACCTCCAGGCGGCGCTTCGCATCGGTTCGCATCGGATTGTCTACATTGGCGACGGCAGCTCTGACATCCACGTGATGTTGCATTTGAATCAGCGAGAGGGCTTCACAGTGGCGGTTTCGCAGGCGCGAAGTATCACCCAAATCGCCAAACGCACCGTGCTGAGCGACGACGCGCTGAGCGTGTTGGTTCCTATCCTGGAAGAGATCGTAGGCTGGGGACGACCCCAAATCCGCGCGCTCTTCGAGGCGCAAGGTCTGGTCATCCAGGATTGGGACAGAGCCCATGCCGACTGGCTCACCATCCGCTCGACGCAACCTGTGCAAGACTCCGCGCTGGAAGACTCCGCACCCAGCCCGTTGAGATCGTAAAATGGCTATTTACAGCCCCAGGCCTTGGCTCGCCATTCGGCGCCAAGCCCTGGGCTCGCGCCTGATGAGATAGAGGTGAAGAGTTGTCGCCTTGAACTCGAGCTCGAACTGGCGCCCTAGGGAAGCGATGATCGTTTCTTTCTCTTTGGACGGCAAGCTGCCGTAAAGCAGGCTGAGGTGCGGCATGAAAGCGGGCCGCTTCGGGAGGCGGAAGATCTTCCGGGCGGCCTCATTTGCCGACATGATCGGATGAGTTTGGGCCACCCTTACGAAGAGGCAGCGAAAATACTCTTCCAGGCCTTCGACGGTGGTCAAGCGAACCGTAAAAGGCGGAATTCTCCTGGCCAGATCCTTCATCGTCGACTCAACCTCTCTCGCCGGACCAACGATGCTGCCGGCCAGAGTCACGTGAGGCTCAAAGGCTGGTGTGGAATACTTCCCGCTCAAATCCAGGATAGCTTCCGACAACCTCTGGCGAGCCTCTCCTTTAGGCATCAACCAAAGCGAATAGTGCGACGATTTCCGGGGTGGGTGCATACCGATCCGTTTCTTGCAGAGACTGGTCGCTTCCTTGTAGGCTTTACGTGTACATCGGGTCAGAACGTGTGAAGAAACCAAAGCGGCTCACGCCAAGACGTCAAGTGGCAGGGAAAAGCAAAGCGGAACTTGCTGCTTCTCTCTGCGACCTTTGCGTAGTTTGCGCCTTTGCGTGACACTGGTTTGTCACACATAGGTCAATTCACAAGGTTTCACCGCATGAGCAAGGATAAGGATAGCACACGGAGAGCGCAAGAAGGCTGGCGCCGCTTGCTCGATTACCTTGAGGCGGACGATGAGGTCCTGGTGCTGCGCCCGGGCGTCGAGGTGGGGAAACCTGTGCGGCCCGAGCGGAAGTCTCAGCCGCTTCCTGACCTAAGCCGCTTCCGAGCCTCGATCAAGCTTCGCGGAAAAGCGTTGAGCCAGAGCATTCGGGAAGCCCGTCGAAGCAGCCGCTATTGACCTGCGTCCATGGCACACCTGATCAGTTAAACGCTTCGTACTGCTCTGTAGCGACGAGACGGGTTGTCATTCGCTCGGCTGATAACTGGCAGACTCGCCGCGACAACCGGAGGTCCTATGCAACGCCGTTCTTTCCTGCAATCGGCCGGTTTGGGGGGAGCAGCAACTCTTGCGATGCCCTCAAGGGCGAATGCCCTTGCCCCGTCTTCCCCCATGAAGATCACCCGCATCCGTTTCTACCACAATCCGAAGTCTCCCGAGCATTTTAACCAGAGCTTCAACATCGTAACAGTTGAGACAGACCAGGGCATCACGGGCATCGGCGAAGGCGGTTCGCCGGACACCGTCTCGCAGTGTGCGGCGATGATAATCGGCGAAGACCCCTTCCGCATCGATCATCTGTGGCAGATGATGTTCCGCGGTTACTTTTATCCCGCCGGGCGCGAAAAACTCGACGCCCTGGGCGCGATTGACCTTGCTCTCTGGGACCTCAAAGGTAAAGCGCTGGGCGTGCCCGTGTATGAGCTTCTCGGCGGCCTGGCGCGTGACCACGTGGAGTGTTATTCCACGGGTTTCCCGAGCCGCGGCAGCCTGAAGGAGACCGCCCGGGCTTGCCTAGACGCGGGCTTTCGCGCGTTTCGCTATGCCACCGCCGACCCGCCGGAGGGCCAGCCCTTCAACTCCCATCAGATGGTGCGCAAGACCTACGAGGACTGCGTCGAGATCCGCGAGGGCGTGGGAAAGGACGGCGATTGGGCGCTCGATTACCACACCCGCCTCGACTTCCCCGATGCCGTGCGGCTCAGTACTCTGATTGAGCCGCTCGAGCCTTATTTCGCCGAGGATCTGATTCGGTCTGAGAATCCTGATGTTTATAAGGAACTGCGCGCCCACGTCAAGGTCCCCATCGCGGTCGGCGAACAGTTCGGCAGCCGCTGGGATGTTAACCAATTAATTGAGCAGCAGCTCATTGATTACGCCCGGGTCACCTTGCCGAACGTCGGCGGCATCACCGAGTACATGAAGATCCTCGCCCTTTGCGAGACGCACTACGTGGGCCTGATACCGCACTTCACCGGCCCGGTTTCAGAAGCCGCATTAGTGCACGCCTGCGGGGTTTTCTCGGGGCCCGTGCTGATGGAAATGACGGGTGAGGGCAAAGCTTCTTACCCGCATTTGCCGGAGTGCTACGACTTCCGCAACGGTAAGATGTGGCCCAATCGCCGTCCGGGCCTCGGCGTGACTCTGGATCCCAAGCCCCTGCAACTCGCGGCCGAGATTACGGAGCGCTTACGGCCGATCCCCATGTTCCATCGACCCGACGGGTCCATCACGAACTGGTAAGCGCGGGCGCGGAAACCCACGAGAGGCTGCATACCATGATGGACGCCCTGCTCTCCCGGCTCTCAGCATTTTTAGCACGGTGAGACGGGCACCGGTCGTCCTGGCAAAAGATTGGGATGTTCGGTGGTATGCCTGTGTTCAGCTCTGGCTCTTCCAGGATAAAATTGGAAGAGACGAAAATCTATATGGATCGTCTACGAATGGAGGAGCGACGAGATGAAGAATCTAACCAGGATTGCGTTAATAGCGCTGGTGGGTGCCGTGCTTGTCTCTACAGTTGCATGTCATACCACCTCCAAAGCAAGCGCCACGCCCGTGACTCCGGCAGAAGCCCCCATCCCAATCACGTCCACCTCGGCCCGAAACCCATGGGCCGGCACTTGCACGCTTGCCTACTCTGGCAGCAATGACGAGGCCACATGTACGATCACCGTGCCCAGCACTGAAGAGATCGTCATTCAGACGGTCTCTGGGCAGCTACTCCGCCCCTCCCCCTCCCAACTATCCACGAAAGTGTCAACTACCTCTGGGGGCAGTACCGCACTCTGGAATACCCTGCCAACCCCCGTGACCACGGCCGCCGGGGCCGACGACTATATATGGAGTTCCCCCGTCACGCTATACGCGGACCCCGGCAGCTCAATCGTTATCACCGTAACGAACATCTCCGGCACCTTAGGATCCGTCCCGGCCGGTAATGGCGTCACTTTGGTGGGGTACTATGTGACATCTTCTTCGTCGTAAACGCCGCACCCTAGACGTTAAGGCGGCCACGATATGATCGCGGAAGGGGGTGTGAGGATTAACCAGGCGAAAGCGCATGGCTCGGGGATGTCGTCCGTCCACGGGAACGCACCACTATCCAAAGAAAAGAACGTCCGGTTCGCAATGGCGGAAAGAACCCTTACGCCTGATCCGGCTAAGGCCTGCCGAGGGTGATTCAAATTGTCCGGGTCACAATGTTGAGCTCCCGCGGCTTGTCGGGATTCAGCCCCTTCACCTCGGCGAGCAAGGCGGCAAACACCTGCCCCGGAACGATGTAGGGTATGGGCGTGTAGATTTCCGGGACGGGGTCTGGAATGCGAATCACACGCCCGGCGCCCGGAATCCGCGCGTTCGAGGCGGAAAAGACCAGGGTGTCGGCTTTCAAGGCGTGCAGATGTGCGGTAAGTTTCAGTAGTTCTCGAAAAGTCTTGCCGGGCGGCATGAAGACCAGTGCCGGGAAGTCGCGCTCGATCATTGCAATAGGTCCGTGCAGGAAGTCAGCAGAGGAAAACCTCTCCGCCACCACGTAGCAGGTTTCCATCAGCTTCAAAGCCAGTTCGTAGGCGTTCGCCAGGTTGATGCCGCGCCCCACCACCACGCACCGTCGCATGTAACGGTAACGCTCGACGACGTGCTCGATTTCCGGGGCCAGCTTGAGGGCCAACTCAATGCGGTGCGGGATTTCGCTGACATCGCTAAGAACAATTTGAGGACTTAGGCTGGAAGCCAGAAGGTAGAGGATCAGGAGTTGTCCCGTGTAGGTCTTCGTGGCCGCCACGGAGCGCTGTCTGCCAGCATGCACGAGGAACGCGTCATCGACCAAACCGGCCATCGTCGAGTGCGCTTCGTTGGTGATGCCCAGCGTGTAGGCGCCCAAGCGCTTCGCTGACTTGAGTACGAGATTGATGTCCGTTCCTTCGCCTGATTGCGAAATGCCCACCACGAGAGTCTGGCGAAAATCCAGGCGTGCGTGATAAAGGGTATGAATCGATGCGGCGCTCATCGAGACGGGGATCCCGGTGGTTAACTCGAGCAAGTAACGCCCGAAAAGCGCGGCGTTGTCAGATGTCCCGCGTGCCACCAGAACTATAAGCCGGAAATTCTGCTTGCGCGCGAAGTCAGCGAACGCCACGGCGTGATCGCGCTCGGCGGCCAGGGTACGCTGGAGCGCCAGGGGCTGCTCCAGAATTTCTTTCATCATTTGAGACATAAGTCACCCCACAAGATCGTTGACAAGTAAGTGCTGAGACACGACGCTGCCATGAGAATAACTCCCCTCCTCAGTTGAGGAGGGGTAGGGGGTGGTGAGCCGAAGGTGACCCCGCCAAGCAACCACCCCTGGCCCCTCCTTACAAAGGAGGGGAATCATCGACCCAACTCGCGCGCCATAGCCAGCGCGCCTTCAACAGGTTCGCGTTGCAAAAGGCGCACGCGCGCTAGGGGCATGCGCTGGTGCACGAAGCGCGCAAAACTACGCCGCAGGGTTGGACTGGAGCGGAAGACGCCGCCGAAACAGACCACCGGCACGATTCCGCGCCGCCCCAGGCGCCGACCCAGAGCCAGCGCCATTTCAGCGAGTTCAAATGCGGCTTGGGCGCAGAGCCGTCTCGCCACTCGATCGCCTTCGCGGGCTGCTTCCAGAACCAGGGGGAACAGCGCTGCCACCTGCTGCGGGTTAAGGGCCTTCAGCACGATTTGATTGATGCCGGAAATCCCTAGCGCCCGAGATATTCTCGAGGACAGCACGGTGCGCTCGCCGCGCCCGTCAAAGTGGCGCAGGGCCGCCATGATGGCTTTGCGGCCCAAGTCATAGCCTGACCCCGGATCGTCAAACGTAGAACCCCAGCCGCCCGCGCGCAGGATTCTGCCTCGACGATCGCGCGCGTAGGCGATCGAACCCGTCCCTGACTCGACGACCATTCCTGTACCCGTTCCCAGGGCAGCCTGCAAACCGATCGCGGCGTCCACTACCAGAAGATGATGCCGCGCGGGAATGGCCCTGCGAAGCCAAGCCAGAAGCGGGCGGCTCAAAGCCGGACGGTCAACGCCCGCCACCCCGGCGCAAACCGCTTCGAGCAATGGCTCACGGTGGCGCACCCGACCGCCTTGCGTGGTCGCCGTCTTGCCGCGACCCGCTAGGGTCGGCGCTTTCCGCAGAACTCCACGCGCGGCCCGCAAGAGTTCTTTCTTCGTCCCTTCAATTCCCACCTTCGTTGGATTCGAAGGCCCGGCTACAGCTCTGGCAAGAATCCGCCCCGCTTCGTCACCCAGCACTGCCTGGGTGCGGCTGCCACCTCCGTCGATGCCGAGATACAGAGCCATGTCACTAGAGCCGGGGAATCATTATGCCCGATTACTGGGACCGATTTCCAGTTGGCGGCGGGGGGCAGGTCGGCAGGTGGGCAGGTAGGCAGATGGCCATGTGAGCTGATGGCAACCGGAGATGGCACGAATGGAGTGGGTAACCGGCGGGCTGAATGAACACCGCACACGTGCCTCCGATCACCCTTCTGCGTACCTCATCTGCCGACCTGCCCATCTGCCTACCTGCCATTTTATTGCACCCGGCGGGAAGTTCATTGCGTATATTCCAGTGGAGGATTATCAATGTCGAGGCTGTTATGGGTTCTGATGCTGGCCCCGCTGGGGACGCTTGCGAGCGGCGACCAACCTTCGCCTTCTGTGGACGAGATCATGGCCCGCGTGGCTGCCAACCAGGATCGGGCGGAGCAGGTGCGCACCGATTACGTCTACCAGCAGCATATTCATGTTGCCACTCTGCGGACCAACGGCAAGTTGGCCCGCGAGGAATCCGCGGATTACTTGGTCACTCCCACCCCGGACGGAACAAAGAAGGAATTGAAACACGTCGAAGGGCGCTATTGGCACAAAGGGAAGTACCTGACATTTCAGGGTGAACCTGTGCCTGAGGCGGGGGGGCTCGATAGCAGCCTCGTTCAGAGCTTTCGCGACGACCTTTCGAATGACAAGTCGAAAGACGGCTTGGGCCGCGATCTCTTTCCTTTAACCTCCGGCGAGCAGAAAACTTATCGTTTCGAACTGGTGGGAGAAGGCACCATCAAGGGGCGAAAAGTGTACCGCGTGAGGTTTCGGCCGCGTGAAAAGAATGAACTGACCTGGGCAGGGGAAGCGATGATCGATGCCGAGGAGTTCGAGCCCGTAAGGGTGTACACGAAACTATCACGTAGGATACCCTTTTTCGTGAGGACCCTGCTGGGCACCGATGTGCCCGGAATCGGCTTCAACGTGGAGTACAAGCGATTTGACGAAGGTGTTTGGTTTCCGGTGAGTTTCGGTACTGAGTTCCGCCTGCACGCCGTGTTCTTTATTAACCGCGATATCACTGTGGCACTGGAAAACTCTGCCTTTCAGCGAGCCAAAGTGCAAAGCAGAATTCTAGATTTCCAGCCGGACAAGTGACTAACCCATTCGAATTCCTTCCCGGTCCTCCTTCGAAAACTTCCGCCTCTTTACCCGTAGTTGCCTATTGACAGTCTAGGTACTTGACGTTAGATTGTCTGCGGCGTCTAATAGAATCCGCGGATTTAGACGGCGTCGTTATTCCACGGACTCCCGATTCTCAGTTTACGACCAATGAGCTGGCGGCGCGGTCGCTTGACTTTTTCAAGCCCACAGCCGCGAAGCTACGCCACGCTTTCTGCGGCCGGGGGGTGCAAGGATTTCCGCGGTACCGGTACTGTTGAGCTATTTCCGGCAAGGTATTGAATTTGATACAAATAATATTCGTGAAGCCGCAAGGCGAGTTTAGCGGCTTGCCCTTCGCTTCGGATGGTTGCTTTTGGAGGTCGCATGGAACTGCGGAAGGATCCCATAACGCAGAATTGGATAATCCAGGAGAACGGTGACGGCCCGTGGCCCAGATTTGGCGCGTGCCCTCTGTGCCCGGGCCAGGAAGCTCTTGCCCCGCAAACCATTTACTCGCATTGGAACGGCAACGGTCTGTGGCAAGTCCGCGTAACCCCTCACTTACGACCTCTCTACCGGATCGAAGGGGATGCGCAGCGCCGGGCAGAAGGTCTTTATGACAAAATGCGCGGTCTGGGCGCCCACGAGATTGTCATCGAATCGCCCAATCACGATGCCTCGCTCTCGCACCTGCGCGACGAAGAGGTCGCTCAGGTCTTGCGCGCCTTTGTCTCAAGAATCACCGACCTGAAGAAAGACCGCCGCTTCAAGTACGTTACCGTGTTCCGCAATCAAGGTGCACTGGCGGGTCAGGACATGGAGCACCCCCACTCACAGATTACGGCGACTCCTTTCATTCCTCGCAGGGTAATCTACAAGCTGCGATCGTTCCAACAGTACTACACGCTCAAGGAACGCTGCATTCTTTGCGATATTTCCGCAGAAGAAACCTCTCACCAAGTCCGGACGGTGGATTGGGACGACCAGTTCGTGGCCTTCTGCCCATTTGCCTCCCGCGTGCCGTATGAGATTTGGATCCTGCCCCTGAACCACCACTGTTCTTTCGAAGAGGATGTCGCGACCTGGGATCGCCAATTGCGGTTAGCTCACTTTCTGAAGTCGATCCTGCAGCGCTTGGAGACTGTCTCCCCCGCTTACCATCTGGTCCTTTCCACTACTCCCAACGTGGCGGCGAAATATGATCGGAAGCAACACTGGTCGACTTTGGCTGAAGATTCACATTGGCACTTCGAGATACTGCCGGCGAGCGAGCCCAAGTCCAGGTCGTACATCATGAAAGAGGTTTATTACAACTCCGTCCGGCCGGAACTGGCGGCGGAGGAGTTGCGCAGCGCCGGCGTTAGAATCGCCGAGAAAGCCTAGTACGTCCTGCAGGTAGCGCCGACCTTCAGAGCCTGCCCTGAGCAGAGCGAAGGGTCGGCGGCCGCTGAATCTCCTCGACCCATTGTGCTGACCTAAAGGTCAGCGCTACAGGCCCTGCCCATTTCCCGCCTCGGTGCGCCGTCGCACGTCGTCTTCTTCACACATTCACTACCGAGGGCAAAGCACTCACCCCATAACGCCGGGCCTCGGATTCCATCAGGCGTGTTAATTCCAATTTAGTTGCCTCGGGCAGACCTGAGGGCGTGTATTGCTCGAGCAGCCGCGACACTTCCTGTGCCGCCCGCTCCCGCAAGGTTAGTTGCCCCCCCTCGACCCATCGCCCGCGGTTGCCGCGATC
>JBELAJ010000122.1:0-17851 GCA_049508935.1 Terriglobia bacterium | reverse complement strand
TAGCATAGCTTGTCAAGCATTTTTTGCGGCTTGAAAACCGCTGGTTGGGCGTGCTAGCTTTTGTCATCGGTTCGAGTGGAATTGAATTCATTTTTCGAGGCGCCCATTATGCGCTCATTTCTTTGCGCTTCTGCTTTGATTGCTTTAGCGCTCTCATGTTTGGGGACCGGAGCGTTGCGCGCCGCGGCCCTCCAGGCAGGCGCCGCCAAAGCGGCGATTACGCCGGATGTGAAAGCCGCCAAAGTCTACATGGCCGGGTTCGACAACAACCGTGTAGCGATCGGCGTGCACGATGATCTTTACGTGCGCTGTCTGGCGCTTGGCGCCGGCCACCAGACGCTGGTCCTGTGCGAGGCGGACCTGATCGGCCTTTTTTATGACGACGTGCTAAAGGTCCGCGAGAAGGTGAAGGGCGAGGCCCCTGAGGTGACGCAGGTGATTGTGGGCTCTTCGCACGACCACGAAGGGCCGGACACCATGGGCCTGTGGGGACCCACGCCGTTTCAGAGCGGCATGGATGAGAAGTACATGGATTGGCTGGACGGCCGCATCGCCTCCACCGCCGTTCAGGCCATTCACTCCATGCAGGATGCAAGCATGACGCTGGCACGTGACGACCATCCGCTGCTGGCCCTGCTGCAAAGCGACTCCCGCCCCCCTTACGTCAAAGACCCGTATCTTTTCGTCATGCAGTTGAAAGCGACGGCTGACAACCATCCCATTGCCACGCTGGTGAACTGGAGCGACCATCCGGAAACGCTGGGCGGACGCAATACGCTGATCACCGCCGATTACCCGCATTGGCTCTGCCAGTACATCGAGAGCCACGATGGCGGCACGACGGTTTTCTTTCAGGGTTCAATCGGCGGCCTCCTCTCGACGCTGGGCGACGACGTAGCCTTGCAAGATCCGGAAACGGGCCGGGTGGCGAAAGATGGGACCTGGAAAAAGGCCGAGCTGTTCGGCAACCTGATCGGCGAACTCGCCACGCGCGCTTTGCAGAGTGGCCAGGAGGCGGCGGTGGATTCCTTCGAGATTCGCAAGGCGGTGATCTTTGCACCCCTTGATAATGACCGCTTTCGCGCCGCGGGGGCGCTCCACATCTACAAAGACCGCAAGCCGCTCTACACTGACGGGAAAATTGATGTTTCGACCGCCGAGAAGGAATTGCCGGGCATCGGCAAGTTCCAGTGCAACACCGGGCACGACCTCCAGACGGAAGTCGACTACATCCAACTGCTCGGCCAGGGCCAGGTGCTGGCTGAGATTACGACTGTTCCAGGTGAGATCTATCCCGAACTCGTCAACGGCGGCTTCGCGCGCTACCCCGGGGCAGACTTCCCCGACGCGCCGTTCGAGCCCACCCTGCGCGCCCATCTGCACAGCCGCTATCAATTCATCTTTGGGCTCGCCAACGACGAACTTGGCTACATCATTCCCAAAGCCGAGTGGGATAACCAACCGCCCTGGCTGCTTAACAAGAAGGATCGTTGGTACGGCGAGGTCAACTCTGCGGGCGAAGATGTGGCAGACACGGTGACGCGAGCGTTGGTGCGGTTGATGCAGTAGGGATTCAGGTTTTGCACAAGATGAGAGTAGTGTACAATAAGTTAGGAGTTGAAGCAGATGCCTACCGTCAACGAGCTTTCCATCGACGAACTCAAGGCCCTCATCGAAGCGGTTGTAGAGGAGAAGCTGCAAAAGATGCTACGGGATCCTGACGAAGGTTTGTCGCTACGTCCGGAGATTGAAAGACGACTGATCGCTAGTCTGAACGAACCGAAAGAATCTCGCCGAACTGTCTCCGCTCAGGAAGTTGCCCGCGATCTGGGTTTGAACTGGTAGATGTACCAACTTGAACTCCTACCACCAGCTATTGATGATCTGCGTCGCCTCGACAAGACTTTGTCGCAACGAATTGTCAACAAATTACGTTGGCTGGCGGAGAATTTTGACTCGATAAGGCCGCAAGGCCTTGTAGGTCCTCTCGCTGGTCTGAGTAAATTGCGAGTGGGCGATTATCGGGTGATTTACGAAGCCGATCGCGGCAAGAACTTAATCACGATTCACTTGATCGGACATCGGAGTGAAATCTATCGCTAGCCTTGAGTCGATTCATGGACACGACAGGTTCATCCGTCGGTCTGTAAATATCCACCCTTCACGGGGTCCGGCGTGACGGCTACGCTTCGACAAATTCGGCTTGGGTTTGCGGTTCGGGAATCGGCAGGCCATCCTCCCTTAGACCCTCGAGATGCATGGCGACCGCATCACTGATATTCTGGTGCAACTCGCTGAGGGTGGCGCCGGTGGCAATGCATCCCGGCAGGTCCGGGATAAATGCGGCATAATTGTTCTCTGCTTTCTCAATCACCACCAGATATTTCATTTACCCCCCAGTCTCCATCCCGCCTGCTTCATAATGCTGTTAAGCGTCCCCGGCGGCAAATCGTCGTTTGGATGACCTGCGACGGTTACGCGCCCTGGTTTGCTTGCGTGTTTAAACTGACGGTGACTGCCGCGCGTCTTTGCCAAAAGCCAGCCATCCTTCTCCAACTGGCGAACGATCTCTCTTACCTTCAAATCATATCACTCCACACGTAGATTGGTGCCCGAATCCCGGCACCTGACACTTAGATCTTCAGAAATAACTTCCTGCGATACATCCAGCGGAGAATCAGCCAATACGTGAACAGCACGAACACCCCTTGCGTCAAAGGCTCGTAAGCAGTCCCGAAAATCTGGAATACGTGCTGACCCAGGTTGATGTGGAACGAGCTGACGATGAAATCCTCAAACAGGTGCGCGATGAGGTAGGCGGCGATAGAGTTCATTCCAACCACCACAAGGAAAAACGACCACTTCTTGTAGCCTTTTACTTCGATCAACCAACTGAATCCCGCCAAAAACAGGAAACAAGCTCCACCGCTGAAAAGGGTCCAACTCGGAGTCCAGATGCGCTTCACCACCGGGCAGATGCCGGTTACGTGCAGCAAAAGACCTGAAGCGATACCGATCACGCCGGCGAGCAACAGCCGCTTCATGGGAATGCGCGGCGCGGCAGCGCGCAGCCAGCGGCCGGCAATCAAGCCCAGAATCATGGTGCCCAAGGTGGGAATGAAGCTCAGCGTCAAGTAGCCACCATCGTTATAAGTAAACGGCTTGGGGCGCGGAAACAGGTTGAGAAACCAGAGATCGACGGCCTGGCCCAAGTTACTGTTCTTGTTCCAGTGCGCGGCGAAGCCAGTGTAGAAATGCGTCCAAGTGGAAGGTACGCCGACTGCCTGCCAGTTAAATCCTGGGCCCGGCGCCGGGTAGAGCGCCCACGCCGCCCAATACCCTACCAAAATCACGGCCAGGGCGGTCCATTGCCAGCGCGGGGATCGGAACCCGAGCAGAAACAAGAACACATACCCAAGCCCGATCTGGGTAAGCGTGTCCTCGAAGGTGAAGTTGGTCTGCGGGCTGTTCATTGACCGCAGGAAGATTCCCAGTGCGATGAGTAACAGCGCTCGCCAGGCAGTGTGTGCCAACAACTTGCCGAAGGTTGCGCCCTTCGCCAGGCGGCTGGCAATCGAGTAAGGCAACGCCACGCCCACGAGGAACGAAAACCCCGGCTGGATCAGGTCGTGCAGGGAGCAGCCCGCCCACTCCGCGTGTGTCTGGTTAAAGGCCAGAATTCTCCAGAACCAGCTCGCCGGGAAAGCCTGCGAGATGCGAGAGAACTGCAGCACTTCGCCCATCATGAGCAGCATTACGAATCCGCGGTATGCGTCCACGGCGACGTTGCGTACTGCCGGCTGACGGGTGCGAGTTGATTCTGCCGCGACCGGCGCGGCTTCGAGTACCGTCGACACGAGCCACCTCCTGATAGAGTCACATTACCTTACACGAAATCCCATCCGCGCACCATACCTTTGAAATGGATATTTGGAGTGCAGCAGCGTGCGGTTCTTTTTTGTCTGAAGATGTAGCGCTGGCCTTCAGGTCAGAATTCAGGATTGCCGACCCCAAGGCCGACGCAACGAAGCTCGATAAATGGTGGGATGCGAACAAACTTCATCGCACAGCCGGCAAGGTGTAATAACGCTGTCCCGACGGCAGGATTTTTCCATCTAACAGGTGAGAGCTGAAAGCTGATGGCTGAATGCCGACAGCTTTCTACGCCTGTCCTGTAACTGTTCCCTCAGCGAGCGGAGAAGATGTTTCGTGGCTCAACTCTTCCATCGCGCGGCGGACTTTCTGTTGAGTCTCCGGATCGAGGCCGCGCTCGACCAGCGGGAACAGACGTCCGTTTTCCTGCAAGAGATGGGCGCGCACCCATTGAACGTAGTTGCGTCCCCGCTTCATAACTTCCTGGCGGTTCTTACCATTTTTCACCCACTGCTCGACGCACTCGAAAAACGCCTTCTCCGCAGCTTCACCCGCTACGTTCTCACGTCGCATCCGTTCCAAAGTTGCCGCGATGCCCTGCATGTGTCCCTCGAGGGCGGGAAAGAGGATCTGCTCCTGTTGGAGGATGTGATGATGAAGTACCAGTGTAATCTTTTTGGATAGCACGGCCAGGCGCGTAGCCGTTGACTGCAAATCGCGCGCCAGATTGAGCACTCGCAGTTCACCTTGGAGTTCGTTTAACAATTGAGACAGTTCTTGGTGCTCCTGTCCCAGGTAGTCTGTGACAAATCCTGTCATGAGAGAAAATGACCTCCCCCTATAGTGATGCAGCAAGGCCCCAAAAAGATTGACGATAGTTTTGGGGACATTTTAGCGCTTCACGGGGTCCGCGTTTCGGCCCTGGCGAGGCGCACCAGTTCCTCTCCGCTCACGCGCAGGGTGAGCCATTCCTTCATGACCTTGGCCCCAAGCGTTCGGTAGAACTCAATCGAAGGAGTATTCCAGTCGAGGACTTGCCACTCAAATCGCGCGCAGCCTTCGTCCACGGCCGTTTTCGCCAAGCGCAGCAGCAGCGCTTTGCCGATCCCTCGGCCGCGAAAGAGCGGGCGAACAAACAGGTCCTCGAGAAACAAGGTCGGGCGGCCGGTCCATGTGGAGTAATGATAGAAGAAGAGCGCAAACGCCGCGGGCTCGCCCTTCCATTCGGCGATAAGCACTCGGAACTTGGGACTGCCAGCGAATCCGTCGCGGCGCAAATCTTCTGCGGTGGCAACGGCCTGCTCCGGAGCTTTTTCATATTCGGCGAGCTCTCGAATGAATTCAAGGATAAGAGGAATGTCGTTGGAGCTGGCGGTGCGAATGTTGAACATGCGACTATTGTAGCAGGTAGGCTGGTGGCGAACGATGACCGGTTCTCAGCCCGTTCACAAGTTCAGACGGCTGGAGTTCAGAGTTTGAACCGCACATTTGCCACTTGAATCTTGCCATTTGCCATTTGAACTGTTCTTTCCTCTTTATTCCGACTTCACCGGCAGGTCGATATACGACGCAAACTCCTTCGAGTGGTACACACGCTGCGTGGCGATCTGATAATCTTCGGGGCTCGCTTTATAAATGTTAGGGACAAATTTCTGCGGGTTGCGGTCGATCACCGGGAACCATGTGCTCTGCACCTGCACCATAATCTGGTGGCCGCTTAAGAACGTGTGATCGTTGGTATGCAGGTCGAGTGTGTACTCGGTCACCTTCCTCGGTTCGACGGCCTCCGGGCGCTCGAAGCTCTTGCGGAAGCGGGCGCGGAACACTTCATCCGCCACCATCATCTGATAGCCGCCCATCGCCGGGTCACTCGGATAATCCTGAGGGTAGACATCGATCAGCTTGACGATCCAGTCTGAGTCCGACCCCGTGGTGGAGGCAAAGATATGAGCTACGATGTCGCCGGTCACCGTCAGGTCCTTGTCTAAGACTGACGTCTGCCAGGAAGCTACGTCGGGCCGCAGGTAGACGAATCGCTGATCCTCGACCAGCCACGTTCCCCATCCCGGCACCACTCCGTAAGTCTGGCCGATGGGCCGATGGCGGTAGGGCACCGGGTGGGCGGGATCGGAAACGTAGGCGTCGAAGTCTTTATCGCCTGTATCTGTCGGTGCGCTGAAGGAGAGTTGACCCCCCGGCTGCAAGTAAAGCTTGCGGCCGGAAACGCCTTGCTCGGGCGGCCACTGATCGTACTTGATCCACTGGTTGGACCCGGTCTCGAACGTGATCGCTTCACGCAGCGGAAGTTCGCCTTTCCCCTTCAGCCAATAGGCGAACCAGGGCCGTTGAATGTTTTCGCGGAAGTACCTGCTGGTGTCGCTTCCGAACTGGATTTTGCCCAGGTGGCTTCCGTCGCGTCCGGCCCAGCCGCCGTGATTCCAGGGACCGGCGACAAGGTAGTTCATGTGGTCCGCGTCATTCTTCTCGAGGAGTTCGTAAATCTTGTTGGGTCCGTAAAAATCTTCCTGATCCCACCAACCTGTCACATTCAGATTGGGCACCTTCAACCGCAGCGATTTCAGATAAGGTGCGAAGGCCTGCTTCTGCCAGAACTCATCGTAGTTGGGATGATTGATGAAATCGTTCCAGGTCGGCACGCGGCCGTTTAGATACTTCGCGTTGCCGTTGCTGAGAGGTCCCAACTGATTCAGGTACCAGTCATAAGTGTCGAAGCGGTCGAACTTGAAGGTGTAGTCCTCTTTCCCGGTCTCCATTCGTGCTGAGTATTCAAACCCGTAGCTCAAGCGGAAGGCGCCGTTGTGGTGAAAGTCGTCGCCCAGGAATTGATCGGCGGGCGAAGCCTGTTCAGAAGCCGCTTTGATGGCCGGGTCAGGATCAAGCAGAGCCATGGTGGTGAGCCAGCCGCCATAAGAAATTCCGAGAATTCCCACTTTGCCGTTATTGTTCGGGACGTTCTTGAGCAGCCATTGGACGGTGTCGTTGGTGTCCGTTCCTTCATCGATTGCGCGGGGATCGCTCTTGTCGCGGGGGTCGCGAAGCATCACAAACTGGCCTTCCGAGCCATACCGCCCACGGATATCCTGGAAAACAAAAATGAAGCCCTCCGCGACGAGTTCATGGTAGATGTGAAATTTCGCGCTGTAGCCTTTCTGATCGTCGCGCAGGCCGTAAGGAGTACGCTCGAGGATAAACGGCAGCGGACCGTCCTGCTGCTTGGGAGTGTAAATCTCGGTGTGCAGTTTGATCCCGTCCCGCATAGGTATCATGACATCCCGTTTGTCGAACAGGGCTGACATGTCGGGTTCGTCATCGAAGCCGCGAACGTGTGGGGATCGGACTATAGCCAGCGCGGCAATTATAACTAAGGCCATGGTAAATGTAGTAGCATATCGCTTCACAATATCTCCTCCACTCGGTCAAATCTTCCACACTTCGAGAATGGAGCTTCTTGCATTGCGGCGGCAGATTCTCGAAGGAAGGGCTGAGCAGCCAAAAATTACAGCAAGTCAGTGCTTTGGGGCAAGCGGAAAGTGGCGCGCCCACGACATAGAAGGCCTGAGAAAATCAAAATAGCTCATCCGTCGGCTGACGGATTAAGGCGCAAAGAAGCGCGAAGGAGCAGTCTTCTCTTTGCGAGCTTTGCGTACTTCGCGGCTTTTTGTGAGACCGGGTTGCCGGACCGTGGGTTAATTCACAGGCCCGGGCTGCTGGATTCCCAACCGAAATGCAGCGTGTGCCTTGTTGGAGCCCGCCAAGGGCGATATGCTGGTTGGCTCAGATTCAAAGGAGCTTTCCGTGGACATGCAGAACGCAGAAGAATACGCGGCAAGGAATGAAAGACAGCACGGGCGGCGACAACTGCTTAAATCGCTCGGCTTGGGACCTCTGCTAATGCTCGGCAGGCCGGCAGGTTCTTTCGGGCGCTGGCCCGAAGCGGATGCCCCAGCCGATGAGGGACCAAACGATAGCGATTCCGGGAGTCTGTTTCCTCAAATCCAGGCGCTTGCCGAACTGTGTCGATACCCTCTTTCCTACTTAGAAGCCGGCTACCCTGACGTCAAATCCTATCGGATCCAGGTGAGAAAGAAAGTCCTGGAGCTATTGCAGTATGATCCGCCAGCGGTTCCACCCGCGGCAGAGGTAGTGAAGCGCTGGGAGTATTCGGACTACATCCAGGAGCGAGTGGTCTTTCAAACCACTCCGTGGTTTCGGGTGCCGGCCTACGTCTTGATTCCGAAAGGAAGGAAGGGGCGGAGACCGGGGATTGTCGACCTGCATTCGCACGGCGGCATGTTTGTTTTCGGCAAGGAAAAGGTGATGCCGGTTCCCGAAGGAGAACATCCCGCCATCACGGCGTATCGCGAAAGCAATTATCAGGGGCGATCGACCTCGCTCGAGTTGTGCCGGCGCGGCTATGTGGTGGTGGCCATCGATTGCTTCTATTTTGGCGAGAGAAGGGCTCTGTTCGCGGGCGATGTCGAGAAGTACGGGCAGGACCGATCGAAATACTCGGTGGAAGCGGTGGCCGCCTTGAACCGCCGGGCGGGAGCGAACGAAGGAATTCTGGCGCGCAGCCTGTTTTGGGCCGGGACAACCTGGCCCGGAGTGGCGCACTGGGACGACATCCGAACCGTGGATTATCTCGCCAGCCGGCCGGAAGTGGACCCGGAAAGGATCGGCTGTCTCGGCATCTCAATGGGCGGCGATCGAACTGACTATCTCGCCGGTTTGGATGAGCGGATCAAATGCGCGGTTTCGGTGGGCTGGATGTCAACGTTGCGGCCCATGATCCGCAAACATGTGGACACGCACAGCTACATCCATTTCCTTCCCGGCCTGACGCATTTCCTTGACCTGCCCGACCTGATCGGCTGTATGGTTCCTAAACCGCTCATGGTCCAACAATGTAGCAAGGACGAACTTTACCCGCTGAACGGAATGCAGGAGGCAGTGAAAAAGATCGCAGCCATCTATGAGAAAGCGGGCGCAGGCACAATGTTCAAGAGCGGGTTTTACGATCATCCTCACATTTTCAGCCATGAAATGCAGGAAGAAGCATTCAACTGGATGGATCGGTGGCTGCAAACGTGACCCGCAAGTCTCTCGTCGCAGTGATTCGTGATGTAAGTCGCACTAGGGTTGGTTCATCAACCGTGTATAGCGGCGGGTTTAACCCGCCAGATCAGATGGCGGCATAAAGCCGCCTCTACGAAGTGCCCGGAAGGAGGAATAATGCAGAAGCGCAAACTGGGAAAGAGCAGTTTGGAGGTATCGGCTCTCGGGCTAGGCTGTATGGGAATGAGCTTTTCTTACGGCCCGCCCAAAGACAAGCAGGAAATGATCTCTCTGATCCGTTCAGCCGTAGAACGCGGCGTCACGTTCTTTGACACGGCCGAAGCCTATGGCCCGTATATCAACGAAGAACTGGTGGGCGAAGCCCTCGCTCCCTTCCGCGGGCAAGTGGTGATCGCCACCAAGTTCGGGTGGAAAATTGATCCCAAGGCGGAACGAGGCTTGGCCGGGTTGGACAGCCGGCCGGAGCACGTCAAGCAGGTCGCCGATGCCTCGCTCAAGCGCCTCAGGGTCGACGCGATCGATCTCTTCTACCAGCACCGCGTTGATCTGGAAGTCCCGATTGAAGACGTGGCGGGAGCGGTGAAGGAACTTATCCAGCAAGGCAAAGTCAAGCACTTCGGCCTTTCGGAAGCGGCAGCAAAGACGATTCGGCGCGCGCACTCAGTCCAACCCGTCACGGCGGTACAAAGCGAATACTCGTTGTGGTGGAGACGCCCTGAAGAAGAAGTGTTAGCGGCGCTCGAGGAACTTGGAATCGGTTTCGTTCCGTATAGCCCGCTGGGTAAGGGCTTTCTCACGGGCAAGATCGACGAAAACGCGAGGTTTGACAAATCGGATTTTCGAAGTACCCTGCCTCGCTTCACGCCAGAGGCTCTCAAGGCGAATCAGGCCTTGATTGATCTGCTCGGCAGCATCGGAGAGCGGAAGAAGGCGACACCGGCGCAGGTCGCACTCGCGTGGCTGCTGGCGCAGAAACCCTGGATCGTTCCAATCCCGGGCACAACCAAACTGGCGCGCCTCGAAGAAAACATCGGCGCAGTCTCCGTCGAACTCACGCCGGACGATCTGCGTGAAATCGAAAGCGCCGCCTCAAAGATCGCGATCCAAGGGGCACGGTACCCCGAGGCCATGGAGCGCATCACCTATCGCTGAGCGGCAAAGACGTGTTTCCGGGTGGCATTGCGGACAGCTCAGCCGCGGGCGCCAGGGCGGGAGTTGTTGCTCTCCTCTGCGGAGGCCAGTGGGTAGCCCAATGAGGAGTATAATGAGTTTGTAACCCCTCCGGCCCGGAGAGGAGCACCGACCATGACGGACGACAAGCTTCTGCAACGAATCACGGTGGACCCGAGGGTCCTTGTGGGAAAGCCGGTGATCAAAGGTACCCGCCTCTCCGTGGAGAGCATACTTAACCAGTTGGCCCACGGCGCGACGGTAGAGGAACTCACGGCCGAATACGCGGGCCTTAGCAAAGAAGACATCCAGGCCTGCCTGCTGTTCGCCTCCCGCTCACTTGACGACACAGACTTCATGCCGCTGATGGTGGAGACTGCGTAGGTGCGCTTTCTAGTAGATGAAAGCACCGGCCCCTACGTGGCGCATTGGCTGCGTCAGGAGGGGCACGACGTCTTCTCAGTCTACGCGTAACGGAGAGGGAGTGCGCGCAATGAACCGATGGCCGAAAGACGAACTGCGCAAAATCGCCGAAACCGATGACTTGCACATCTCGCCGCTCCGCGAGGACGGGGTAACCTACGGCACCCCGACCTGGATTTGGTCTGTCGCGGCCGCGGACGCCCTCTACGTGCGCGCCTACAACGGGCAAAAGTCTCGCTGGTACCAGGCCGCCGTGCGGCAGAAGGCGGGGCGAATCACTGCGGCGGGCATGACGAAGGAAGTCACGTTCGAGCCGGTCGACGGGCCGATCAGCGACGATATCGACGACGCGTATCGGGCGAAATACCGACGCAGCAAATTTCTAAGCCCGATGATCGGTGCATGCGCCCGCTCCGCGACCGTCAAGGTGATGCCGCGCTCGACCAACGCCCGAACTTCCAGACAAAAAACGAGGACAAAGAAAAATGGAGATTAAAAGAGTTGGGATGCAGGCTTCCGCGAAGGGGCCGTCAGATTGGTTCACGGGCACGGTGCGCATCGATCCGCTTTTTCAGGCGCCGGACCCCGCGCGTGTTCAAGGCGCAAGCGTAACGTTCGAGCCGGGCGCGCGGACTGCATGGCATACGCATCCGCTCGGTCAGACTCTCATTGTGATCTCGGGCTGCGGCCTCGCACAGCGCTGGGGCGGCCCGGTCGAGCAAATCCGCCCGGGCGATGTGGTTTGGTTCCCGCCTGGCGAGAAGCATTGGCACGGCGCCACGCCGGCCACCGCCATGACGCACATCGCCATTCAGGAACGGCTCGATGGCAAGACTGTCGACTGGTTGGAAAAGGTCAGCGACGAGCAATACCAAGGCTGATTCGGGGCCCGGAAGGAGCGAAAGAACCAAAACAGCTCATCCGACAGAGGTTGGCGGTCAGCCACTGCGGATGGTCCTTACTCCTTCAGCCGCGCCGGCCGTTGTCAGTTTATTTCATGTTTTTTCTAAGCAAATTCAGGAGTGGACGATCAAGCTGGTGGCCATGCCAGTCTTCGTATTTCGTTCCTGGGCGGTCTGTGTCGACGATGCCGAAAGGACCGCGGAAATTCCACAGTGCCCACCCACTGCCCAGCTCTCGAATCGCGTCGAGCGTGTCGTCGAACCATGCGAGCACGACTTGGGGAGGGGTGTGCTTATAGCAACCCATTTCGCCTAAATGGATTGGAACGTGTAATTGCTCTAATCCCCGCCATGGGCGGAGGAAGTCTGCAATCGTTTTCCGGTCGGCAATAACCTTGCCGTGGCTGTCCTTAAGCGGCCAGGTTGGAGGCTCGGACCGCCTCAACCATCCGCGCGCCCACTCACACTGGTAGTGTGTGAGCGCCGGGGGATAATAGTCGTGCGGGCTCTCGACGGCTCCGCTGCTTGCGAGGTCGACGACGGGGGTTACGCCACCCGAACAGCCATCGCTGATAACCAACCGTTGCGGGTCGACGGCACGTATTGCGTCGATCGCGGCGCTCGCCACCCGGACATATTCTCTCGCCCCTCGCGCCTCAATCTCCCGGTCGATGGTCTCTTGGGGCTCGTTCTTCCGCCTCTCCCGGAGTTGAACCCTTTCTGCGGGTGTAAGGGGCAGGAAGGGCTCGTTCACCAGATTGAAGCTGACGCGCTGGTTCGAAACGGCCTTGTACCGCTGCGCAAAAAAGGTCCACTGACGAACGAAAGCGTCAAGCGTGTTGCGATCCTTGTAGAAGCTCGTTTTCTCCGGCGTAACGTGAATGCCGGTCACTACAGGATCCAGGCCATCCAGCACACAGAAGCCGGGCGCCCGGTGAAGGCTGACGTTGACGTGAACTCCATACTTCTCGCCCAAGCGGATGGCCCGGTCGATGGGCTCGACCTTTTTCTCGTTGATCTTCGTCAGATCGCTCGGATCGGTCCAGAATCGGTAGTCCATCGGCAGCCGGACGAAGTTGAACCCCCAATCGCGTATCCAGCGAAAATCATCTTCCAAAAACATCCCGTCGTTCTTGTAGGGGAAATACTTCATCCAGTCCGGATCGGTTGAGAAATACTCCAGGAGATTGAAGCCGTACCAGCGGGGATTGCCGTCCGCCGGTTTCGATGCCGCGGTCTTATTCGCAGGCTCCTGCTCTTTCACTACATACCCAGGGGCGATCGGCACCGCGGCTACTCCTGCGGCCGCGGTCAGGAATCTTAGAAAACGACGGCGGCTGACCCCTGATCCCGGGCCTGCGACCCGTGCTGGTTTCAGGATTTCCGTCGCATCGACGCTTTGGAATTCAGATGACATAAGGATCGCTCACCTCCATCGCTAATTCCCATGGATGAGGCTCCCTCCCACACAGGCGGCCAGTTCGATTCTAGCATCCCGGGACACTGCGCGACACGCAGCCTGCCGGCAGTTTCCGGAGGGTGGCGCATACATCGACTTCAATGTATGCTATACGCCACCCCCGTAT
The DNA here is from genome assembly GCA_049508935.1 of Terriglobia bacterium. Lineage (GTDB taxonomy): Bacteria > Acidobacteriota > Terriglobia > UBA7540 > UBA7540 > CAVROP01. The sequence continues at coordinate 4,800 of JBELAJ010000122.1, read as the reverse complement.
GCTGGAAAATCCTACACAATTTGCGCGAATCGACACTACGGATACAGGTCAGACGGAAAGGCTGAAAAGGAGACGTTGTCTGCTAGTAGGGCGGTTCGCGAGCCGCGCCTACACCCCGTCGGGCTGCCGCTGACCGCACGCAGCGCGGGTGTGAGAATCCGCCGGTTCCCCTGCTTGTAGGGGGACGGCTTGCCGTCCCCTTTCGAACGGGGTAGGGCAAGCTCTACCGCTACACGTTTTTAGAGCAGAAGGCACGTTTTCCCGGTATGATGGGGCGCGCAAGTTCAACCCAGGAGGATGAAATGAAATCTGATCTCTCTCGCCGCGATTTCCTGGCCGCCGGGCTGGCTGTTCCCGCCGCCGGTCTGCGCACTTCTTCAGATTCGCCTCTTCCCCATGCCATCGGCCAAGCTAAGCTCGAATCCGCCCGGCTGGACTATCGCATGTTGGGCAAAACCGGATTGAAGGTGACGACGCTGGCTTTCGGCTGCATGACGACCTCCGATCCGTCGGTAATCGAGCGCGCCGCGGACTTCGGCATCAACCACTTCGACACGGCCCGCGGTTATCAGGGTGGAAATAACGAGCGCATGGTCGGCGCGGCTCTCAAGAAGGTGCGGCCGAAGGTCATCATCTCGAGCAAGAGCCCAGCCGGGACCAAGCAGGAGGTTCTTGCCGATCTCGACACCAGCCTGCGCGAACTGGGAACCGACTATCTGGATATCTGGTATTTGCATATGAAAAACCAGCCGGAGCAGGTGACCGAGGACCTGCTGGAGGCGCAGCGGCTTGCAAAGCAGAGCGGCAAGATCCGTTTTGCCGGCGTCAGCACGCATTTCAACATGGACAGAATGCTGGCGCACCTCGCAAAACTCGGCCAGACCGATGTAGTGTTGACCACTTACAATTTCGCCATGCGGTCGGTGGATGCCGCGGCAAACGAGAATCCGGCGGCGCCGAAGACGGACATGACGGCGGCCATCCGGGAAGCGCGGAAAGCCGGGCTGGGAATCGTGGCGATGAAGGTCCTGGCGGGCGGCGTTGGCCGAGTGAAGCGAGGCGACCGGCTCTACGGAGCCAATCCGCAATCGTTGACGAGACAGCTAGGCCAGACTGGCGCTGCGGCCGCGGCGATCAAATGGGCCCTCAAGAACCAGTCAGTGGATACCGCCATCGTTTGCATGACGAGCCACGATGAGTTCGAAGAAAACGTGCGCGCCATGGCGGAATCCTACACCGAGAAGGACGAGCAGTTGCTGACCGCGCGGCTCGAGGACATCGGCCCGCTGTACTGCCGCATGTGCGGCGCCTGCGGTGGTGTTTGCGAACGCGGCGTTCCGGTCGCGGACGTGCTTCGATTCCTGACTTACGCCGAAGGCTACGGTCAGTTCGCCCTGGGTCGAGGGGAGTTCTTGAAGCTCGGGCCCGAGATCGCAGCACTGCGCTGCGCCGATTGCGAGCGCTGCACGGTCGAGTGTCCCTACGGGGTGCAAGTCTCGGCTCGACTGCGCCGCGCGCAGGAGTTGTTTGTGTGAAGAACAGCCTTACCGAATACGAGGTGGCGGCATGACGGAACTCGCGGGATGGGAGAACTTTTACGTGATTGTCGGCTCGTCTGCCGGCGCTCTGATCGGATTGCAGTTCGTCGTCATGGCACTCGTCGCCGATATGCCCCGTGGCCCCGGCGCGGCTCAGGCGGGCGCCGCGTTTGGGACTCCGAACATCGTTCATTTCGGCGCCGTGCTGCTACTCTCAGCGGTTTCGTGTGCTCCATGGCACGGGATCGGCGGGGCCGCAGTGCTCTGGGGCTTACTCGGCCTCAACGGGGTCGCGTACGAGATCATCGTGGCTCGGCGCATGCGAATGCAATCCGCATACCAGCCCGAGTTCGAGGACTGGTTGTTTCACGCCCTGCTGCCCTTCGCAGCGTACCTCGTGTTGGCAGTATCAGCTTACGCGGCGCTCGCCCATGCGCGCGTGGCCCTGTTTGGCGTTGGAGCGGCAGCCCTGCTGCTGCTCTTCGCCGGCATTCATAACGCCTGGGACGCTGTTACGTACCATATCTTCGTCGTGAAACCGAGAACGCAGGAGACCGCCCGCCGCTCTGATGAGTAGGTCATCAACAACCGCAAGCAGCGTCGTGCTCATTTGCTCCGATGGGATGTCAAGTTGAAATTCACTCCTATTTTCGTTGCATCTCAACTCTTAGGTATGTCCGGGCGGTTCCACCAGCCGCCTCCCAATGACTGAAACAGCGCCGCCGTATCGGCATATCGATTGGCTCGCGCTTGCACCAGATTAATCACGGCTTGCTGGTAGGCCTGCTCCGCGCTTAGCAGCGCAAGATAGCCTGCGTAGCCTGCTTTCACCTGGCCTGTGGTGAGATCGAGCGTCACCTTGGCGGCGTCCGCGGCGGCGCTGGCGGCTTTCAGGGCGTCGGCATCCTGCTCGAGCGCGTGCAGCGTGTCGGCAACATTCTGAAATGCGGTGAGAACGGTACTGCGGTATTGCTCGGCGGTTTGGGTAAAGGCGGCTTTCGCGGCCCGCTCCCGGTGCCTCAGGGTGCCGGCATCAAAGATCGGCTGCGTGATTCCGGCGGTCAAATCCCAAAAGCCATTTCCGTATGCGAACATTCTGCTGAAGGCTGTCGGCGAGCTGCCCCCGTCGGCGGTCAGGGCGATACTGGGGAGCCGGTTGGCAATGGCAATGCCAATCTGGGCGCTGGCCGCATGCAGGTTTTCCTCGGCCTGGAGGACGTCGGGGCGCTGCTCGACGAGTTGAGAAGGAAGGCTCAGCGGCAGTTCTGGCGGTAGTTGCAGATTCGAGAGCTCAAACTTCTCAGCCAAATCCTGGTTGGGGAAACCGCCCGCCAGCGCCGCCAGCGCGTCCCGCTGTTGCGCCAACTGTTTCAGCAGCGGGGGTAAGGTGGCGGCGATTTGCGCAAGCTGCGATTCCTGCGCGGCCACGTCGAGTTGATCTGCATAACCGCTCGTAAACTGGTCCTTCAGAATTTTCAGCATGTCCGTGTTGATCTTGATGAGCTCACGGGTGGCGTCAATCTGCCCCCGCAGAGATGCTTCCTGGATGGCTCCAGCCGCGACGTTTGAGCTTAAAGTGATGTGCGTTGCGGCCAGCGCAAAGCGGGCTTGCTGCGCTTGCGCTGCGAGTGACTCGACGGTTCTCCGATTCAGGCCGAAAACGTCGGGAACAAACGAAACGCTGACCTCCGGTGTGTAGAGGCTGTAATTCTGGATATTGGCGTTAAGCACGGGAGAGACATCGGCCGATGTCCGACCCCGGGTCGCCGTAAAACTCCCGGTGACACTGGGGTAGTAAAAGCCACGCTGGGCCAGCACATTCTCCCTTGCCACCGTCAACGCCGCTTGCGCAGACTTCACGTCGGGGTTGGCTTTGAGCGCGCGCTCAATCAATTCGTCGAGGGGCTGCGAATGAAACACCTTCCACCACTCGCCCGGAATGTCCTTGCCCTCGACCAGGCGCTGCGCTTCTCCGCCGGCGACGTTGGGCGTGCTGCTGGTGGTTAAAATCGGACTGGGAGCGTAACCGCCCACGTCAGGCGGGGCGGGCTTCTTGAAGTTCGGCCCCACTACGCAACTTGGGGCGAGTAATAAGGCCGCCACCAGGAAAAAAGTGAGGAGCGATTTGGAGATGCGAAACATAGGTTTCCTCGTAGGGGCAACCCTTGTGGTTGCCCCAGGGCGGCCACACGGGCCGCACCCACAATGCGCGCCACAGCGAGCGCTGCATCCTGCTAACGCCGCCGACTCATGCCGGTTCCACTGACCGACCCGGTTCCGTTCGCTTGTGTCTTCGCCGATCCGCCTACGACCGCCGGGTTTGGACCGCGATGGCGCACATTGTTGACTGTTGGCGCGACGATTCGGGTAACGCTTGGTGCGCGAACGTTGCTCACCCCAGCATGCCCGATGAACCCGCTTCTTGCTGCTCTGACGGAATTGTCCGTGCCCGGCTGGCGTACTCTCGCGGGATTTCCAACGGTGGGCCGTCTCGGGCTGGCCGGTGGCTGCTTGTGACGACTTACCTGTTCGGATCTCGGGCCGGAAAGACCCCTCACCCGTTCCGCGCCGGCTGACGAAGACGCCGGCCGCGGGACACCCTCTCCCCAAGGGAGAGGGCGCGCAGATTCAGCAAGGAGCGGGCGCGCGACGAGAAAGGCGATGAGGCTGAGAATGAGGAGCAAAAGGTACGCCGCCTTCATGCCAAGGGAACCTCCGATGGGGGGTGAGTGTCGCGGCCCAGAAAGATCATTCTCAATGCGGGCACGGCGAGAAGTAGCATAACGGGGCCGAGTAACATGCCGCCCACAATCACCGTGGCGAGCGGACGCTGCACCTGGCTGCCGATGCCCGTGGAAATGGCCGCGGGAAAGAGGCCGATGCAGGCCGAAAGCGCCGTCATCAGCAGTGGGCGCATGCGCGTGCTGGCGGCGCGGTACATCGCCTCCACGGGCACCAATCCCTTGGCCCTTTCGTGTTCATAAAAAGTAATCATCAGGATGCCGTCCATGACGGACACGCCGAAAAGCGAAACGAAGCCGATGGCTGCGGAGATGCTGAAGTGGAGACCGGAGATATAGAGCGCCAGGATGCCGCCCACCACCGCGTCAGGGATGCCGGCGAGCGCCAGAAGGCTGTCGCGAAAGTTATTGAACAAGCTGTAGAGGGCTCCGGCAATCAAGATGAAGCTGATGGGCACGATGATCTCCAGGCGTTTTTTGGCTTCCTGAAGGTCGCCGAACTCGCCGGCCCAAACCAGGCG
>JBELAJ010000121.1:0-18001 GCA_049508935.1 Terriglobia bacterium | reverse complement strand
GGCGGCAACACGGAAGATTCCGGCTATTGGTGCGGCCTCGACCTCCTGCAGATGGCGGACCGGCCGACCGCCATCTTCGTGTGCAACAACCTGATGACGCTGGGAGTCCTGACGGCCTTGCGGGAGTTGGAGGTCACCTGCCCTGCCGACCTTTCCCTGGTAGGCTTCGACGACTCCGAGTGGTGCCCGTACCTCGCTCCGCCTCTGACGATGGTGCGCCAGGCGGCCTCAGAGTTAGGGGCCGCAGCCGCCAAAATTATCCTCAAACGAGTGCGATATCCGGAGCAGAATCGAACGGAAAGAGTTTTGCTCCCGACCGAGTTAATCGTACGGAAATCCACCGCCGCCCCGAGCAGTTCGCCACGGGAAGGCAGAGCGGGGTTTCAACACGCAGCTAAATCGGGTTCGCCGGCATCAGCCCTGAAGGGTTTCTGACTAATTCGAAAATATGTGTGCCGGCGGGCATGAGCGACAACCAGAATGAGATCCGAGAGGTGACCATGAAAAACGAATCAAGTGCAGAGGCGATAGGGCGTGCGGTTGTCGGAGCTCCAGTAAGCAACGCGAGGCCGTCGAGCCGCGTCCAACCGTTCCGGGTAGGACAAGCGACCACCGCTCATTTATACGCCGAGGCTTCCACGGCCTCCTTCTGGAGGGGCGTGGCGGATCTTAGTGCCCTCGGCTTCCACGCCACGGAAGCCGACAACACGCTCGCCCACCTGAGCGACACCTATGGAGACCGCGTTCAGGAATTCCGTGACCAGATGTCGAACTACCAAATGCAATTGCCTGCCCTCTACCATGTTTTGCCATTGAACGATGCCTCGCGCCGCCAGGAAAACCTGCAAGAGGGCGTGCGCGTGGGCAAGTTCATTCATGAGGCTGGGGGCGGCATTCTCAACCTTGCAGGCGGCAGACTCACTCCGCAGGGCAATACCGCGGAGGAATTCCGGGTCTTCGCGGAGGCAGCGAACGAGCTCGGGAAGCGGCTTCGGGAAGACTACGGAGTGCGCCTCTCGTATCACCCTGAGGTCGGGTTGATCGGGCAGAAGCGTGACGAACTCGGGCGAATCATGGACTCCACAGCTCCCGAATACTTCTCTCTTTGCCCTGACACTGCGCACCTTTTCGCCGCCGGAGGCGATTTGCTCGAAATCTTCCGGACCTACCGGTCGCGTCTGATTCATGTACATTTCAAAGATTTCGACTTCAACTGGCACAACGACGATGTCACGAAGGCAGGGCTCAAGGGTGGCTTCGTCGAGTTGGGTGAAGGCGTGGTGAACCTGCCCGCCCTGACCGATTACCTCATTTCAACCGGTTACGACGGCTGGGTGATTCTGGAATTGGACCCTCCTCGAACTACCCCCTTTGAGACGGCGCGCAAGCAACAGCGCTACGCCGTCGAAAAGTTAGGGCTCCAAATTGCGTGACCCATGAGGTGTCAAGGATGAGCAAACTGGGAGTGGGCGTTATAGGCGTAGGAGAGATGGGGAAACGTCACGCCGAGAACCTGGCGCGTCTTGTTCCAAAGGCGCGCTTGGTTGGCGTTGCCGACACGAACCTGGAACGCGCTCGGTCCGCCGCTCAGGAGCTCGAAGTTGAGCATTACTATGACAACGCCGAGGCCTTGGCGGCGCGGCAGGACGTGCAGGCGGTGGTTATTGCTACGCCCGCCAAATTCCATGCGCCTGCTATTCAAGTTGCGGCGCGGGCCGGCAAGCACATCTTCTGCGAGAAGCCGCTGGCGCTGACGATGGAAGAAGCCGACACTGCCCTGGAAGCGGTCCGGCAAGCGGGAGTCTCGCTCCAGTTGGGGTTCATGCGACACTACGACCCCGCCTACGCCCAGGCGAAGAAATCCATCGAGGCGGGGGAGATCGGGGATCCCATCATCTTTAAATCGATCGGGCGCGACACCGAAGCTCCGCCCCTCGCCTACTTTGAGAGCGGCTGGAACGGGACCCTGTTTCATGATAACACCGTCCATGACTTCGACCTGGCGCGCTGGTTGATGGCGGATGAGGTCACGGAGGTCCACACTTACGCCGCCGCGCGGGCTCTCCCGCAACTCACTCGGTTGGGCCTCTTTGATTCGGGTGTCGTGAACCTGCGCTTTGCCCACGGCGCCATTGGAAACGTCGAATCGTTTCTGGATGCGCGCTATGGCTACGACGTCCGCACCGAGGTTGTAGGCACAAAGGGCACAATTCAAGTGGGCTCTCTCCGCGACACGCCTGTCCAGGTCCTGGCCCACTCCGAGTGCCGGCATCGCACCGTGAATCACTTCCTGGTGCGTTTCGCCGATGCCTACGTCCTCGAAATGCGAGACTTTGTAGAGACGATCCTGTCTGATCGCATGCCGGGAGTCACGGGTCTGGACGGGCGTCAAGCCCTTGCGGTGGTGTTGGCCGCTGTAACGTCTTTCCGAGAAACCCGCCCCGTACCGGTGGCGGCCCCTGTTCGCCCGGCCGCGCCAGAGCGTACATAGAATCGCGAATCCCTCTCCCGGACTTCACTGAACCCGCTTCGCTGGAGTATCCACGCCGTTTTGGCGCAAGGCAACGCTCGTTGCTCGGCCACTGCTGTCCGTTTCAAAAGTGATTTGGGCCTCTGGCAGCCAGAGAGAGAATTTAGTGGGCAGGCTCTATGGCCGATAGGGCAAATGTGACGGCAGATAGAGCACCGCGAAAGACGCCGTAGTGATGAGGGATGTGATGTGCGTCAGCAGAAGGCAATGGAGATTGGCTGAGTCAGACCTCCGGGAAGCCAGGCGTCGCTCGCTGGGCGGGCTTGCCAGCGTCGCTTGAGGACAAAGTCAAAGGGGGCTCACAGTGGAATTAATCGACAACTTGATCTATACGCTGGAAATCTTGAGTAGCGCTCTTTCGACAAGAGACAAGAACAAGGCGCTTGAGGGCATCACGCTGCTCTTGCAACAGTTCACGGCGACGTTTGGGCACGCCACCCGCATTTTTTTGGCGATTCTCTACCTTGAGACGCTAAAAGTTCACATCCTTTATGAAGAGTTCGAGGAGGCAAGTGGTGGCGCATTGGCGCTCCTGGCGAGGCTCAGAGCTGTGAACGCGGCAATCAAACAGTCCGCTGCTCAATCCGCTCCGAACAGTTCCGAGGCATTTGCAGAAGACGTGCTCGACGACGTGATGATCGCGGAAATAGCGCCAAGGCCCGCGCCGCCTCTAGCCAGAGGCGGGGGAGCTCGAGGCTGGGGCGGCCGGCGCCGGAGCACCGTAACCCTCTTCGTGAAATCCATTCGCGGCTTACCCGCGTATCAAGCTGGTGGGGCCGAGTAAACAGGGACGGGGCATGATCTTCATCGATGGGTTCCAGCGCAGCCCGTTCAACGAACTCCCTATACCGGCCTGACATCGTATCGTATTCGAGGCCCCGCTCGCTGCCCTGGGCGGCGCCCCCGCCATTGCCTATGGAAACCGCACTCATCACCGGCAGGCGGCGCTCGGCGATCAGTGCGAATCGTTCGGGTCCCTGCCCGGCTTCACCCATTCCCATCCGCCTCCCATATGGATAGCCTCGGGAACTGCGACGTACTCCAGCAGCGTTCGCGGCCCAAAACAGTGCCGGTAAATCTTCGCGGCGGCGGACCCATTACGCCCGAATTCGACATCGATTACAAACTCATCGGGAACATTGTCGATGCGGTACAGTCCGCTCGCTCCCTCCGGCGCAAGCTCGTGCAATTGTCCACCTGAAAAGGTGGCGCGCCCCTGGTCGTCCAATCGGACACTGTAGTGGGGAGAAGGTCCTGTAGCCACTGCCAGATCTGCGGCCACCTGGAACCCGCGGGTCAGCGGCTTGAGCGAACCACTGCCGACCACCCGGAAGAGCATCGTGCACTGCTCTTTCGAGGCGGGTCCAACCAGGCCGTCCCATGCGTACTCTCCCATCGAGCCGGAGGGTGCGAGCCCACCCTCTGGCGCCGCTGCGGTTTGCGGCACAACGCGAAAAACCTCGCATTGCGACGGAACAGCGAACAGAGAGGCCGGCGGCGGCTCGAAGCTCACCTGTGTCACCTCGAACCAGGGTCTCCCTAGGCCCGTTGCTGGAGAAACAAAACTTGCTCTCAACACCAGTCCCGTCCGAGGATCTACCCACGTCCTGATGGCCAAGTTGGGGTCGTCGGTCGTTTCCAAAATCCTGGTTGTGATTCCGTGAATCGTCTCAGTTCCCAACTGCTTGGCCTTTTCCGACGCCAAAGCAGCGCCGCCAATAAACAGATCCTGCAGGTCGTCGCCGTGCCGCTCCTCAGGATTAAAGTTGCTGCGCACGCACGGCACGGAAGCATCCACTCGATCCCAGGTCAGGCGGTGCTTCGTTTCCAGGTTCAGGAGGATTCGCTTGTGCGTCCCCGGGTTTGAATTCGAAGGATCGCCCGTATAATCCACGAGCACCTGAGGCCCCAGCCGGTAGGCCGTTACCACGGCTCCATTTCCGGATAAGTGCTGCACCGACACGGTGTAGGCCGTCGGCTCCTCCGGGGCTTGCGCCCCCAGGACAAGTTGGTAGGCCGCCATGGCTATGCATGCAGCAAAGCCGATGAAATTGCGTTGCACCAACGAGCCTGTCCTCATCGTTCCCTCCCTCACTCGTAGACGCTCCTCGCTTCCTCCGGGCTGGGCAGGTGGTCGGTTGGTCGAGCCCACCAGACGTAGAAAGTGGGCAGCAGAAAGATGCTCATCAGTAGATCTGCGATCAATCCGCCCACAATAACGATGGCAAAGGGGCGTTGCGAATCGGAGCCAATGGCGTGGGACGTGGCCGCCGGCAACAGACCCAGGGTAGCAACCAACATGGTAATCATGATGGGGCGGAGGCGGCGGACGGCTCCTTCTACGGCGGCGTCTTCGATGGTGCGACCGCGCGCCCGCAACTGGTTGATATATTCCACCATGATCACGCCGATCTGCACCGAAACTCCGAACAATGCAAGAAAGCCCACCCCCGAGGAGACGCTCAGGTGCGTTCCGGTTATCCAGAGGGCCAGCAAGCCTCCCAGCGGCGCCACAAGCATGTTCACCAGATTCAGGCAGGCCCACTTGGCGGAGCCGAAAGCGCCGTAAATGATCAGGAAGATAAAGAATGCGGTCAGGGGCACAATGAAGAAGAGTCGAGCCTCCGCCCGCTTCTGGCTTTCGTATTCACCCTCCCAATCGATGTGATAGCCCCGCGGCAATTGAACCTGCGCATTGACCTTTTGAATCGACTCCTCGACCGCGCTGCCTAAGTCGCGCCCGCGCACGCTGTACTTGATGGCCACGTAGCGCTGGTTTCCCTCGCGGTAGATTTCGGAGGCGCCGTCGCGCTCTTCGATGTTGCAGAGTTGAGCGAGCGAAACCCGTTCGCCCCCGGGCGACAACAGGCGAATGTCCTCGATCGCTTCCCGGGTGTCCCGATATTCGGGCAGATAGCGCAACACCAGGTCGTAGCGTGCCTCGCCGTCAAGCACCTGTGTGAGGGCATTGCCACCCACGGCGGTCTGAATCGCATCTTGCACGTCAGCAACGTTGATCTGATAGCGTGCGGCTTGGCGGCGGTCCACCGTCACGTTCAAGTTAGGCTGGCCCAGCGCGCGAAAAACCCCCAGATCTTCAATCCCTTTCACCCCGCGCATGATTTCCATGATCCGATCAGCAAGGTCTTCCAAGGATTTCAAATCATCGCCATAGACCTTGGTGGCCAATTCCCCTTTCACACCGCTGACCGCCTCCTCCATGTTGTCTTCGATAGGTTGAGAGAAGTTCCAGACCGCGCCGGGTATCTTTTCCAGTTCGCGATCCAGGGCGGCGATCAGTGCGTCTTTGTTCTGGTGAAAGACAGGACGCCACTGTTTTGAGGGCTTCAGGCCGACGAAGTATTCAGTATTGAAGAACCCCGTGGTGTCCGTTCCGTCGTCAGGGCGTCCCGCCTGGCTGGTGGTCTCATAGACCTCTGGGAACGAGGCGAGCAACACTCGGACTTGGTTCGCCAGCCGGATGCTCTCCGTCGGCCCCGTGCTGGGCGCAAGGGTGCCGCGCACCCAGAGCGATCCTTCATCCAGGTGCGGTAGAAACTCTGATCCAATAGCATCGCTCAACACCAGGTAGGCAGCGCCCCCCAGGGCCATAAGGGCAATGCCCAGCATCACCCAGCGATGATGAATGGTTCGCCGCAGAGCACGTTGATACTGTCGCGTTAGCCAGGCAATGAAAGGGTTGTGCCATTCCCGGAATTCTTTGCGGAACAGAAAGCTCGCCAACACGGGCGCAATCGTCATGGAGAAGATAACCGCTCCGAGCAGGGCAAACGCCACCGTCCAGGCCATGGGACGGAAGAGCCGGCCTTCCACGCGTTGGAGCGTGAAGATCGGCAGATAGGCGGTGATGATAATTATGATGGCGTACAAAACCGGCCTTTGCTCTTCGTGCGCTGCGGCGCGAATTCGCTCCGGGGTTGTCTTGTACACCTCCTCACGCAGGTCGAGGTGTCGCACGATGTTCTCAATCATCACCACCGCGCCATCCACCACCATTCCAAAATCAAGCGCTCCCAGGGAAAGCAGGTTGGCGGGGATGTTTCGGAGGTCCAGGCAAATGGAGGCAAACAGCAGCGAAAACGGAATAGTAGTCGCCACGATAAGGGCGCCACGAACATTGCCCAGGAACAGGAGCAGAATAATGGTGACCAGAATGAACCCTTCGGTGAGATTGTGCAGCACCGTGTGAGTGGTGAAATGAACCAGATCGCTGCGGTCGATGAAGGGAACGATCTTGACGCCCGCCGGCAGGAGACGGTTGTTCAGCTCCTCAACTTTTTTGTGCAGCCCTTCCAGCGCCTGTTCGGGCTCAGCCCCTTTCCGCATCGGCACCCAGGCGGAGACAACGTCGTCGTTGTCGATGATCTTTCCGTCTTCGCGGTGAATGGCGCGGCCGAACTGGCCGAGGCGAATCTTCGGGCCTTGCTCCACCACCGCGATGTCCTTCATCCGAAGCGGCGTGCCGCTCTTGGTCGTGATGACGGTGTTTTCAATATCGCGCACGCTCTTCACCAGGCCTACTTCCCGCACGTTGATCTGCTGCAAGCCAGCTTCGATGAAGCTACCACCCGCATTGACGTTATTATTGGTGAGTTGTTGTTCCACCTGGCCTATGCTGAGTCCGTAAGCGATGAGTTTGTTGGGATCAACGCGGACCTGGTATTCGCGAGTGGGCCCGCCAAAGCTGGCTACGTCGACGATATCAGGCGCGGCCTTGAGATTTTTCTCGACCACCCAGTCTTCCAGCGACTTCAAAGCCATCACGTCATACTGAGGATTTCTGCTGTAAAGCGTGTAGAAATAGATTTGACCTACGGGACTCCAATCCGTTCCCATCTGGGGCACGACCCCGGGGGGCAAGGTCACTTGCGAGAGCCGTTCGAGCACTCTTTCGCGGTTCCAGGCGTCCTCGGAATCATCACTGAAGATGAGCTTCAAATCAGAGAGCCCGAAGAGAGAAAACGACCGCAGGTGGACAATGCCAGGGATGCCGTTCATTACGTTTTCAAGTGGAATCGTCACCTGCTGTTCCATCTGTTCCGCTGAGATGCCCGGCCACTGAGTGATGACTTCAACGTAATTATCCGCCACGTCAGGGTAGGCTTCCACGGGGAGTCTATGAAACGAGATGGCGCCCCAGCCAAACAGCACCAGCATCCCCGCCAGCACCAGCAGACGTTTGTTTAATGCGAAATCAACCGCAGCACGGATCATGTTAGTTGTCAGTTCTCAATCAAGATGAACGACGAAATTCGAAATTCGGAGAACCCTTGCGACAGTCGCTTTTACCTGCCCATCCCCGAATGCTGTCATCCTGAGCCCCGACTTGTCGTGGCGAAGGATCTCGGCAGTTGCTTTCCGGGCCGATCAGGCCAACAGCAACTGCAGAGATGCTTCGCTGTGCTCAGCATGACATAAGAACTCAAGATTAAGAATACGAAGCACGCTAGAGAAGGCGAGTTTCGAATCTCGGCCTTAATCACTGTTCCACGGTGGCGTCGAGCATCAGAGCGTTGGCCACAACCTGTTGGCCGGGCCGCAGGCCTGAGATGATTTCCTGCGTCTCGTTGCTACCTCGCGCGGGCGTGCTTTGTACCAACCCGGGGGGGCCCGCATGGGACGCCCTGACAACCATTTGCCCCACGACGACTTCGAGGCGCCGGAAACGGCCCCCTTCGACAGGGACGTAGACCCAGTCGCGGTCGTGTAAGTGTAGGACCGCGCTCGCGGGCACGGTGGTATGGACAACCTTCTTCACGCCGTAGAATGTCGCCGTGGCGAACATGCCGAGCCGCAACATACCAGGATTCTCAACTTCCAGCCGGACTTTCGCCGTGCGCAGGTTGGGATCGAGAACGGGACCGATGTTGCCAATTCGGCCCCGCAGACGCAGGTCCGGGTAAGCCGCGAGACGAATATCGGCAAATTCGCCCAGCCGGACAAAAGCAAGGTCGTTCTCATAGACGTCGCACAGCACCCAGACGTGCGTAAGGTCGGAAATGGTGAAGGGGTTCGGGCCGGAAAGTCCCTGCACGCCGGCCGCATTAGTCACCTGCTGATCGGTAATCACGCCTGAGACCGGCGCGCGCACATCAATTATCGAAGCGGGATGGTTGGTGTCGGCGCCCAGCACGCGCAGGTGCTCGGCGGTGGTCTCGACGGTCACCTGGGCTTTGGCTTCGGTATCCTGAGCCACCTGATAATCGTTTAGCGACGCAGCGCCGTGCTCGTAGAGCAGCTTCGAGCGTTCAAGCTGGGTGCGCGCCAAGGTCTCATCCGCGACCGCCTGGCGATAATCGGAGAAGGCCTCGGCGATGTCGGCGCTTTGAATGCGCATCAGGATTTGTCCCTTGCTGACCGTGTCGCCCAGGCGGGCGCGAATCTCCACCACTCGGCCGGATGCGATGGAAATGACCGGGATGGCGCGCGACACGTCGGGAGCGACGCTGCCGGTCACGTTCAGTTCAGGCGCAGCCTCGTAGGAGCCCGCGGTGGCCAGAGTGAACTGCTCCGGATGGTCCACTTTGAATGCGCCGCCGTCCTGTTCACGCTCCACTTGCGCCGGGGGCGGGGCTTCGGCCGCGGCGTCAGCCTGCCGTCCCTTGCAACCCGAGAGCAGGCAACAAGCAAGCCCGGCGATCAGCGCTAAACTCATGGTTGGGAGAATACGCCAGTTCATTATCCACCTTGTCGAGCAGAAACTAACCACTGCAAACGGTCAAATAAGAATCGAATCAAGCGCTTCAGGCCTCTTCAGGAGCGGCGGTCTTGCTGGCGGCTTTCTGCTGCGAGCCGCCTTGCGATTCGCTTCGTAGCGCCGGCCCTTGAGTCGTCACGATGGATTCCGGCCTCGAGGCTGGTGCAGCCAATGCGCGGCCAGCCGCTAGTCGCAGAGGAATCAGTGCTATGCTACCGCACGCCAGAGCGCCTTATGCTGTTTGAGCATTCGCCGTCGAACCAGGTTGCCAGAACCGCGGCGGGGGACCACGCGTGGGTGAGCGGCGCGGGGAGCCGCTCGGAAGGCGGACATCGCAGAGCTGAAGAGTCAGGTGTTGGGTCAGAGTTTCTTTGTGAAGAGATGGCCCCTTCGAGTCGTCAGGCCAGTTCCTGGAAAATTCTGGGACAGTCGCCCGAAATACTTCGCCAGAGGGATCGGACAGGAGCCTGGGGCCTTTGCCCCATACAGGTTGGAAGTCGAAAGCCGGATCGCTTCGAACAAACCCACCGTGGCCGTCGTTGATCCACACTCCGATTGGGGTGAACGACCGAGCGCTGGTGATGATAAGGTCCAATTCCCAGTCGCCGTTCACATCGCGCGGGATGATACGCAATCCGCCTCGCTGAGCGAAGACGCTGAATGAGCTTCGGCCCGCACGAGAAGTCAGGTCAAGATCAATCCGGTACCGGAAACCACTCGGCGCCCAGCCCGCCAGCTTGGCGACAGCAAGATCAGGGCGGCCATCGCCGTCAAGGTCAGCAATAGCGCAGCCCTCGTCGCAGAACGAGGGTGCGATGGGCAGTTGCCGGGCTAATGGAGTCGTCGCACTTGAGGCCCCCCCGGCCAATGCCGAAAGCGTGAACAGCAATAGGATCGGCCGGAGAGGCAACAATGGTCGGTGGGCAGCACCCCGCTCTCCCATTCTCAGGAAGAGACTGCTCAACCGGTGGTCGAGAGGCACGGCTGAGTCTTGTCCAGGACTAACTTCCCTGTCGGACATCGAGTTGAAACGACGCCGCATCCACATCGCTGTATGTCAGCTTCTGGCCCTGCAAGGTCACGCGCACCCTCGGCCGGCGACCCGCTAAGCCAACAGGTAGAATTGTATAGGCCTTGGGTAGGAGCCTGTCAAGGGCAGCCGGCCGGGTGCTGCGCTCGATGCCGCATCCATTGGGGATAATAGCAGGGCAGTCGGGAGGCCGGTTTCACAATTTACATCCTGCTTCAGATGACCAGTTCGTGGTATGGTGGAATTGTATTCCTGCTTTCCGTGGGCTTCGGGGTTTACTGTCGAATCTTATGACAAAAAAGACAACAGCCGAGTCGGAGCTTGGTGGCTCGCGCACTCGCTACAGCATGCAAGAGACAATCGGCCGGGTTGACTGGCGGGTGAAGGGACCGAAGCTCCTCCTTTTGGTCTGCGTACTGGTCCTCGGGGGCATGCTGGTGGCAGGGCTCTGGCCGTTTCACGCCCCCAGGAATCAGGTGACCTGGCTCAGCGGTGGCAGTGGCCTACAGTTTGGTCGTCATGGAATGATCCTGAGCTCAGGCAAGTTTGAGGCTGCGCATGAACCTGCGAGTGGCCCCTGCAGCCTGGAGATCTGGTTCGAGCCCGCTCGGACCTGGGTCTCGGGTACTCTCTTATCGTTCTATGCTCCCGAGCGGCGTCGGCAATTCTCACTGCTCCAATCCATGACCGACCTCACCTTGCAAAGTGACGTTCTCCAGGAACACTACCAAACTCTGACTACAAGACTCGATGTAGCCGACGTCTTCCATCAGGGAAAACTGGCGTTCGTTACCCTCACCTCAACGGGAGGACAGACATCGGTCTATCTTAACGGTGCGCCGATCAAGACGGCTGCTAACTTTCTGATCTCCATTCAAGACTTCGCCGGCGAGCTTGTCGTCGGCAACCCGCCCATCGCCGGAAACAGTTGGAGCGGCCAAGTGCGAGGAGTTGCGGTTTATGACGCCGCGCTCTCTCCGGTCGAGGTCCGTCAAGGCTTCGAGACATGGTCGAGGACGGGGCGGCCGGACATTTCCGAAACTCGCGATGCCGTGGCGCTTTATGTATTTGACGAACACGCAGGCAACGTCATTCACAACCAAGTGTCGTCGGGAACCAACTTGTATATCCCGGACCACTACATGATTCTGGACCAGGCTTTCCTGCGCCCTTTCTGGGTTGAGTATTATCCAGCTCGAGGCTATTGGGAAGGTGTTGTTTTGATCAATGTTATAGGTTTCATTCCTTTTGGGTTCCTCTTCTGCGCCTACTTTTCACTCAACGGCCGAATCACCAAACCTGCCTTGGTCACCATCCTGCTCGGTTTCGCGGTCAGCCTTACGATCGAATGCCTCCAGGCCTTGCTGCCCACTCGCGATTCCGGCACTACGGATCTTATTACCAATACCTTGGGGACTTGCATCGGGGTCTGGCTTTATCGCTGGAGTTTCTGGAGATTCCTGGCGGCCAGACTCTGGATGGCAATTGCGGGCCTCTAGCGCGGGCTGGCGCGTAGTGTCCTTTGTCTAGGCGTAACGTCGAGCTCTCGAGCCTGCCCTGAGCGTAGCGAAGGGTCGTCAAATGCTGGCCTGAAGGCCAGCGCTACGATTAAACTGGGACAGTACCGGTAGGCGCTACTCGAGCTTAAAGCGGGTTGAAGCCAAATAGTAGAGCCGGCGCCAGACAAGCCGGTTGATGGTGACGACCATCGCCGCCAAGAAGATTGTAGCCGCCAGGAGCAGGCGCGAGTTGCCGCTGTCCGTAGCCTGACTGATCAGCGCGCCAAGTCCTGTGGTTGCAAAGGTTTGCTTACGAAAGTGAAAGTACTCCGCGACGATGCTGGCATTCCACGCACCGCCCGAGGCAGTGACCAAGCCGGTGATCAGGTAGGGAAAAATGCCGGGCAGAAGCAAGGTGCGCCAACGATCGAGGTTACCTAAGCGGAACACCCCACACACTTCCCTGAGGTCCGTCGGAATAGCGCTAGCTCCTGCAATGACATTGAAGAGGATGTACCACTGGGTGCCCAGCAGCAACAGAACAATCGAGCCGATTCCCAGTCCGCCGCCCAGCCGAATCAGCACCAGCAGAATAATGGGGAATAACGCTGTGGCGGGTACGGAGGCGGCGATCTGGGCAATGGGTTGGGCGAACGCTGAGAGTCGGGGCCTTAACCCGATGTAAAGCCCTGCCGGGATGGTCCAGAGGGCCGCGAGCAAGAGGGTCGCCTCGACTCGAAGAAAGGTCGCTCCGGCCCCCAACAGAATGTGTCTTATTTCCGGGCCCGAAATCGCCACGAGCATGCTGGTCATCTTTACCACGGCGTAGGCAACGCCGACGACGCAGCCCACCAACAGCGTCCACAGAACCCATTTCCCTGCCCTGCGCCCCAGTTGTTGCTGAGATGCGGACGCGTCTGCTCGAGCAAAGAAAAGATTCAACCGCTCACGCAAGGGCAAGAATGACAGGCGGGCGGCCATGGGCAGAATCTTCGAGCGGCGGAGCAGATCGAGCACCGGAGAACGCGGCGGGAACGCCGCTTCCACCTGCTCGAATTTGAACTTCTCCGCCCAGGCGATCGTGGGGCGCCAGATGATCTGGTCTACGAGCACGATCACCGCCACCATGGCGGCCAGTCCCCAGATAATGGCTCGCGTGTCTCCAGCATTAGCGGCGGTTTGAAGATAGGAACCAAGCCCGGGCAGGCGGAGGTCGCGATTTCCCAGGACAAACATCTCGCACGCCATCAGAAAGAACCAGGCGCCCGCGACCGACATCATGGAATTCCAAATCAGCCCGATGGCCGCGTAAGGCAACTCCATCTGGGTAAACCTCTGCCACCAACTCAGCCGGTAGATCATCGCCGCTTCCCGCATTTCGCGCGGAATGCTCTTCAGCGATGAGTAGAAACTGAAGGTCATGTTCCACACCTGTCCGGTGAGGATCAACACGATGCACCCCAATTCCACGCCCAATTGGCGAGTGGGGAACAAGGCGACCATCGCCACCATCACCGTGGGCAGAAAACTGAGTACAGGAATTGACTGGAGTATATCCAGCAGCGGAACCATGAATCGTTCGGCCTTCGAGTTGTAAGCGGCAATATACCCGTAGACAAAGGTGAACAACAAACTGAGAACGTAGGCTATGGCGATACGAATCAGCGAGAACATTGCGTACTTGGGCAATGCCCCGGGATGAAGTTGAACCTCAGCCTGAGTGTTGACCGGCCCAACCCCATAGCGGCTGAAGGAGATTACGGCATAGAAAATCGCCAGACCCGTCAGGAAGATGGGAAAATCTCTTAACAACGATGAAACGCTGCCAGGGTTGATCCCCCAGGGCGGAAGTGCACGGGCGGCCTTTTCAGTTTGCGGCATGTGTTAAAAGTTTTAAGGGTAAAGGTTAAAGGCTAAAAGATAAATGCAATCCAGCAGTGTCTGTGGTGTGATCTTCGCCACGACACCTCCAGCCTCTACCCTCTAGCCTTTAGACTTTAGCCTTTATTCCGGTTTCACACCTGCTCCCTCGTGCAGCATCAGCCTGTCGCTTTCGGAATCGTAAGTGAAAATCTCCCCGTAGCGGCCCCAATTGAGCGCCGTATCGATCTGCCGGTTCGCCTCGTCCTCGGACAAGTGTTCCTCGACAAGGTCCCGAAAGAACTCGAGCGGCATGGCATGGTCCGACTTGCTGTTCAGGCTGCTATTGATCTGCTGAAGCAGCGGGACGTTGGCCAGCGCGGCCTCACGGAAAAGGAGCTTGCGGGCGGAAATATCAGCTTGGACAAAGCCCTTTCCCGCGGGAGTGATCTCAACGTCGCCCTTATCCGACTTGGCAAAGCCCAGCAGGGCCGCGGCTTCAACGATGGGCACCAGATCGGCGAAATCCATCGACAGCTTATCCGCCAAATGGTAGAGGTCCTCTTTCTCGCCGTGGTCGTTCAGTAATTCGAGCAGCCCTGCAATTGCGCCCGGGCGTGCATGGGGCAGCATCAATGAAGGCTTCTTGGCCGGGCGGCTTGCGGCAGAGAGGGGCGCAGGTTCAAGCTGCGGCTGCGTCATCAGTTTGTAGATATAGTCCACATAGACAAGGAAATCAGCGGAAGTGTGATCCCTGGGTTGGCGCAACGGAACTCTGAAGTCGGCCCGGATTCTCGCCGGGTTGCGCCCCAGGACGATGATCCGGTCGGCAAGCAGAACGGCCTCCTCGATGTTGTGGGTTACCAGGAAAATGCTCCGCGTGGGTATCTTCCTTCCTAGCCACAACTCCATCAGTTCGCCGCGCAAGTTCTCAGCCGTCAGAACGTCAAGAGCCGAAAACGGCTCATCCATGAAGAGAATTTCAGGCTCGACGGCCAGGGCGCGCGCGAAGCCGACGCGCTGCTTCATGCCGCCGGAGAGTTCTTTGGGGTAAGCCGTTTCGAAGCCCTTCAAACCGACTTTATCCAGAGCGCGAAGGGCGCGATGGTGACGTTCGAAGTGCGCCATGCCACGCGCCAGCAGAGGAACCTCAACGTTATCCAGAACCGTGAGCCAGGGGAATAAAGCGAAACTTTGAAACACGATGGCGAGGTTTGGGCTGCTCTCACTCAGCGGTTCGTCGTGCCAGAGGACTTTGCCGGCGGAAGGCGGGGTGAGTCCCGTGAGGATGCGCAGAAGAGTGGATTTGCCGCTGCCGGACGGGCCCAGAAGCGCCACAATCGAGTCGGGCTCGACCGACAAGTCAAGGGGAGCGATGACCTGAATCTCCCTGCCGTCCGGCTGAACAAAACACTTCTCAATCTGGGAGGCCGTGATGATGGGCCTCACCGCCGCCGGCGCCCGCGCAATGGCCGCACCAATCGCTTCCCCGCGCGCTGCGACGGGCCGCTCGCCCGAGAGTTCGTCCATCAAATGCTGCCAGGCTTCCTCCGGCAGTTCGTCGAAGAACTGATGGCGCTCCTCGGGCCGCGTCTTGTCGATGATGGCGCGCAGGTCCTGTAGCGTCCGGGAGTGGAGCAGGACATAAGAATGGTAATAAGGAAAGTGGCTAACTAACGTCGCGGCGTAATCCACCGGCAAGGCGCGAAATACGATCTGCTGCTCCTCGAAAGGGATGCGCATGACCGAGTCGGCAGCGGCGTCGGGATCGAGTCGCTGGAGAAGGGCCACAACCTGGTCGGTGCGTCCCAGAGACAAGAGTTCTTGCAGCTTTTCGGCAGCCGGTGGGTTCATCGAACCCATATTACCAGAAGACTTCCGTTTTCCGTCATTCTCGCCGATAATAGATAGTGAATGCTGTATACTCCCCCTTTTTGAGAGAAACATGTCAACCAACCGCCGTCCGGATCCCGAGCAGTTGTTGCGTCAACTTCAGGCCGAGGAGCAGTACTTTCGGCGCGGACGCCTCAAGATTTTCCTCGGCTACGCGGGAGGCGTGGGCAAATCGTTCCGCATGCTGGATGAGGCGCGGCGGCGCCGGGAACGCGGCGAAGACGTAGTGGTGGGTGCGATCCAGCCCAAGGCTTCGCCGGAAGTTGATGCTCTCTTGCAACGCATGCTGGTGATCCCGCAGGGGAACGTGGGAGGCGTGCCCACCATGGACGTCGAGGCCATCCTGCGCCGTCATCCGCAAGTCTGCCTTGTGGACGGCCTTGCCTACGACAACCCTCCCGGCAGCGCCCACCCCAAGCGCTGGCAGGATGTCGAGCACCTGCTTTCGGCGGGCATCTCCGTCATCGCGACGGTCAACCTCCAACACATCGAGGAACGGCGCGAACAGGTGGAGAGGATTACGCACAAGCACGTGACGGAGACGGTGCCGGAAAGCTTCCTCCGCAATGCGGACGAAATCGAAATCGTGGACGCCCCGCCCGACTTTTGTCTGCAACGCGGTTCCAATCCCTCGTTTGTCAACGGCCCGGGTTCAACGGCGCTCGCTCCGCAACAGCTTTCGGAGTTGCGGGAGATCGCGCTGCTGCTGGCTGCGGACGTAGTCGATTATCAGCTTGAAGCTTACCTGGTGCGGCATGGGATTCATCAGCTATGGGGAACCTGTGAGCGCATCCTGGTATGCGTCTCCCCTTACGCTGACGCCGCCAAGATGATCGCCAGCGGAAGGCGCAACGCCGACCGATTCCACGGCGAGCTGTTTGTCGCCTACATCGATCGCCCGGACATGACGCCGGAAGAGAGGAGTGTGCTGGAGCGAAATCTGGATCGGGCGCGGTCTGTCGACGCGCGAATCGAAGCTCTGGATGGAGAAGACCCGGCGGACGCCTTCATGCAGTTTGCACGCTCCCATGGCGTTACGCAGATCTTCCTGGGAAACCGAATGAACCAAAGCTGGTGGGATCGCATCTTCGGCCGGCCGCTCGACCACCTCATCCGGGCGGCCGAGAATATTGACGTGAGAGTGTTTCCAGCATAGGATTCCGCGCATGTCCGACTCCCCTCATCGAGGCACCTTGAAAATCTTCCTGGGCTACGCTGCCGGCGTGGGAAAGACTTACCAGATGCTGGACGAAGCTCATAAGATGAAGGACGAGGGCGTGGACGTCCTTCTGGGCTATTTTGAGCCGCACGGCCGCAAAGATACCATCGCTAAAGCCGAGGGCCTGGAAGTCATTCCGCGGCGCAAGATCGAGTACCGCGGAGCGCTGTTCGGGGAAACGGATGTCGAGGCCATTCTGCGCCGCAACCCCCAGGTCTGCGTCATCGACGAGTTTGCCCACACGAATATTCCAGGTTCACAACATGGCAAGCGCTGGCAAGACGTGCGCGTCCTGCTCGACGCGGGGATCAACGTTCTGACCACCATGAACGTACAGCACCTCGAGAGCCTCAATGACCAGGTGTGGCAGTTTACGGGCATTCGGGTGCGCGAAACCATCCCCGATTGGGTCGTGAAGCAAGCCGACGAAGTGGTCATGGTTGACCTGCCTCCGCAGGCCCTGCTCAACCGGCTGATGCGCGGCGTCGTTTACACTCCCGAGAAAGCCCAACAGGCGATGGAGAATTTCTTCAAGGAGTCGACCCTGGTCGCCCTGCGCGAATTGGCGATCCGCCAGACGGCGCACGAAGTCGATCTGCGCCAATCCGTTCAGGACGAAACACAGTCCGCAGAGACGGGCGGCGAAGAGCTTGGGTCGACCGTATCTCCGCGCGCACGTTCCCCTGAGTGCATCTTGATCCTGATCACCGAAGACCCCTCTTCCGCAGCCCTCATCAGGCGCGGCAAGCGTGTGGCCGATTACCTGCAAGCGGAGTGTCTCGCCGTTTGTATCCTCCCCGACGGCAGCCTCCAGAATATTGCCGCGGCTCAGCGCGAGGCTGTCGAGAAGCACATGAAGTTCGCCCGCAACCTGCAGCTTGAGCCCAGCGTCTTGCAGGGAGATGACGTGGCCCAAACTCTGGTCGAGTTTGCGCGCTCGCACAAAGTCACCCAGATCTTCATTGCCCGTCCCCAGCAAAAGAAATGGCCCTTGGCCCTCGGCCATGGCCTCGTAGAGCGGGTCGTGCGCCTGGCCCACGATATCCAGGTCACGATCGTAGCCGAGCGCCGCCGGTAGCGTAGACCCGCGTTCTTCGGTCCTTCCCTGCCCGCAAGCGCGAACCGCGCACCTAACCCGCATTTCTCACTAAAAGATTGAAAAAGGCTGTCTCTTCTGGCATAAGCGTCTTGTTGAGAAAAACTTGCGCCAGAAAAAGGAGACAGCCTTATGACTACAGAGTGTAGCGGAAAA
>JBELAJ010000120.1:0-18033 GCA_049508935.1 Terriglobia bacterium | reverse complement strand
GCTCGGCGTCGGGCAGTGGAAACTTGGTTACAGAGAAACGGAGTGATCACCATCACTCAGAACAAAAAAGTGTTACCCATTTTCCCAGAAAAAACTGCTCATAATTAGGTTGCCCCCACAATAATTAGCCGCGCAAGTACCTCTGGTGCCCACGCCCGGTTCGTGTGGCTGTCTTGTCGGATAGAACGCCTCGGACGGGGTCCGGGAGCTCGAAGTCTTCGAGGCGGGTCATGTCTTTTTTTGCTCCTAGCTGTCCTTTCTATTGGGCCTGCTAGAGGCCCCGGATCGGATGACGAATTAAATACTTGGGCAATTGTAACAGACTACGGAAGAGGTGGCAGTGCAAGTGTTTGCTCCCGACGAAACGGGCGTTTCGTCCGTGTCTTCGGGCTCGCGGTAGGGGTCAGATTCTGGTAAGAAATTCCTGTGTGATAATAGACCCTCCGACAAATAAGGCTCTCTGGCGCGGCGGTTTTGTTTTCATACCGTAGGTAAAAGGCTTGTCTAGGGAGCTTGAATTCCGGTCCAGACTTTTCTAGCCCTGGGGATATAGGAGGTGCTCAGGTGGCGCGGTTCAGGACTCTTAACGATGCGGAGGAGCGGGAATTCTGGCGCTTCTACGGCCTCTACTGGAGAGAGGCGGAACGGTGTGAGAAAGCGAAAGCCTATCTTGCCGGTTGCGTCATGCTGGGCTCCGCGCTGAAAGCGCTGCTAATCCTCATGGTCAATGTCTACGATGAAGAGGCGGTTGCGACAGGACTGATTCCGACGAAGGGCAAGAAGGGAAAGGTGGTTAAGAGGCCGAAACCATTGATGGATTGGGACCTTGCGCAGCTATTGAGAGTCGCAAAGGCGGCGAACTGGCTGCCGGCAGGTTTGAATCTGAATGACGACTGGAATATCAGGAAGGCGAGGGTCGGTGACTATGCGGAAGTCGTTTGCACGGTCAGAAACCTAGTGCATGCGGGAAAGTACCGCAAAGAGCATTTTCGCGAGAGGGCTACGGAAAGGTTTCTTCAACGCCACTTTGAGTTCGTGGATGCATGCCGCGAGTGGGTTGCGGATCATAATGCCAAATCCCTGCTGACACACATGAAAGAAGAGGAAGCGGCGAAGGCGGCAGGAAAATGAGCGGCAGGGACAGCACGGGTACAAATGAAGGAGGGCCAACTGAAACCGAAACTTGTTAGCAGGAAGCTGAAGAAGTTTTTTGTTGGCGGAGATGCAACACCCCTTCGCGGCGATGATTTCCGGTCAGCACGTCTGACCATCCCTGCCCGCGCCTTCGCTTACGTAGAAAAATTCCGCGTGTCGCTCGACCCGGTGGATCTGGAAACATGGACCGAATTGCAAGCCGTACCGGATGATGTCTGCCTTCAAATAACCGAGTATCATGGCAGCGCACTGAAGGTTCAGCGGGAACTTCATAGTGCCTGGATCGAGAAGATTGGCTATGCAAAGGATGACTCTCTTATGGAGGACACGTTGAACCAGGTAGCGTTCGAGGTTGAAGCGGAATGGCAAGCGTGCACGTTCGAGGGCCTCCACGGATTTTACCGGCAGGCGATCTCCACATTGCGCGCGGCGATGGAGAGAACGATATTCGCTTTACGCTACCAAAATGTTCCTTTCGACCCGCATTTCAAGAACTGGCTTGAAGGGCAAGAGCTTTTGTCGTTTCAGCCGATTTGCGACCAACTGGTCAAAATGAACCCCATTGTCCGGGCGGTGAACGATCACATGATAAAGAGCGGTCTCCCACGATTCGTCTGGCGTAAGCAAAGGAATGGAGACCCGCAAGAGTGGGTTGGTCGTCTTTATGCGGATCTGTGCCATTACAGCCATTGTCGCCCGAAACATGCGAGCGGCGATCTATGGAAAGGGCCGGGACCGGTGTACGATCCTGAAGCGTTTAAGCTAACGGACCGGTTCTATCGCGAGACATCGGCTGTGTGCTGGATCGCGGCGAAAATCGCGCGCCCTTCGCTCGTATTGCCTGAGGTCGTGGCGGGGCTTGTGGCGTGAGCCGAGCCCGCCTGGAAGGGGATCGCCGAGCGGACATATGCGTTTTTGACGGAGTTGGACTCTAAGCACGTGCCTTGATTCTTGGAGCGAAATCGATTCCCACGTTAAATGCCCCCCCGGAATTTGAGCAGTTCTGCATCGCCGGTTCATTAATCTTGATCGTCACAACGGTGACGAGACCAGCCGGAATGGGCTATGGATTCCCAGCCAATGATGTAATCAGGCCCGCCGTAAAGCTGGCCGACCTTGTGTTTTCTTCCTTCGATCCATCGGACAAAATCCGTGAAGAAGGGGTCATTGGCGTCGCTGCGGTGTCCTTGCGTCTGATGGCATATCTCTGCGAGGTGAGGGGAGATTGATGGACCGCAGGCGAGAACGCGCGTCTGCGTGCCAGCCAGCGCGTCCAGAGTTAGTTTTTGCGCGCATATTGGGCGTCCCAGTGCGGGTTATGTTTTCTGACGATATGCCCCCCCGGCTTCGCGAGGATTCTTCTCAGCCCGAGCAGCGGGCGCGCCATCGTGCGCGGCATCGTGGGTTTTCCACAAATTCACAGCGACGACTAGAGGTATCTTTCTACAGGTATAATTACAGGAACTACAGGGTTCCCTAGAATCTCATTGATACGAAACGACTTAGTCGCAAACAGCGTACACAAAACAACGTGAAAGCGTACATAAAACAACGTGCGAGCGTACACAAAACGACGTGCCCTAGAACTGCAAGTTCTTGAAATGGCTAGAACTGGACCGTACACAAAACACCGCATCGTCTGGGATGTGACTGACAAGGATTTCCACTGGACTAGGGAACAGCGTGGAGGTCGATAACCCGGACGGCGGGCGATTTTCGCGAGGAATGAACGACGAGGAAGCGGTGGTCGCTGGTGACGAAGGCGCGGCACCCGCAGGCCTCGTCCGTCGCGTTGCGCCCGATTTGCCTCATCCACTCTTCGGTGGGATGCCGGGCGATCCCCGCCAGGCTGACGCGCCGGGTCTCCAGCTGGAGGAAGAACAGGACGTAGTAGGTGGCCAGACCTCGCCAGGTAAGCACTTCAACGGTGAAGAAGTCGGCCCCCGCCAACACAGCCAGATGGGCGGAAATAAATTCCTTCCAGGTGGTCCTCTGGCACCGCTTTGGTGCCGGGGCGATACCATACTGCCGGAGCACGTTCGCCACCGTCTGATCCGACACCTCCTGGCCGAGGTTGGCCAAGGCTCCCACGATTCGATCGTACCCCCCGCCGGAGTTCTGTCGGGCCATCCGTACGACCAGGGCCTCGGTTTTGCCGTCGATGGGCGGTCGGCCCGGGTAGGATCGGCGTTGGGATCCGTCGAACTTGCGGGCAACCAGCCGGCGGTACCAGGCCAGAATCGTGTCCGGCTGGGCGTGCAACCTGCAAGTGATTTTAATAGGCGTTGACAATCGTTAAACGGGTGCTATTTTCGCCGAAAAGGAGCAGAATATAGCCATGGCAACCGACTACATCAAATTGCCCGCGCCCCTGATCGAAAAGGTCAAGGAGGCCGCGGCGAAAGAAGAAATTACGCCGGAAGAGCTGGTGCGTGATGCCGTTGAGGCTCGCCTCAGCCGTGCTGAATGGCGAAAGACCGTCGAGTTCGGGCACCGCAATGCCCGAGAGCGTGGGCTGAAGCCCGAAGACGTAGACGCCGAGATTGCGGCCGACCGCGCCGAGCGCGCGCGGTAAATCGTGCTGCGCGTTACGGCCGATACCAATATCATCATTTCCGCCCTGAACTTTCCGGGCAATCCCTCGCGCATTCTTGATATGGTAGCGGCGGGAGAAATCCACATCGCCATTTCGGACGACATCCTTACGGAGGTCGAGCGCGTGCTGCAGCGCCCGAAGTTCGGCTGGACGCAGCGGGAGACCAATGACGCGATCGGGGAGTTGTCGGCGTTCGGCGATCCCGTAGTACCGAAGCAGCGCATCGACGTTGTGAAGGACGACCCGACCGACAACAGCATCATCGAGTGCGCGGTGGCCAGCGGGTCGGACTATCTCGTCACGGGGGATAAACACCTGCTCAAGATCGGACAGTATCAGGGTGTCAAAATTGTGACGCCGGCGGAGTTCATGGAGATTGTGACGCACCAAGGTCGCGGTCCACATAAGCGATAGCGATTTCTGGAGCCATGTTCATATGAGCACTCTACCACTCGGCATTACTCTCACCAACGCCGATAAGCTGGCGCAGAAGCTGCTGGCCTTGGGTAATTCCCTGAAGCCGGTCGATGACGCAAACCACTATTTCTTCGAGATTGTCCGCGAACTCGTCGATGCGACGATCAAGAATTTCAACGAGCTTCGGCGGGGCTATGTTACTGGCAACCTGAACCTGATCGCATGGGCGTCCCGCAATCTGCTGGAATTGTCGGTATTCATTAAATACGTATTGAAGTCACGGACCAATGCCAGGCGTTTCGCTGATGACCGGCTCGTGGACGGCTGCGAGTTGCTCATCGCATTAAGGGATCGGGTAGTCCATAAGGTTGAAAATCGTGGAATCACAAGCGGCTGAATTTGGGTGGATTGCAATTCGCAAATCGCCGCTGGTTCGCCAGTCCAGTGAGTACAGTCTGCAAACCAGCGGCGGGCATCGTTCGAGTAGCAGGTGGGTGCCCGATTCTGTCAACACTGCGGGGTTGTCTTCCTCAAGTCTTAGTTTGTGAGAGATGCCGGGCTGTTGCTCGCCCCTGGTTGCCCAATGATTCCATTTCGCTCGCCGGAAAAAGAAAATCCCCGGCTGGCACCGGGAACACGCCTCTCACGCGTTCCTCCATCTACCCATTTTGATTCTGTCCCGGAGATGAACCCCTCAACAAGAGGGCGCTGGCGATTGACGAGAAAGCCGCGGGGCCGGAGCGTCCCCCCGGCTTTTGTCTCATCTCCTCAGCCTTCAGCTACTTCTTCGGAGCGAGCTTGACCTTGGTGCATTTACCCTCGATGAAAGGTATCCAGGTCTTGCCATCGTCGGTAGAGATTTCGACCTTTCCTGTACGGCTCATCAAATCTGGTGCAAATACATCGGCACCCCTAAACAGACCCTGGTTTCCTCCGACGACGCCCTTTCCTGCCGAGGTCAATGTGTTTCCATTAACGCTTAACACTCCTGACCAAGTGCTTCCATCGTTCGAGTAGCCACTAAAGTGGAGGTTCTTGTTCACTGGGTCGTACCCAGCGATCTCAAGGCTTTGTCCTCCCGTAGGTCCCTTGTCTGTCGCCCGATGCTGTTGAAAAAACCCTCCCAGAATCATCTGAAAGGATTCTTCGCTAGTGACCTTGCCACCCGGTCCTAACGGTCCGGCCTTGGATTCTTCTTCGCACGTCCAATGGCCCTGATAAACACTTAGTTTCTTGAGCGCAGGGTCCGGCTTCGGAGCCGGTGCCTGTGCCCGCATGACCGTGGAGAAGCAGGCGACTAGAAGTAACAGCAGAACACTGATTCGTTGCATGATTAGCCTCCTTGGATTGAAGTCAGAATTGTTTTGCGGAACTGAGACTGAGAGGAAGAAGCGGGCAGTCAAGCCCACAGGGCACCCTGGGAGCTTGACGAGCCTGCACAACACAAGACGGGAGTGGACGCAGGCCGTCATTACGCCTTCCCTCTCGGCCTTGCCATTGAGCGAGGCTGATGATGGGCGAAATACTTGCACAGCCAAGTTGAGATGTCAAGCCAGAACAGCGACGGGGTTGTGGAGGTGCATCATACCTCGTTTTCATATGGAGGCTTGCCAAGCTAAGGTTCGGGGTAGCGCCCCTTCAACTTAAGCAATGCCGGTCGCAGCAGTTCATGGTCGCCTGCGCAGGCGTGGATTTCCGCCTCCACGAGCGTGCGCACGAAGGACGGGACGTTCCCGCCCCTGGAGGCCCAGTATGGCCAGCCGAGAAGCTCGGGGTCGTCGGGCGTAGGCGGGCCGGGCTGAGGCTTGGGATGCTGGCGCTTCCGTTCGACCAGCATGGGCCGGAGCAGTTCGTAGGCGGGGATGCATGCAAGGCAACCGGCCTCGGCGACCGTGCGCACGAACATCGGCGTGCTGCCGCCCTCCGATGCCCAGCGGAGCCACTGCCCTAGCGCATGTTTGCCACGAGGGCCTGTAAAGCCCTGAAACGGCAGACCCGGTTTTTGAATTTGGTCACTACAGGAGCCATTTCCGACCCTCCGGCGGGGATGGCGGATGCAGTTGGGTGATGCCCAAGATCCGCAGCACTTCTGCCGCATGTTGGTTGCCGCGGGTGACGCAATGTTTGCGGCGCTGGCCGAACTCAACTTCCACACAGCGGATCGTCTTCAGTGCCTGCCACGCGAACGGGGTCGACAGAGGACTCTGCGCCGCTCGCAGACTCTTTTCCAGAGCACGATCCAGTAACAGGGCCAGCGCCGCCACGAACACATGCGCCTGGACGCGCGCGTCGCTCTGGTGATAAACCGGGCGCAGTTCGAGCAAATCCTTCAGGTGAGAAAATCCGCGCTCCACTTCGTTCAGTTCTTTATAAGCCTGGACCGCCTCCAAGGCCGACAGATTCGGCTCCTCCGTTTGAATGACGTACTTGCCCTCCAGAGCTTTCTCTCGCGCCAGATTCACGGGATGTTCGAAAAAGCGAAACTTCCCTTTGTGAAGTTCCCATGCAAAATAGCGGTGTCCGTGATGGCGACGCAAGCGGGTGGCGGCCGCCGCCCCGATCTTGTCGGGTTCCTTCAGTTCGCCTTTTTCCACCTGCGTCTGCAAGGCCTGCAGCTCTTGGCGAGCCCGCTCCATCGATAGCTCCCGCAGGCTGCGCTCGTACAGTTCCCGCTCCTGGCTGTGAAGGACGAACACTCGCACCCCGGCGTCTTTGCCAGCCACCTCCACCACGCGCGTCTGCGGCACCACCGTCTTCTCCGAGGCGGCGATCCCGGCGGGACATTCCTGCCAGTCCTGGCGCGCTTCGGCCTGCTGCAGATATTCGAAAATATCTTTGCGATTCCGCCGTTGCAGTCCCACCAAGTACCCTTGCTCCAATTTCCGAAGCTCCTCGACGTTGCGCAGCGTCACCATGCCACGGTCCCCGACGAAGACCACCCGGTCCAGTTCAAACCGCCGGTTCAGATCTTGCACCACTTCCGTCACCGTCGTCTGATCCAGCCGGTTGCCGGCGAAGACATGGTGCGCGATGGGCCAACCCTCCATCATCACCACTCCAATCACGATCTGTGGATTCCGCGGCTTGCCGTCCCGGCTGTACCCAAAGCGGCCCAGCCGAGCCGGACCGCTGCCTTCAAAGTACGTCGAGGTGATGTCGTAAAAAGCCAGGTCCACTTTCAGGCTGAACAGGCTCCGCAGTTCCAGGTAGACCGCCTTCTCGATCCGCGGCTTTTCCGCCAGCAGATCATCCAGACTTCGATACCAGAATTGCAACTGATCGAAGCACACCTTCACCCGGCGCGACTGCTTCCAGACCGGCTTCCAGCGGCTGCCCTGCGTGTTGCAGACATAAAAGTCCTCCAGCCACTGCGCCAGTGCATGCTCGCTGCCCGGGCAGGTGAGCCGATTCGCCAGCAGCGGAAAAATTCTCTCCGACAGCGGCTGGCCATGCCGCAACGGCGCCTCTCCCGCATCCAGAATCGCTCCCAGAGAAAGTTTTTCGAACAGGTGTCGGGCCGCTAATATCGGACCCCAGGTGGAGGCGCTGGGTGTGGAGACCTCCTCGGCCGCAACCCAGCGCGGAGCGGACTGATCGGCCTGCAGCAGCCGAACCAAACTGTCCAGCTGGGAGGCGAGCAGATCCTTTCGACCCAGGTGAGCGACGGTCCGCTGTTTGACTTTGCCGTCCTCCCGATACGATTCGACGAGCCGGACGTACGCGTGGCGCCCACCGGCGGCCTTGACGGAACGAAGGAACAAGCTGGACCTCCTGAGACACTACATATGACGCCAGAGGAGTTCGCCTGTAAAGGGGTAAATATGATTTCCACAGAAAAAAGTGTGTCACTACACTTTCGGCCCTCCAGAGCATCTTTTATTGATGGCAAAGGTCTTAGCGCAAGTGACCCTCGCCACCGTGTCAAACATGCGCTAGCTCGGGGTCGCCGCAGTTGCGTGTTGACTCCCCCGTAGGCGGCAGATTAAGATCAACCCCAAGGGTAGGTCCCCACACTATGATCGGCCAGACGGTGTCGCACTATCGCGTGGTGGAAAAGCTGGGTGGCGGCGGCATGGGCGTGGTGTACAAAGCCGAGGACACCCGCTTGCATCGCTTTGTCGCCCTCAAGTTCCTCCCGGAGGCCGTTTCCAAAGACCCGCAAGCTCTGGCTCGCTTCCAGCGGGAGGCACAAGCAGCCTCAGCCTTGAATCATCCCAATATTTGTACGATCTACGACATTGGCGAGCACGAAGGGCAAGCGTTCATCGCCATGGAGTTTCTGGACGGCATGACGTTGAAGCACCGCATTCAAGGCCGTCCGATGGAGCTGGAAGAATTGCTTGAGATCGCCATCGAGGTCACGGATGCTCTCGATGCCGCGCACGGTCAGGGGATTATCCACCGTGACATCAAGCCGGCGAATATTTTTGTTACAAAGCGTGGACAAGCTAAGGTGCTTGACTTCGGCCTCGCCAAGGTCACCTCGGCGCTGAGTTCGCCAAGTCCGGCGAATAGCGTGCCCACTCAAACCGCTGCCACACTCGACGAACCGCATTTGACCAGTCCGGGGACCACGCTCGGCACCGTGGCTTACATGTCGCCGGAGCAGGTGCGGGGCAAGGAAGTGGATGCGAGAACGGACCTGTTTTCCTTTGGCGTGGTGCTCTATGAAATGGCGACTGGGATGTCGCCCTTTCGCGGCGACACCTCGGGCGTGATCTTCGATGCCATCCTGAACCGTGCGCCTACGCCTCCGGTTCGACTGAATCCCGAGTTGGCGCCGGAACTCGAGCGAATCATCGACAAGGCTCTCGAGAAGGACCGGGACCTGCGCTGCCAGACTGCCGCCGAGTTGCGGGCCGACCTGAAGCGTCTGAAGCGCGACACGGATTCGGGAAAAGACCGCGGGCAAGATGCCCGCGCTCCGGCGGGCGAGGCGCCCGCCCCACATCAGACGCCTGCGCTACGACGCTGGCTACTTGCTGCGGTGGGTGTGCTGGTCGTTGCTGCTGCAGTTCTGGCTTACTTCTGGGCGCGCCCCGTGCCCGTGCCGAAGGTCTCCAATTACGTCCAGATCACCCACGACGGCCAGGCAAAACAGTTGGTGGGCACTGACGGTTCGCGGCTTTACATGTCGATAGGAGGTGGCGCCAGCCCTACCAATTCCGCCGGCATCGCTCAGGTCTCCATCTCGGGAGGCGAGCCGGTGCCGATTCAGACGCGGTCGGGTACCTTGAACCCCGTCAGTCTCTCGCCGGATGGCTCTGAGCTTCTCGCCACAGACACGCCGGGTACTCTTATTAAGGGGCAACTTTGGAGCCTACCCGTACTCGGAGGTTTACCGCATCGCTTGGGGGACGTTGTCGGACAAGACGGGGCCTGGTCTCCCGACGGTAAGACGCTTGCTTATGCCAGCGCAGGCGACCTATTCCTGGCCAAGAACGACGGCACTGAGTCCCACAAGCTGGTTTCCGTGGCGGGCTGGGCGGGCGCACCGGCATGGTCGCAGGATGGAAGCCGGCTGCGCTTCACCGTGCTGGATTCCAAGGACTACGCAGCGACACTTTGGGAAACCTCGCTCAACGGCTCGAACCTCCGCCCCTTGCTCGCCGGCTGGCATAATCCTCATGATGAGTGTTGCGGTAAGTGGACGGCGGACGGAAGGTACTTCGTCTTCGTGTCACAGGATCAGATCTGGGCTCTTCCCGAACCAGGAGGTTTTCTGCGCAATCCCAGCCGCCTGCCCGTTCAGTTGACGGCCAGCCCACTAAAATTCTCTTCGCCCGTTCCCAGCAGAGACGGTAAGAAGCTGTTCGTAGTAGGCGCGACTCAGCGCGGGGAACTGATGCGCTACAACTCGAAAGCCGGCCGTTTCTTGCCTTTTCTTTCGGGTATGTCAGCCGAGTACCTCAGCTTTTCAAAGGACGGTCAGTGGGTTGCCTACGCCACCTATCCCCAAGGCGAACTCTGGCGAAGCAGGCCAGATGGGAGTGAGCGTTTGCAGCTATCCATTGCCCCGTTTTGGGCAGCCTTGCCTCACTGGTCTCCCGACGGCAAGCAGATTGTCTTCTTCGGCCCCTCTCCGGGGAAGCCCCATCGGGCTTTCATCGTTTCCGCCGAAGGCGGAAGCCCCAAGGCCCTGATGCCGGACGATCCTAAGCCTCAATGGGAACCGTACTTCTCGCCCCATGGGAACAAGCTTGTCTTTGGTGGTGCCTATACTGATCCGAATTCAGTCGTCCGCGTTCTTGATCTGAAAAGTCATCAGATCTCCACGCTGCCCGGGTCCCAGGGGTTTTACTCACCCCGATGGTCTCCGGATGGACGCTACATCGTCGCCATGCCCGTGGACTCGTTGAGTCTGGTCCTTTTCGACTTTCAGACTCAGAAGTGGTCGGAGCTCATGAAGGGAAGCGCTGCTTTCCCGGCGTGGTCAGCGGATGGGCGGTATGTTTATTTTCTGCGGGGGCCGAATAATCCGGTCGTGCTCCGGGTAGGGATCAACGACCGTAAGGTGGAGCTTGTCGCCGAACTGAAGACCCCCGCGATAGCCGGCCAGATCATTTTTTGGCTCGGCCTCGCTCCCGATGATTCGCCCCTCGTTCTTCGCGACACCGGATCACAGGACATCTACGCCCTCGACTGGGAGGCGCCGTGATTGGCGAGGTGGTGTCGCATTATCGAATTATCGACAAGCTCGGTGGCGGCGGCATGGGTTGTCTACAAGGCCGAGGACACGAAGCTGGCACGCTTTGTGGCTCTGAAGTTCTTATCCAAGGAGCTTTCCAAGGACCGGCCGGCGCTAAAACGTTTTCAACGTGCAGCTCGCGCTGCTTCCTCGTTGGATCATCCCAACATCTGCACAATTCACGACATCGACGATCCGATTTGCCGTGATGGGAGCCTTCGCCTTCCGCTTCAAAAACGCCCGAACATCCCGGGGCGCACAGGAGACTCGCCATGGCAGACATAGCACGGTTCTGGAACACGTGGGCTCCCTATCTGTCCTATATCGAGGACAATCATCTGGATTTGGCCAACATCCAGAAACTCGGCAGGATCATTTCGGATCCCGTGCTGATCGTTGGGGCCGGTCAGGGCCTGCTCGTCGAGCAATTGCAGAAGTCCGGCCACAAGGTCGAGGGGGTCGACCTAAGCCCCCAGATGATCAAATATGCGCTGACACGGAGGGGCATGAAGCTCATCGAAGCAGACGCCAGAAAGCTGCCGTTCGCAGACCGGACCTACAACACGACCATCATTGCCACTGGCGTGGTCGACTTTCTGGACGACGAAAGCCAGATCGGGTTGATGGTGAACGAGGCCAGACGCGTGACGCAAGGCGCCGGCAAGGTCCTCGTGGCATTCCTCAGGCTACACCCGGCCGCCGAGAGGTTCGTCAGACGTGTTGGCGTGATTACGGACAAGGGTGTACGTCACCAGAGGCGGATGTACGAGCTGACCCGCCTGTCGCCCTGGGAGGCCCTCAAGACCCTCCGAAGGGATCTTCAGATGGGTATGCTCCGAGCGCTACGGGAGGTGCTTATCCTGCAGATGTTCCTCCCAAGAAGAGAGAAGAGGGCCGTCAAGAAACTGGCCGAGATGTGGAAGAAGGCAGACAATCCCCAAGCCCTGATCGACGCGGCCATCGAGTCTTTGCCGTATCGAACTGAAGACGACATTCGCGCTTTGTTCACGCGTCTGGAGCTTCCTATCAACAGGCTGTTCGTCTTCGGCAACTGTTCTGTCGTCCAGATCGTATCAAAGGCCCAGGAGCTCGACGATGAGTAAGAAGATCCTCTTCATCAGCTGGCAGGGTTGCGTGTGCCCTGTCACTCCCGATGCGGCTATCGGTGTCGGCAAAGAGATTTCCAGTAAGCGGGTCGTGATCGTCTATTCCGTCGTCTTTCGGATCGGAGAAGTCAGGAGCAGCTTTCCTGCGACAGCAGTCAGGTGCGTAGGCGATTTCTCGATAGCCGATAGCAGCCCGTCATCGACTTCTTAAACAATTAGGAAAGTGAGCGTATAATCCTCACTTACCGAAAGAAGGAGGGGCCATCTGTGAATGCCTCGTCCGGAAGGTCGGCTTTGGCCGTGACGGCCAGTTCCGTAAGTGTTCGCCTCACCTGTTGCCTTAAGCACAAGTCCCCCGTTCGGTGCAGGTGGCTTGCTGCGGCGCTGTTTTCTCTCTGTGCCCTCTTCGTTTCTTCGTGCCGGCACAAGAACGGGCCCGTGGCGAGCGATGGGTGGCAGCCAGCGGACCAGTACTTAGCTCAGCACCCCGCGACCTATAAAGGGATCTCTACTTCCTCGCGATATCTGACTATGCGTGACGGGGTGAAGATCGCGGTCGATCTAAGCCTTCCGGCCGGCCTGAAGGACGGCAAGCGAATCCCTGCCATCCTTCGCCAGACGCGCTACTTTCGTTCTTTGGACATCGGCTGGCCCCTGAGCTGGCTTGCCGACACCCTCTGGCTTGCCGACACCGAGAGGAAGGTGTTCGTGACGCACGGATATGCCTGGGTCGACGTTGACGCCCGCGGCACGGGCGCATCGTTCGGCCGCTGGCTTTATCCCTGGGCTCCTGACGAGGTGCGCGACGGCTCAGAAGTCGTGGACTGGATCGTGAAGCAGCCGTGGTCGAACGGGAAGGTCGGCGCGCATGGCGGCTCTTACGAAGGGGGCTTGGCGGAATTTCTGCTGGTCAACAAGAACCCCGCGGTCAAAGCGTCGGTCCCGGCACACGCGTACTTCGATCCCTACGCCGACGTTGCCTTCCCTGGTGGCATCCGCCTGAGCTGGTTCATCAAGGCCTGGAATCAAGGCAATCAGATGCTGGATCGCAATGACGTACAGCAGATCTTCCACGATGCTCCGTGGTGGGCGCGGCCCTTTCTGCATGGTGTTAAAGCGGTGGACGAGGATCGTGACCGCTCGCTGCTCAAACAGGCGGTCCAGGAGCACGGCACGAACGGTGATATTGATGCGGGATCGCAGGTGACATTCCGAGATGATGTTTCAAGCGTTACCGGCGTTGCGACCGATGTTTTCAGCCCGTTTACCTACACCCGGGATATTGAGGCTTCGGGTGCCACCGTGTATAGCTGGAGTGGCTGGTTTGACGGTGGCTGTCCCGATTCGGCCATCAAGCGTTTTCGCACTCTGAAGAATCGTGGCCGGTTGATTCTCGGTCCGTGGAACCACGGCGCCAGCCAGGATGCGAGCCCCTACAGCCCCGCGACTGCCTCGGCCTTCAACGGAGACGGGGAGCTGTTGCGCTTCTTTGACGATCAGCTCAAGGGTGTGAACACCGGCATCCTGCAAGAGAAACCCGTTCTCTACTTCACCATGGGTGAGGAGCGGTGGAAGACTGCAGATTCCTGGCCACCTCCCGGCGCACACAGTATGTCCTACTACTTTGACACCGATCATCGCCTGGCTACCGGAAGACCGCCAGCGCTGGACGCCAGCGACCACTATGCGGTGGACAACACTACCGGCACTGGGGACACCTCGCGGTGGAACAGTCTGCTTACCCTCGGTGACGTGATTTATCCCGACCGCAGTTCGGCAGATCAGAAGTTGTTGTGTTACACGTCGCCACCGCTCGACCAAGATATGGACGTTACCGGCCACCCGGTCATCGACCTCGACGTGAGTTCTACGGCCACCGACGGTGAGTTCTTTGCCTACCTGGAAGATGTTGACGCCAAGGCTAAAGTGACTTATGTGACCGAGGGGGAGCTGCGTGCCGTCCACCGTAAATTGAGGACTGACCCCCCGGCTTACAACCAGGTTGGTCCATATCATTCCTTCAAGCGGGCAGACGGCATGCCTCTCGTGCCAGGCGAAGTGGCAGAGTTGGTGTTCGGCCTGCAACCTACGTCGTACGTGTTCAAGCGCGGCCACGCCATCCGAGTGGCACTCGCCGGCGCGGACAAGGATCATTTCGCGGTGCTTCCTGGCCCGGTACCCACCTGGGACGTCCAGCGCAACGCGACACATGCCTCGCACATTGATCTACCTGTTATGCTCCATTAGGCAGGCATAAGAATGAACCGGCTTACTGGTATCATTGTCAGGATTGTTCTTGCCGTCGTCGCGTTGGCGGTGCTTCTGGCAGTCGGCTTGATTGTGGCGCTAAGCGTCAGCCCGAGGTCGTTTGCATGGCTTCTGCGAAAGGATTTCGCTGCGGTTGGAGTCAATCAGGTCACGCCGCCAATTTACTACGAACTGAGGCAAAAAGTCCGCGCCGAAAAGGACATCGAGTATCCGTCTCAGTTTAAGAGCAACAGGCTCGACGTCTTTATCCCGAAAAATGCAACCGGCCCGGCTGCGACTCTCTTTTGGGTACACGGCGGAGGATTCGTAGCCGGCGACAAAGCCGACATCGCGATTTTGATGACGATGATTGCCGCTAGGGGCTACGTCGTCGTCTCGATCAATTACGAACTCGCGCCGGAAACCCATTATCCGAGCCCGATCGTTCAGCTTGGCGAGGCGTACAGATTCTTAGAGAGCAACAGGCATCGGTTCCCAACGGTCGATCTTCACCGCTTGGTGATCGGTGGAGATTCGGCTGGAGCCCAGATTGCTTCACAGTTCATCGCTATGCAGATCAACGCAGAATTGGCAAGGTCGATGCAACTCCTCGCAGTCTTGCCGAAGGAGGACATTGTCGGCGCCATCTTGTATTCCGGTCTGTATGATCTTCGCGGCCTTTACGATTGTGAAAACTAGCTTTGCCGGTTCTTTGTCCGGCATTACGGTTGGGCGTACTTCGGCGTCCGCGATTGGCGCGACACCGCGCAGGCCATGCAGGCATCCACTGTCCAACACATAACGTCCGATTACCCGCCAAGTTTTATCACGGAAGGCAATACTGCGTCATTCGAAGACGATGCGCGAAAGCTGGAAGCAAAACTAAAGGATAACGGCGTCTATGTGGATTCGCTTTACTATCCGGTTGAGCACGCGAGAATTGAGCACGATTATCCATTCGACTTTTCCATTCCGGAATGGATTGAATGCTATAACCGGAGTTTAGCCTTTCTAGCAAGGGTGGCGGCGAGTAAGTAATCCCATTGGGCGGAGCGAATGGGGCTGAAAGAAGGGAGCCTGCTATGCTACGATCTTCCTCGGCCCTCTTGCAGGGTTGCTCGTCACCGCTGCGGTAGGAGCGCTGAACTTGTAAAGCCGTTTACCTCTGTTCAGTCAGAAATATCGGCGCACCAGCATGCAAGGACTGGTTCGCGACCAACAAACGGATCTAGACTGCGGGACGGATTTCTTGGTAACTGGTCGTATAACGGTCGACACGGAGACTACTACCTATATGGGATGCGCATTGGTTGAGTCGGCGGCGGGCGATATTTCGACTGGGCGCAATGGATGCTGGCTGCTGTCTACAAACCCCCACGGGCACGAGTACACATTTTGGCGTGTTGCGCGAAGTCGAAATAAGTCGGTATAACGAATCCCGGAGAAGGGAACTCACAGGGATTTCCACTGGCCTAGGGAACCGCATGAGGGTCGACGACCCGGACGGCGGGCGATTTGCGCGAGGAATGAACGACGAGGAAGCGGCGGTCGCTGGTGACGAAAGCCCGGCACTCCGGCCAGTACACTTTCACTTTGGCCAGCCACTCCACGATCAGGTGGCGAAAGCGGCGGGGGGAGGCGTAGGGAGCCGCGCCGAGCTGGTCACACAGGCCGGCGGGGCCCACGATGGGAATCCGGCTTGGAGCATCGTGGATGGTCCAACCCTTCCAAGCGAGCCACAGATAAAAATCGAGCATGCCGGGCGCGTGGGCCAGTGACGAGACGACCTCACGCTCGAGCGGGATGGGGTGCTGTTGAATCTCGTTGTAGAAGACCTCACTCAGCGTGATGACGTTGTCGTCAGCTTTTGCTTCAGCGGCGGAGGACCGGTCGCCCGTGCCGTACCAAAGCTTCATGCGGTCAAGAAAGTGAAATCGGGTCCAGTCGAGCAGATTGTTGGCGGCGGAGTTTTCTTCGGTTCCGAAGAAGATGGTGGCGCCGAAGACGCGCTGGAAAGCTTCGACCAGCCGGCGATAATGGAATCCGTCTTTGGGCAAGTGGAAGAAGTCGAGCATGCGGGCGGCGGAATCGAAATGGACCTCGCGCGACTTTTGCCAGAGCGCGAGCGTAGCGACCCAAATGGGGATAAGCCGATCTTGGCCAAAGGGCAGGCCGTACTGCGGGTGCGCGACGATTTGCAAGAAGAAGCGCCCATTCCTCCGCGTATAGCTCAATTGAGCAAGCGAAGGACGGCGGAGAGGAAGTCCGCACAGAATGAACGGGCGCGCCTGAAATGCGAGTTCCTGGGTTCCGTGCTCGCGTTGTTCGCGGATGAGCAAAATGGACTCTACCTGCTTCATCCGACGTTTTGTTAGCCGGATTGATGGGAGAACGGCGTTGGCCACAGTCCCGATCGGAACTGGGCCAGGGTCGGACGCCGGCCTGGTTGGCTCACTGCATAGTCCGATGCTGTGCGAGAAATGTGCCAAAAATGTATCAGAGTGATAGGAAAGGGGTTCTGTTTCGAGCGAAAGCAGATAACCCCGAATTGAAGTAAGTCTATGGAAGATAAAGAGATGGATAGAAGGTGTGGAAACGTGTCACTCTGCTGTCTCGCATGAGGTCGCGGGTTCGAGTCCCGTCGTCCCCGCCAGCGTTCCAAGCCATTGGAAATAAGACGGTTATTGCAAAATTGCAGAATTTCCTACATGTGCCTTTTTTACAACAGAAGTTAATAAGCTGCTCCCTGTTTTATTGAAAAGAAGGGAGTTATTGCTTCTGTAGAGCGCATGCTGAAAAAGCAAGCGGTCCTGAGTTCGAATTTCCGGCCGAGCGATTTAAGCATAAGCAAATCAGGATGCTACCGTTGGCGAATCGAGCACCTTGCTCTGGGTGTACCAAAAACTGTTCCAAAACTCTGCTTCTGTAGGACAAGCGCACGACGCTAATCTGTCTGCTAAAACGAGCCACCGCCGAGAATCGGTTCGTTTCGCTCATTGTGGAATGTGAACGATTGCCCGGACCCCGATTAGCGCGATCAATGGCGTGGTTTATCGATGGTATCCGCCGCCGATCAGTGGCAAGAACAGGCGGAAGGAGAAGAGAACAGATGGCCGCGGCCCACCTGCGGGTTTGGAGTGGCGGTCAGGCTCCTGAAGGACCTTCTGGCATTCGTATTTATTCATCTAGAGGATTGTCGCCGCGAGCCCCTGTGAGATAGCTTCCGAGTAGCGTAATCCGCCCGCAATCGGCGGCTACTTCACTGCGAGCACGAGCAGGGTAGCGTCATCCTGAAATTGCGCGCCGCAGAACTCCGTAACCTGCGCGAGCAGCTGCTGATTAATCTTTGCTGCGGAATTCGCCGCATGTGCTTTGGCGAATGCGGCGACTTTTTCCATGCCGAATTCTTCGCCATCCGGCGCCTCGGCTTCGGTAATGCCGTCGGTAAATAGAAGCAGCCTGTCGCCGGGCCTGAGGTCCACGCTCGAGTCCTGATACGTCCACGCTGGGAAAACACCCAGCACCGCGCCGCCCTGGTCCAGCGTGTGCACCGCGCCGGAGGAAACAAGAATGGGGTACGGATGGCCGGCATTGCAGTAGCGAAAGGTGCGCGAGGCGGCGTCCAAAACGCCGCAGAAGAAGGTCACGAATTTACCTTCCGCGATGCTTTCGCAGAGCATGCCGTTGAGGATGCTGCATACGCGCGCCGGGCTATCCAGGTCGCGAATGGATGCGCGCAGGCTCGCCTGCACGTTGGCCATGAGCAGAGCGGCGGGAACGCCTTTGCCGGAAACGTCGGCGATGCAGAGGGCCAGCCGGTTTTC